>JAISLB010000126.1 GCA_031260685.1 Oscillospiraceae bacterium | reverse complement strand
TACTTCCCGGCGAGGGATTTTCCGGAATAGTAAAAATCCGCTTGACAAATACGTCTGCTTGTGTTAGACTACTAGAGATGGACTGCTGAAGTCCGGCAAATTTGGAGAAGCGATAGATGTTTGCTGTACGCACATTGAGAACTAGGGTTACGACCGCGTTTGTACTGTTAGTAACAGTTCAGCTCTTGGCCGTGCCTTGCTTTGCTTTGCGAAACAGTATAAGCAGGACGGCTGCCGGCAAAGGCGGACCATATTTCGCGGCTGTAAGACAGGTTTCCGGAGACCGCTTCACCATACGGACCGGCAATAAAGTCACAATCGTTCTGTCCGAGAGCCCCGGAGCCGTTTACTCGGCAAAAAGAGATGAAACCACTAAGCGCGCGGAGTTCAACGGTTATGTAACAAAAGTACATATTTGTGATTCCGAATTTGCCTTTCCGGTTTCTTTTTGTGCGCCGGTTCTGGTTGACTCCGTAATTTCCAACAGCGGTAATGTTAATATCGACGGTCCTCCTTATGCTGTCTGAACTTTCAATTACATTCAGGCAATTATAAGGAGTATAAAGTAAATGAAAAAGCAATACAAACAGACATTTTTCATAGTTTTGGTAGTAACGCTGCTATTAAGCTATGTAGCACTTTTCGGCTTCCATCTTATGGGACCAAAATACAAACTGTACGGCGCGGGAGATATGCGTTTCGGCATAGATATCCGCGGCGGCGTAGACGCAACTTTCGCACCGAAAGACCTCGGACGCTCTCCCACGTTAGAGGAGCTCGAAGCTGCGCGTAGCATTATCGAAACGCGCCTTGACCAGCAGCTCATTCTAGACCGTGATGTAACCGTTGACAACGAAAACGGATTCATTTTTGTGCGGTTCCCTTGGAAAACAGGTGAAGCGAATTTTAACCCCGACGAAGCTATTTCTGAACTCGGAAGTATGGCGCACCTGACTTTCCGCGACCCGGACGGCGAAATCGTCCTCGAGGGCAAACACGTTGACGAAACCTCGTGGGCAATGGACCAGGAAACCTTAGGCAGGTATTTAGTCCGCTTAAAACTTCTCCCCGAGGGACGCGCGCTTTTCGCGGAAGCTACGCGGCGGCTTGTCGGTCAGGAAATATCTATTTATATGGACGATATGCTGATTAGCTCTCCGACGGTCAGACAAGCTATTGACTCCAACGAATGTGTTATTTCGGATATCGCGACAGCCAAAGAAGCGACGACACTGTCAAATCAGATAAACTCCGGCGCGTTGCCGTTTTCGCTGATTACGCAAAACTATAGTCTTATCAGTCCGTCGCTCGGCGCTAACGCTCTCGAAGTTATGGTTACTGCGGGAATTATAGCCTTTGCGGTTATCTGCGTTGCGTTGATTTGCCTTTACAGGATTTCGGGAGTTGTGGCGAGTATCGCGCTGCTGCTGCAAATGGCGGGACAGCTGATTATGCTGACTTGGCCGCAGCTCACTGTTACGCTCCCCGGTATTGCGGGTATCATTCTCTCAATTGGTATGGGCGTAGACGCAAATATCATCATCTCCGAGCGTATACGTGAGGAGCTTCGAGCCGGAAAGCCTATTCCGGCAGCGGTTAGAGCGGGATTCCAACGCGCGTTCTCTTCGGTTTTCGACGGCAACATAACCGTTTTGATTGTCGCCGTGATAATGTTGGTTTTCGGTTCGGGAGCTATGTTATCCTTTGCGTATACGTTGCTCTTCGGTATCATTATGAACTTTGTCGCGGGAGTTCTTGCGACAAGACTGATGATGTTCTCGCTAATTCAGTATCCCGGTATACGTAAGCTTGAACTGTTCCTAAGTAAAAAATCTCTCGCGAAAACAGTCGTTAAGGTTCGCCCGTTCTTTGAAAAGCGTAAGGTTTACGCGGTGATTTCCGGCGCGATTATCGTCGTCGGCATAATTATGGTATTTGTCAATGGAGTTCACCTCGACATTCAGTTCAAGGGCGGTTCAATCGTAAAATACAATATGAGCGAAACGATTGAACTAAACTCTGACGACGCTGCAAATATAGCCGAAAACGCAATTCCGGGAACTCTCATTACCGCGCAGATTACTACGGATTACGTAACTCAAGAGAAAAAGCTCGTCCTGAATATGGCGGGTGACAAAGCTCTCACAAACGAGGAGCTGACAAGCATTACGGACGCTTTGCAGGAAACCTACCCGGAGCAAAGTTTTGAATTATCAGAGTCAAATACCGTCTCGCCGTTCTTTGGAAAGAAATTCCTGCAAAACGGCATTATTGCGATTGCGCTGTCGGCTGTGCTGATTATCGCGTATGTATGGATAAGCTTCCGAAAGATTCACGGTTTATCGGCAGGCGCAATGGCGCTGTTGTCGCTGTTCCACGACTTGCTGGTAGTATTCTTCGCGTTTGTAATATTCCAAATCCCTATCGGCGACTCATTCATTGCCGTCGCGCTGACGATTCTGGGGTATTCGATCAATGACACAATCGTAATCTACGACCGTATTCGTGAGAATACGCTCGCAAATAAGTACGGGACGGTTGAAGAACTCGTAAACACGAGCATTTCGCAAAGCTTCACGCGTTCCTTGTATACTAACCTCGCTGTATTCCTCAGTGTATTTCTCATCTGCATTTTTGCGGTGGGAAATGGTTTGGACTCGGTACGTTCGTTCGCGATTCCGATGGCAATCGGTACAATAAGCGGTTGTTACTCCACCGTTTGTATAGCGGGACCCGCGTGGACAATGTGGCAAAAACACAAGAATCGCAAGAAACTTGGTTCTTAGCTTGTTCTCAACGCCGTCTGAGGCTCGTTGCAGCTGTTACATTTGACAATTGTTACGGCTGCGAGGTTAGATGACACCGGTAAGTACTGCCTCTATCAAGTCGCGAACGTTCGATAGAGGCAGCCAAAAACGGTTATAAATAACGGTGAACAAAACAGTGAACATTCAGAATACAGTGAACAGTCGCTAATTCCCGTTTACTGCGTTCTTATTGTTCACTGTTCTCTGTTCACCGTTCACTGTTAAAATAAGGAGAATATAATGCTGAGTACCTTGAAATCACTTTTCGGAGCGCAGGATATGACAATCGGGCGTCCCTCGTCTTGCCTTTGGAAGTTCGCAATCCCAATGCTTATCAGCAATATAGCGCAAATGCTCTATTCTGCGGCGGATATGGCGATAGTCGGGCGGATTGTCGGCGACGGAGCACTCGGAGCCGTCGGAGCCACCGGCTCTATCGCTAACCTCTTTCTCGTTTTTCTTATGGCGGTCGGAGCCGGAGTAACTGTTATGGTCTCTCAATATTTCGGCGCGAAAGATAACGAAAGGCTCGGAAACTCTATCGGCAATGCCTTTACGCTGATGATTATCTTGAGCGTAGTTCTTACGGCTATCGCAGTACCGCTTGCGGGTCCGCTGCTCCGCGTGACTAAGACTAATAACGACATTTTCGATATGGCGTACATATATTTGTTTATCCTATTCTGCGGAACTGCCGCCAGCGGCTTCTACAACGTAATGAGCGGAATCCTGCGAGGGCTCGGCGATTCGATATTTCCGCTGATAGTTCTGCTGATTGCGGCCGCTCTCAATATTATTCTCGATATCTGGCTCGTGAGCTGGTGGAGCGCAAGTTGGGGCGATGTAGCCGGAGTTGCGGGAGCCGCCGTAGCGACTATTATCTCGCAGATTTTCTCGGCTGTTGCCTGTACTCTGCGCGTTTTGCGAATGAAAAATCTGTTTACGATAACAAAGGCAACGCTGAAGCTGAAAAGCGTAATCGTCAGGCAAATAGTGCGGCTCGGTCTGCCTACCGGTATTCAAATGGCTGTAATGTTCCTGTCGAATATCGTAATGCAGCCGTTTATGATGGCGATGGGTAGCGCCGTAGTCGCCGCTCAAGTCGCGACAATGCGAGTAGACGGCTTCGCGGTTATGCCGTGTCAGGCGTTCTCCAACGCCGCGAGTACCTTTACCGGTCAAAATATCGGCGCGGGGAAAATGGACCGCGTAAAAAAAGGCAGTATGACGACACTAATGATGTGTATGGGCTTTACGATTGTAATGGTTACTGCGATACTTATCTGGGGAAAATATCTGTTCGCTTTGTTCACAAAAACCGACGACCTGATAAATATGGGTATGGGTTTTATACGAATAATGGTACCTGCGTATATAATTATGGCGGTCAATATGACTTTCAACGGAGTAATGCGCGGCGCGGGCGATTCGGTCGGTACGATGTGGATTTCGCTTCTAATGAACGTTATCCTGAAAGTACCGATTACGCTTGGACTGGTATTTGCCTCGAAATCGCTCCTTTGGCCTGAGGGCAATCCTGATATGTTTATGTGGGGTATGGTAATTTGTATGGCAATCGGCTTAATAGTAACCCTTGTCTATTACCGTATCGGCAAGTGGAAAGACAAAGCAGTCGTCAAAACCCGCGTTTGACCGAAATCGGTCAACAGCCCGCAAGCTTAGGCTTGCGGGCTGTTTAGTCAATCAGTATAACCGCCGGATTGCATACTGAACAGCTCGGAATATCTACCGCCGCGGCTTAGCAAATCGCTGTGCGAACCTTGTTCCCGCACCTTGCCGCTTTCGATTAGAATAATATTGTCCGCGTCGCGTGTGGTACTTAAACGGTGAGAGATTAGCACAAGCGTTCGTCCGGTTAGAAGCTTCGAGATTTCGCGGTTGATTTCGTACTCGCTTTCCGGGTCAAGCGCGGAGGAAGGTTCGTCCATAATGAGAAAGGTACTGCCTTTATAAAGCATACGGGCGATTACGAGCTTTTGAAGCTGTCCACCGGAGAGAACAATGCCGCTCTCGTCAAAATATTTGCTGTATTCCGTGTGTATGCCCCTTGCTTCTGCGTTGATTCTTTCGAGTAGACCGACTTGCTGCAGCGATTGCCGGACTTTCGCCTCATTGAGTGTGCCGGCGGCTTCGCAGGCTACAAACTCGGAGACAGGCAGCGAGTAGCT
>JAISLB010000058.1 GCA_031260685.1 Oscillospiraceae bacterium | reverse complement strand
ACGCTCAAATGCAAGGACATTCGCCAGCAGATGGAGATTGTGGACACCAACCGCGGCTTGATGTACGTTTCAGGTCAGCACTGTCCGTTCAATTGGGACAGCGTAACTCTCGCGCTCTATCTCATTGCAGAAAAACTTGATAAAGACCCTATTGACATAGCGCGCTTAAACCTCCACGGTCCTACCTCGCAGGACGATTCGGACCCGGTACCGAGCTTTGACCTTTGCATTGAAGCGGGACGCAAACTGATGAACTGGGAACCTCACCGCGCGGGAGCAAAGACGCTTCCGGACGGACGCAAGCACGGTTTGAGCTTCCGCTATCAGATGTGTCCGCGACATTCGTTCTCGGATTATACGAGCCGCTTAGAATACCGCGACGGACAAGTACATCTCCCGACACAGGGACCGCTTTTCGGCGTTTACGCGGTTGAGTGTAACGCAATGGTAGTCGCGGAGGAACTAGGGCTAAACTACGACGATGTAGTCATAGACTTCGACTACCGCGAGAAATTCACACCGGTCGGCGGAGGTTCGGACGGTACAACAGCGTCGGCGTGGGTAACGAAAGAATGTGCGAACCTACTTAAAAAGCAGATACTCGAGCGCGCAATCTACGAAGCTGACAATCCGCCGCCCCCGAGCTTCTTCGGTCCGCCGCCTGTTCCGTCCCCCTTTATCGGTTACAAAGCGGAGGAACTGGACTTAGGCGAGGGACACATATTCGTCACGGCAAAACCGGAAGTCCGCGCCCCTATCTCAAGCGTAAAAGGCTCCTGTACCGCGCACTATCAGGGTAAGCCGCCGACAGCGGTTTGGGCGACCGATATGGGACGCAAGCTCGACACAATGAACGTAGCTTTCTGCGAAGTTGCGGTAGACGAAGAAACCGGAATCGCCGAAGTTCTCCGCTTCGGAGTTGTCGCGGACCCCGGAAAGGTTATGCGTCCGACAAGCCTCGAGAGCCAAATCGACCAAGTTATGTACTTCTCGCAAGGCTGTCAGCTTCTTGAAGATTTTTTCTTCGACCCGGAAACAGGTGTCAAACTCAACGCGAATTTGATAGACTATAAGAAGCCGACAATCCTCGACGTCCCGGAGGTTCAGAAAGAATTTCTAGAATCCCGGGCCGGCAACGCAGCTTACGGAGCTAACGGAATCAGCCACAGTCTCGCGAATACGCACTTAGTGGCGATAGCAATCCACAACGCCATAGGCAAATGGGTTGACCCTCCGGCAACGCCGGATAAAGTGCTTCGCGCTTTGTCAGGTGAACAGTGATACAGTGGTCAGTGGTCAGTGGTCAGAACGGGGTTGGACGGTGGAGGATGATATGGTTGTGAATCATTACCGAGACCTAATAGTATGGCAAAAAGCGATGAAACTGGTTAAAGAAGTTTATTTGCTAGTAAAAAAATTACCAAAAGAGGAATTGTTTTCGCTGTCAGACCAGATGCGCAGAGCAGTTGTTTCAATTCCCTCAAATATTGCAGAAGGTCAGGCTAGAGAATCGACAAAAGAATTTATTCATTTTCTGGCAATAGCAAGAGGTTCAAAAGCAGAAATTCAGACACAGTTATTGATTTGCATAGAAATCGGTTATCTTTCCGCTACAGATATTACAGAAGCAATGAGTTTGTCTGAAGAAGTAGGGAAAATGCTGACAGCACTTATCAGAAGATTAAGCCACTGACCACTTACCACTAACCACTAACCACTAACCACTAACCACTAATCACTGACCACTGTGCAAGAGGAAACACGTTGAACAACTTTTACGACCGCACTACCATAACTGTCACGGCGGGCAATGGGGGGGACGGAGCAGTCTCATTCCACCGCGAGAAATATGTACCCGCCGGCGGACCGGACGGAGGCGACGGAGGTTCGGGCGGGAGCGTTATTCTCCTGCCCGATAATAACCTCTCGACACTGGTTGATTCTCGCTATAAAAGGGTGTATACTGCTCCTAAGGGCGAAAATGGCTCCGGACGTCAAAAAAGCGGCAGGGACGGCGCGAACTTGACGCTCCGCGTACCTGTTGGTACGGTCGTCAAGGACAAAGCCACCGGCGGGGTAATACACGACCTCTCGGACGGCTTGCCGTTCGTACTCGCGAGGGGAGGGCGCGGAGGGCGCGGCAACAAAAGATTTGCTACGGCAACCCGTCAGGCTCCGCGCTTTGCTAAACCAGGAGGTTTCGGACAATCCCGCGAGGTTACGCTTGAGCTGAAACTTCTCGCGGACGTGGGCTTAATAGGGCTTCCGAACGCCGGGAAATCTACCCTGCTTGCGGCTTCCACACGAGCGAATCCAAAGATTGCGGATTATCCGTTCACCACGCTGCATCCGAATCTCGGGGTTGCGAACATATCCGACGGTGTATCGTTCGTACTGGCGGATGTTCCGGGGCTTATAGAGAACGCTTCCGAGGGAGCGGGTTTGGGACACGGCTTCCTGCGTCATATCGAACGCTGCAGACTGTTGATACACGTCATTGCCGCGGACGAACCGGACGTTATGCGCGCTAACTTCGATACAATCTGCGGTGAGCTGAAAAACTACGATACGGAGCTTGCAAAAAAGCCGATGATAGTCGCGCTGAATAAATCTGACCTATTGCCGGAGGGCGATACGGAACTTTTCAGCGAACTGACAGACTACGCCGGGAAATCGGGTTTTCCGATAGTTGCCTTAGTGCAAATCAGCGGTGCGACGGGATATAACGTTCGCGAACTTCTGCGGTTGGCCGCGCATCAACTATCGCAAATTCCCGCCGCGCCTTACTTTGAGGCTGATTTCGTTCCCGCGGACGATTTCAGCGAAACGGCAGCCGAACTCAGCTACTCCGGAGCGGACGGAGAATACACAGTTACGGGACCTTGGCTCGACCGCTTACTCGATAGGGTTAATCTCGACGACACGGAGGGACGCGCGTACTTCGATACGACGCTGCGCCGCGTGGGAGTATACGACAGGCTAATAGAACTCGGGCTGCAAGCTGGCGATACGATAATATTCTACAACTGGCAATTTGTGTATAACTGATTTACAGCTCTTACGTTTGACAATTGTTACGGCAAAAACATAGCCGAATGGCTATAATAAACGGGGGAAGGTTTTATGAACCCACAAGACAATCTGACCGTGGTGCCGAAGATGAAGATATGGCTGAAACGCGGCGAACAAGGCTTCTTCGGACCGGGAACGCTTAAACTTTTGAAACTCACCGACAAGCACCGCTCAATCAAAGTAGCCTGTGCTGAAATGGGTTTATCATACTCAAAAGGTTGGAAAATTGTCGACAACCTCGAGGAATCTCTCGGGCGAAAGCTAATCAACAGGCGGCAGGGCGGTTCTCACGGAGGCAGCTCCAGCCTAACCGAATTTGCGCTTGCGCTGATTGATAAATACGAGGAATACTGCGCGGCGTTGCGGAAAGTTTCCGAGGGGATATTTGAGGAAACGTTCGCGCCGGAGTTTTGGAGCTTGTGATTTACCGCTCGGTCAAGCCGTCAGCGTCTTCCCCGGTTTCTGTATTTAACCCTTGTAAACTGTCAATAGAAGGAAGTGTTAGCCGTGCAGCCTAATCGCAAAACCGTCTTTATTGTTGACGACAATGAAACCAACCTGCAAGTTGCTAAACAGGCGCTCAACAAAGACTACAAAGTTGTTACCCTTATCTCCGGAGCTATGATGTTCAACCAACTGACCCGAAGCTCTCCGGACTTAATCCTTTTGGACGTTGAAATGCCCGAGGAGGACGGCTATACCGTTCTGCGCAGGCTTCGCTCGGAACCGCAGTATAACCATATTCCGGTAATCTTTCTCACGGCGAGAAGCGACGAAGCCTCGGAGCTTGAAGGTTTCAAACTGGGCGCGGTGGACTTCATTTCTAAGCCGTTCTCTATCCCCACGCTTCTGCGCAGGATTGAGACGCACTTATTCAACGCGGCTTCTCACCACGACCTCGACATTATGGTTCGCGAGAAAACAAGTCAGGTTCTCGCGCTCCAGAGCGGTTTGCTCTCGGTGGTGTCAAACCTTATCGAATCGCGCGATTTCACAACGGGCGGACACGTGGAGCGTACTCAGGGCTACCTCTCGCTTCTTATTGACGGTATGATAGCGGGGAACGTATTTCCGGAGGAGCGCAAAAGCTGGAATATGGAGTGGCTGCTCCCCTCGGCTCAACTGCACGACGTAGGCAAAATCCGTATCAGCGACCTCATACTCAACAAAAGGGGAAAGCTCACTCCGCAGGAGTTTGAAATAATGAAAACTCACGCGGCAATGGGCGAGGAGATAATCTCGCATATGGAAGTCAAACTCGCGAAAAACGGCAAGCAGGAATTCTTAGAATACGCAAAAACTTTCGCCGGAGCGCACCACGAGAAATGGGACGGAAGCGGCTACCCCAGGGGCTTAATGGGCGAAAAGATTCCGCTGCTGGGGAGAATTCTCGCTATCGCCGATGTATACGACGCGTTGACGCACGTTCGCTCCTATAAAGAAGCAATGCCGCGTGAGCAAGCGGCTGAAATAATCTTCGCGTCAAGCGGGAGCCACTTTGACCCGCAGTTAGTTGAAGTGTTCCGCACGATGGAAAGCGAATTCGCGAAGCTGACGGTAGCAGAGGACGCACATTAGACCGCTCAACTGCGGCAAAAACATAGCCGAATGGCTATAGTTGGGGAATTATGGTACATTATTTCGTCGTTAATCCTATATCGCTTACAAACCGGCAGGACTTCCAACAGTTCTTCGTTGATATCGAGGACTATCTGCCGGAGGGGAGCGGGAGCTACCGCGTTTACTTCTCGCGCCGCCCGAGAGACGCGGTTGCGGTAGTACGCTCATACGTTATGAAACATTCGTCGGAGATTGTTCGCGTATACGCGGTGGGAGGCGACGGAATACTTTTCGATTGTCTTAACGGGATAATAGGGCTTGAAAACGCGGAACTTGCGAACATACCCTACGGCTCTTCGAACGATTTTCTGAGGTCTTTCGGTCCCGGCGTCAAAGAGCTTTTCCGCGATATACAGCTGCAGCTTTTGAGTCCCGCTATTCCTACGGACGTTATTTCCACCGGACGCGCCTACGCGCTGAACCATTGTACGATAGGTATCGAGAGCAGAGCGATTGCCGCGCTCTATGGGTTAAGCGGTCATATGTCACGCTCTAAATTCTCTAAGTTTATCTCGCCCGCGTATTCCGCTATGGCAATTTTCTCCGCCTTGAGAGACGAATCGCGCTATCAGGATTACGAAGTTGTCTCCGACGGCGAGAACCTAAGCGACTCGTACAGCGCGATTAGCATATTCAACGGTGGTTTCTACGGAGATACGTTTTCCCCTTGCCCCGACGCTTGCCCCAGCGACGGCGTACTTGACGTGCTGCTGGCTAAAAAGCTCTCACTCCTGCAAATAGTGACTAAGATTAGCGATTTTGTACACGGCAAATATCACAAACATCCGGAATCATTTTCGCATAAGCTGACGCATAGTATAACTGTTAAGTCGGAGCGTCCGCTTTATGTCGCGCTGGACGGCGAAATATTCTACGAACAATCGCTCGATATTAAGATTATACCAAACGCTATACGCTTTGTATCAATCAACGGACAGCCGTATTTATCGGATGGCAGTTACACCGCGGCGCGGTAGTACATCAAATCCGAAAAAGCAGATAGTATGCGCAATACGTGACGGAGGAGCAAACATTGACAATTTCCGCTTGGTTACAGTCTTTGCGCGGTAAGCGCGTTGCCGTTTTGGGTTACGGAATCAGCAATCGTCCGCTTGTTACGCTGCTGCTCAGCGCGGGGTTGAACGTTTGCGTACGCGACAGAAGCGTTCCGGGCGATTTGCCGGATTGCGAAACCCGCTTCGGAGCGGACTATCTCGCGGAGCTTTCGGAGGATGTGATTTTCCGTTCACCCGGTATCCGTCCCGATTTGCCGGAGATTGCGGACGCGCTGTCCAGAGGTGCGCTGCTGACCTCCGAAATGGAAGTGTTCTTTCGGCTTTGCCCCTGTCCTGTTATCGGAGTTACCGGCAGCGACGGTAAAACTACCACGGCGAGTCTCATCGCGGCTCTCCTCGAAGCTGACGGCAAAACGGTTCATCTCGGCGGCAATATCGGTACGCCGCTTCTTGACA
Source organism: Oscillospiraceae bacterium (assembly GCA_031260685.1). Taxonomy (GTDB): domain Bacteria; phylum Bacillota; class Clostridia; order Oscillospirales; family Oscillospiraceae; genus JAISJH01. The sequence goes on along the minus strand of JAISLB010000058.1, from coordinate 45,161 downwards.
AGGTTCCGCTGATTGCTCCGGAGGATTACGCCGTAGTGGAACTAAGTTCGTTTCAGCTGATGACCTTTACCGAATCCCCGCATATAGCCGTTTTGACGAATATCACGCCGAATCACCTCGATTGGCACAAAAACTTCGACGAATACGCTTCGGCAAAGACGAATATTTTCCGCTTTCAGAAACCCGGCGACAGACTTGTTTTCGACGCGAATTCGGTTGCCGGCGTACCGCTGAAACACGTTCTCGGGGAACATAATAGGCGGCACTTCGCGACAGCCGTTGAAGCTCTCGGAGGAATTATCTCACGCGAAGCAATCGCGCGGGTTGCCGAAAACTTTCCGGGGGTTCCGCACCGTTTGGAGTTTATACGCGAGGTCAAGGGTGTCAAATACTATAACGACAGCATTGCGTCCTCGCCGGACCGTACAATCGCAGGTTTGGAAGCGTTCGGTCAGCGCGTAATTCTAATCGCCGGCGGCAAGGACAAGGGAATCCCCTACGATGCTTTGGGTCCCGCTCTCCGCGAAAAAGTTAAGCTCTTAGTATTGAATGGTCCGACTTCGGAGAAGATAGTAACAGCCGCGGGAACTTCCGTTCCCAATAAACGCTGCGGAGACCTCGCGGAAGCCGTGAGAGCAGCTTCCGAAGCGGCTGAAGCCGGTGATATAGTGCTGCTCTCTCCGGCGAGTACGAGCTTCGACCAGTTTAGAAACTTCGAGGAACGCGGCGAGAAGTTCCGCGAACTCGTCAGTATTCTTGAAAATTAGGGCAAACGGTAACAGTTCCCGCGCGGAAACTACGTCTTTTATCAATCGGGGATTACAAAAAATCGAGGTAACACTTATGAAATTTTCGCAGATGACCTACGAACATCCCGACTACGACGCTGCCGCGGCTGAACTGCGCGGCTTATCGGACGTATTCAACGCAGCCGGAACTCCGGAGGAAGCGGCGAAGGCATATATTCAAATCGACCGCGCTGTTGAACATTTCTATACCGCTATGGAGCTTGTCTATCTGCATCATTCGCTCGACACAAGAGACGAATTCTACGCTAAAGAACAGGACTTTTTCGACGGTGTTATGCCGGAGTTTGAGGAAATCAATCAGGAGATAACCAAAGCGCTTCTGGCGTCTCCGTTCCGCAGTGAGCTTGAAGCCGAATGGGGCAGCGTGATGTTCCGCAACTCCGAGATTGCGCTCAAAACGTTCAAGCCGGAAATAATCGCCGACTTGCAGGAGGAAAACCGTCTTACCACCGAATATAACAAGCTTATCGCTTCGGCGCAGATAGAATTTGACGGTAAGACGCTGAATCTCGCGCAGTTAGCTCCGTACTTTCAGAGTACCGACCGTGAAATCCGCAGAGCTGCTTACGCGGCGCGTTCCGATTGGTTCTTGCCGCAATCGGAGCGTCTCGACGGTATATTTGACGAGCTTGTGAAAGTCCGCACTGAAATGGCGCGCAAGCTCGGCTACGAAAACTACATCGAGCTTGGCTACTACAATATGACGCGCAATTGCTACAACGCGGAGGACGTAGCGAAGCTTCGCGCCGCCGTCAAAAAGTACGTCGTACCGCTCTCGGAAGCACTCAAAGCCGAACAAGCAAAGCGGCTCGGGATAGAGCGCGTAACGCTCTATGACGATGCGCTGCTTTTCGCGGAGGGTAACGCTAAGCCGCAAGGTTCGCCGGACGAAATTTTTGCCGCGGGACAAAAGATGTACCGCGAGCTAAGTCCCGAAACCGGCGAATTTATAGACTTTATGCTGGAGAACGAGCTGTTTGACGTTCTCACGCGTCCCGGCAAGTCCGGCGGCGGTTACTGCACTACTATCGAAGATTACAAGTCGCCGTTCATCTTCGCAAACTTCAACGGAACCTCGGACGATATAGACGTACTCACTCACGAGGCGGGACACGCTTTCGCCGCGTATCTCGCGCGGGATATTTCGCCGTCGAATCTGCGCAATCCTACCTACGAAGCCGCGGAAGTACACTCAATGTCAATGGAGTTTTTCACTTGGCCCTGGATGAAGCTGTTTTTTGAGAATCCCGATAAGTATCGCTATCAGCATCTCGCGTCCGCGCTGACCTTTCTGCCCTACGGCTCAATGGTGGACGAATTCCAGCATATTGTCTACGGCAATCCGCGGCTTACGCCCAAAGAGCGCAACGACGCTTGGAAGCTGCTCGAAGCGGAGTACCGACCGTATCTCGATTACGACCTGCCGTTCTTCGGAGAGGGACGGCGTTGGCAGGCTCAAGCGCATATCTACGAACGTCCGTTCTATTATATAGATTACGTACTGGCGCAAACCGCAGCTCTCGAATTTTGGGCGCTGAACCGGTCGGAGCACGAAACCGCTTGGGATAAATACCGCAAGTTCGTGGATAAAGCCGGTACGCGCACCTTTACCGAGCTGATAGCGGGAGCCGGTCTCGACTCTCCTTTTGACGAAACCGCGCTGAAAACTATAACGGAAACAGCCTACGCGTGGCTGCGGGAGAACTCAAATTTCGGCTGATAACGAAGTGTCCGCGCTTTCAAATAGATTTAGGAGACCACGTCAGATGAGTACATTCACATCGAACCGCTTACGCGGGATTACTCCGTACACCCCGGGGGAACAACCCAGGACCGGAATACGCATAAAGCTCAATACTAACGAAAATCCCTATCCGCCCTCCGTGCAAACTATACGTTCGCTGTCTCCGGTTCCGCGCCCTCTCGAAAAATACCCCGACCCTAACTGTTCCGCGCTTCGCACGGCGATAGCCGAAACCTACGGGTTAAAGACGGAGCAAGTATTCGCGGGAAACGGCAGCGACGAAGTACTCGCGTTCGCTTTTATGGCTTTCTGCGATAGTATCGCCGCGCCGGATATCACGTACAGCTTTTACCCGGTTTGGGCAAAGATTTACGGCATTAAGTATCATACGATTCCGCTGAACGAGGACTTTACAGTTCCCGTCAAGAGGTTTATCGCTACTGACAAGAGCGTCGTACTGGCTAATCCGAACGCTCCGACCGGAATCGTCCTCACCGCCGCCGAGATAGAGCTGATAGTCCGTACTAATCCGGACAAAGTCGTTATAATCGACGAAGCCTATATGGATTTCGACTCCGGCAATAACTCCGCTATCCCGCTGATTGAGCGATACCCGAATCTGCTTGTCGTCCGGACTTTCTCAAAGTCATATTCGCTTGCGGGACTTCGCGTAGGCTACGCGCTCGGACAGGAACAGCTCATACGCAATCTCGAAACCGTCAAGAACTGCGTCAACAGCTACACTCTCGGCAGTTTAGCGCAGGAGGGAGCCACGGCCGCAATCCGCGACGTCGGTTATTTCAAAAGAATCATCGCGAAGATTATCGCAACCCGCGAACGCACCGAACACGAATTGTACAAACTGGGTTTTGAAGTCTGTCCCTCCGCCGCGAACTTCCTGTTTATAAGCCATCCGGAAGGTCATAAATTCGGAGCGGAGCTTACAGCGTATCACGCGTCGGTGCTGCAAAGTAAACTGCGGGAAGCCGGAGTGTTAGTGCGTTACTTCGACCTGCCGCGAATAGACAACTGTCTGCGGGTGTCAATAGGCGCCGAGGACGAAATGACGCGCTTTACCGAGATTCTGGCTGCGCTTATATAGTATAGCCGCAGTACACCGTTCCTGTCCGCCGATGTTGTTATTTAATATTTGTCAGTTTGGTATTTGAAATGAAACATTTCTTTGTTATAGACCCCGAAACATTTGCGTCGAAAGCAGACTTCGACGCGGTTTGTGCCGGGATTCGCGGCATTTTCGGTTCGCCGGGCAGAGAATCCGCTCCGGCGCCGCTCGGCAAAGTAAAACCGGAGGGCAGACGTGAGAGCGATATGTACCGAATATTCATCACGCGGCGGCGGCGCGACCCGATAGTAACTATCTACACCTATCTGCGCGCAAACAGTCCCGAGCCGGTTCGCGTATACGCAATCGGGGACGACGGAACCCAAAGCGACTGCCTCAACGGAGTTGCGAACTTCAAAGGCGCGGAGCTTGCGGCAATCCCCGTGGGAACCTACATAGGGCTTAACCGAATGGGCGCGCTTGATGCCGTAGAATACATAAAATCATATGTGTCCGCGCCGACGATGTCTGTTGATATTCTTAACTGCGGAAATGTCAACGCTCTCAACTACTGTGCGGTCGGACTGCAAACCGAAATGATAGTAAACGAATATAAAGCAAACCTGCGCCGCATTACGCCTAACGGACGCAGATTTGAGTGGCTGCTCCCGCGGCTTATCCGCAAAAGCTACTACCGCGTACTCCGGATAATGTCGCTTCTGCGCGAAGAATATCTCGGAGCGAGCTACTACATTACGATTGACGGCGAAGAAATCAGCGAAGCGTTCTCGTCGATTTTCATCTGGAACGCTCACCTCTATCCGGGACACTTTTGTCCGCCGCCCGAACCGGATTATCAGGACGGACAGATGAATATCACACTGCTCCGCTCAAGCGGTTTATTCGAAACACTCCACAGCTTAAAACTTTATGACTCGGGGAAAGCCGGAGAGTACCCGTATAACGAATACTGCTTCCGGAGCGTCAGCGCCAAAACGCTTGAAATCCACAGCAATCAGCCGCTCTCGGTAAATATTGACGGCGAAAAGTTCGTAGCAGCCGAACTGAAAATAATGGTTGAACACGGTGCGCTAAACTACGTAAAACCACAAAAGTCGCCGCTACGCAAAGAACCGCGCTTCAAACGAATATAACGCGACAGGAGGAAGTGAACACTTTCTCAATCGCCCATTCGACTAAGTCTTATCAATCCTTTTTGGTGCTATTACATAATTAAATAGAATAACACTAAGTTCGACCATTACTAAAACGTCCAACTGCCTAGAGGGTTCATTATGATATTTGATACTGTAAATAACTCGCGGGATTTGAAACATACTACCAGCGCGGCTTTGTTAGCTGTGTGGGTGTTCTGCTTTATCAGCAGCGTTTATGACATATATATAGGCGTAGCGCTGTTTAATGTTGCCGTCCCGCTTATTATCGCGTTTTCGGCTACTGTCGCGGTAGTTATACTCTCGTACATAGCTCCTTACCGCAAGATTATTTCGCTTGCGACACCGCTGCTGTTCTTTATAGCCTTTGTACTGGCGTCTATATTTAACGACGCTATCGCGGATTTCGCTACAATACAGATTGCGCTTGCGGTTGTATGCTGTCTGTACGGTGTTGTACAGAGCGGTGTACTCTACACAATCGCCACAATGCTCATCAGCGTTATTATGATGGCGGCGGACAGCAGTTTAGTCAGCGGAGAAATATATATCGAACTGCGCAATCTTCTTGTCGTAGACGCGGCGATTATGACTATGTGCTATATCGTTCACGCCACAACGAAATCCTCCGCGGAGTCTAAGCGCGGGCTCCGGGCTTTTGACACGCTTCTGAACACCACGCCGAACCTTATGGCTATTGTTGATGAGGATTTCCGCGTTATCTATATCTCCGAGTCCTTGACGCGCCTGACTAATGTTTATAACCGTAAGCTCCCCGTCGGACGTCCTATACTCGACTTGTTCGGCGATTTCGAGCTGAAAATGCTCTTTCACAATATCCTCAATAATACGATTAACATCGACCAAGAGCTGAAACTTACTATCAACGGCAAAGTTATGTATGTCAAAGTCATTATGGAGAAGCTCCACGGAGAAATCCGCGGCACCTACGTGGACGTAGTGGACATAACAATGGCGGTTACGGCGCGGATAGAAGCCGAACGCGCAGCCACCGCTAAGTCGCAGTTCCTCGCTAAGATGTCCCACGAAATCCGCACTCCTATGAACGCGGTAATCGGTATGGCGGAGCTTGCGCAGCGCGAACCTATGGGAGAGCGCGGTCAGGACTACATACGTAGTATCAAAAACGCCGGTAACAACCTTCTCGCCCTTATTAACGATATTCTCGACTTCTCAAAGATAGATTCGGGCGCGATGGAGATTGTAACGCAGGGCTACGTATTCCCGTCGATTGTTACGGACGTAATCAGTATCGTACGTATGAAAGTTATCGACAGTCCCGTACTTTTCTGCGTTAACATAGACGGTGACGTACCACGCGATATGATAGGCGACGCGGTACGTATACGCCAGATTCTGACGAATTTGCTCGGCAACGCTATCAAATTTACAGATTGGGGGGCTGTAAGCCTCAAAATCACCGCGGAACTGTTCGACAACGCGGCTTGCTTGATAATTTCTGTCAGCGACACAGGCTCCGGAATAAAGCCGGAGGATATGAGCCGTCTATTCGGTGAGTTCCAACGTCTGGACGCTATCCGCAACAGCCAAAAGGAAGGCACCGGTTTGGGACTTGCGATAACCCGCGCGCTTTGCGAACAAATGGGCGGCGATATTACCGTGCAATCAGTCTACGGAGAGGGTTCGACCTTTACCGTGAGGATTCCGCAGCAAATTTCACTTCCCTACAAACCTTACGCCGAAGTCGAAAACCCCGAGCGGCTCCGCGTATTGATTTACGAAACCCGCGAGACTTACGCGAATTCTATCAAGGACACGCTCGATAACTTAGGTGTGCGAAGCGACGTAGTTTCGCGTTCCGCCGCTTTCCGCGATATTCTCGGTACTAACGGCGACTTTACGCATATATTCGTTACGGGCGCGCTATTCGAGAAAGCCAAGACGATTGCCGACGATTGCGGCTGTACCACCGAGTTTATCGTACTGATTGACTACGGAGAGCTGGTGTCAAGCAGCGATATCCGTAAACTCGATATGCCCGCGACTTCGCTCAGTATCGCGAATATACTGAACGACATTCCGAGCGAATTCTTCTATGACATTGACGCGTTCACAGTGCGCTTTACCGCTCCGGACGCCGATGTTTTGATTGTAGACGACATTACGACGAACCTTATGGTCGCGGAGGGACTGCTTCAGCCGTATCAAATGCGTATTACCACTTGTACGAGCGGAGAGGATTGTCTGCGGCTTTGCGAAACTCAAAACTACGACCTGATTTTTATGGACCATATGATGCCCGGAATGGACGGTATAGAGACGACTATCGAGCTGCGTCAGATGGGCGTTTCGACGCCGGTCGTCGCGCTCACCGCTAACGCTATCTACGGGGTTGAGGAACAGTTTCTCGCTGCCGGAATGGACGGTTTGGTAGTAAAACCCATAGACATCTTAAAGCTTGACGCGGCGCTTGATAAGTGGCTTCACCCGGGTAAAAAGGTCAGCGTGAAACAATCTTCCGCTGCCAAAATCGCGGCTTCCGCACCTACGGAAGAAACTAAGCTGTTCGTAATCCCGGGCATAGACATCAAGGTCGGATTGAAGAGCGTCGGCGGAGACTCGGGCTATTACCGCAAGGTGCTGAAAACTTTCGCGGATAACGGAGTTGAATACTCCGCGTCGATAAAAAATATGCTTCGCGACGATTCAAATTACAGTACCGATGAACTCAAAGCGTATACTACGGCAGTTCACGCGCTGAAATCCGCCGCGGCGAATATAGGCGCAATGCAGGTTTCGGAAGAAGCCCGCGCGCTTGAGGACGCGGGACGCTACGCCTTAGAGGACGTTATCGAACGTGATACCGAGACTTTCTTAGAACATCTGTCAACGCTTGTAAACGGAATACGTGAGGAACTCGGCATCTCCGCCGAAGCGGGTTCCGAAGCAAACGGCGGCGAGGACAGCGCGGAAGCAGCGGGAGCGTTGACAAGGCTCCGCACCGCGCTCTCCGAAAATGACGTTGATATAGTCGATGATTTGCTTGACGCGTTTGACCAAATGGAGATTAGTTCCGCCACCAGGACGCTTGTTGACGACGTTTCACGCTTCGTACTGCGCGGAGAATACGACAAAGCCGTCGGACTGCTTGCGGCAAAGTAAGCGCGGACACAATGAGAGCCGCGTCCGGGACTCTTTTGCGGAGTTCCCGGACGCGGCGTTTTTGTTTTGATAACGGCTTCAGCCGACGGGCGGCTTAAAATAGGATTGCGGAGGAGCGTCGGGACCGCCGATACGGTAGACCTCGCCGCTTTCCTTTCGCTTGAAGAATACGCGCTGATTGATTGGATAGTGCATAGTAATCGCCGCTTTCGGACAGGCGTCAATACAGCAGCCGCAGAACCAGCACTCGTCCGGGTAAATGACAATCGGGGCTTCTCCGGCTGCCGGATTCGGCATAATCGTTTGCGTGCGGCAATGCCGCGTACACTCGTTGCAGCCAATACACTTTTCCGCGTCAATAGATACGGTTTGATTCGGCGCAATCGGGTTCGGGACTAAATACGCTTCCATATTATTTCGCCTCCTTTGCTGATACTTCGTTTGCGCGGATAGCTTCGTAGTTTTCCTTATACGTAGGTTTGTACGGAGCTTTGAGCCACCAGCCGTCCTCTTTGTAACCGCGAATCAGTTCGCCGTTGATTAGCTTAGTGAACATCAGCTTATCCTTTGAAACGTCTTCCGCTTCGGACTCAAAGTTTGCGAGACAGAGATAGAGGTAAATTTCCGCGACGGTAACGCGGCTCTCGGCTTCGAGTACCCGCGCAAGTTCGTGGGGATTACGCGCGTATGTCCGCTGCATTTCGAACTTTTTGATGCTGTCGAGCCACATAAGCCCGTGCCTGCAAAGTGCGGCGGAGCGGAATTCTCCGCAATCCTGCTGCATTACGCGGTTCATTCCCATCCACAGCTCTTTCCAGCTTACGGACGCTTCCGGATTTTCCGAGCGTCTGACGGGAGCGTAGACGCGTGCCTTTTCCGCGGCTATCTGTTCTTCGCTGATTTTACCTTGCGAAACTGTCTGCGCGTATTCGGCTGCGCGATTCCCGGCGTAACACCCGGAGGAACCGGCTACCGCGCCTCCCTGCCCCGATTCCGAGCCTGAAACGAAAAGTCCCGCGATATTCGACATTTGCTTCCAGTCGGACGCGATACCTCGGAGAGTGTCGGCTTTCCAGAATTTGTTGTTATCCGGTTCGCCCTGAAACCAGTCTTTCCATTGATTGCCGAAGTTTTCCGGGGTCATTACCGGACACATCAGCATATCGGTATCGGGGTTGAAGCCCGCTTTATTGTAGTAGTCGTAAACTGCATAGCGGGTACGTCCCTCGTTGCCTACCATTAAGCCCCAAATACCGCGCCGTTCGTGTTCCGGGAGCGACGAGAGGTCAGCCCAAAGCGGCAGTTCGTAGGTTCCGTTGCGTATAAGCTCCGGGTCGATATAAGGCGTAGGACGGCTCATACTCATATACAGCTCGCCGGGAGCCGGAAGCGTACGCTCCTCAATAGTGCTAATCGGATTTCCCTGCGAATCAATCCACGGAATGACCGTACCCTTGTTATCGACAAGAGTGCAGGGATGCCAAGTGTTATCGGGGTTGCCGATACCGTACCAAGGCCAGCCGAAAGGTCCCGTCATCATCGTCTGCCCGAAAGATTGTTCGCTGTAAAGTTCCGCTCCGGCGTTCCAAGCCATCGCTACTCCGTCGCCCGTGTTGCGCGGGTCAGCGCGGTAGCCGTTAGCGAACATCTCGGAGTTGAACGTCCAAGTTTGCGTACCCTGCATCGAAACTCCCGCGGTGCTGATAATCACGCACTTCGCGCTGAACACGTAGAATTCGCCGGTTTCCTCGTTGAAGCCGGTAGCTCCCGCAATCCGCGCTCCCGCTTTGCCGTCCTCGCTTAGGAGTGACGTAATCATAACGCGCTCGAATAGGCTCACGTTAGGTTCAGCCGTAAGACCGTTCCGCATATGCTTCTTAATCGCAGCACCGCCGCGGAGCCGGATTGACGATTTGGTTTTATAGTCATAGGCGTACATAATTTTCGTTTTGTCGTCGCGGAAAGGCGCGCCTTTGAATTCGTCCTCCTCATCGCGGAAGTGCAGCCCGAGTTTTTCCATTTCGAGCAGATTCTCCCACGAACCTTTCATATGTATGTAGGACCTGTGGTCGCGGCGCGGCATAAAGTAGTTTTCCTCGTGAGGCAGGTCCATAATTTCCTCCGGGGAAAGCGTACAGTCGGGATTCGAGAAGCAGTCGAGATAGTGGTCAAGTCCGCTGCCTCCGCTGCCGCTGATGTCAACGGGCGACTTATCGACTACCGCAACGCGTACGCCGCGCCGCGCAGCCATAAGCCCCGCCATTGCTCCCGCGATTCCCGCCCCGATGATGAGTACGTCAGTTTCGATACGGTTCTCCGCGTCGTACCTAACAGGATAGGGCCATTTAGCGGGTTCGCTGCCATAGTTAATCTGCTTTGTCATAGCTTCGCCTTCTTTCTATATTATAGTGTCACCGCAAGCCGGGATTGTTACAACAACTCCGCTTCGGCAAGTTGTTTCTTGCACTTAGCTTCAATCGCGGGTATATCCGACGTAATTATCTGATAGAGCTTCTTTTCAATACCGCTTATTCCTTTGTTGAATTTATCGACGAAAGCTTCTACATCTTCATTTTTCCCCTTTTTAATGATGTCCCAGCTAACAATCCTTTTATATCCCCAGTCTTTCTTCTTTAACGGTTTCTTCCCGTCTGACGCGGCAATTGAAACAATTTCAGCCGCGTCTAAATTTGTATCGTTTACGCCGATGCCTTGCAACTCCATAGTAAGAAAAATCCGAGAGGATTCAATACCAATAAAATAGATGCAGGGCGGCTTATTTTCTATTACATCCGGTAAAATTTCAGTCAATCCATTTGTTGTAAAAGCCTTGTAAAAAGTGGTTGCTCTCGGTAGATTGACTAATCGTTCCTCACTCGCCCACTTAACGACCCAATCATTTATAGTTTCGGCAACTTCGCTAAGCGGATTGTAGCGGTTTCCTACGATTAAATCAATTGCGTGCCTGTGCTTTGCGTCAATTTTTCTGCATAACTCTATGATTTTATCGCTGTTTTCCATAGTTAAACTCCCTATTGTAGATAAGTAGTGGTTGATTATCAGCGAAACCTCGCTTGACAGGGACTCCTTAGCTGCGATGGATTTAATAAGCCCGCTTATATCGTCCGAATAGCTTATCGGAGTCCAGTTATCGCTGTCAGATGGTTCTTCGCCGAATAAGGTCAGATACAAAAAGTAATGACTATATTCGGAGTCTGCAAACTCCTCTTTCACTTTCTTTCGGTATGTGTTAAGCTGGTTATCGCTTTCACCTGAATCAATTTTGTTCTCAATGCAGACTGCGAGCTTATCTTTCTCGGAAACAAGGAGAAGGTCAATGTGGTTCCATTCGCGGTAAACGCTGAAGCTTGCTCCGTCCGCGAGGATTAGCTTAATGCTTTCTTCGTGCGACGTTTCGTCAAAACCCGCTATCAGCGCCAGTAAGCCATCGGTGAACTTGCTTGATAAGCCGTGGTTTTCAAAGGGATTGAGCAGCCAAGCGAGTATATTGCTGTGTCTGATTTCGGTTCGGCTGACGCTTAGAATGTCAAAAATGTTGACTTTGTTGCCGATTTGCTCCTCCAAATCGCTCAGTAAAGACTCGCTGTCAAGCAAAAACTCTTTTAGTTCGAGAATGTCTGATTCATTGCTGCTCCGGTTATTGCCGTTATTTCCCATTTTGTGCTCCTCCTGAATTATATTAGATAAGCGTTTTCTCCGTACAGTAGCTATCTGCCGCGCGTAAGAGTTAACGGAGCGTTGTCTTTCAGCCGGAAGCGTCCGACAATCTCATCGAGCATAGCGGATTGCGCGGAAATCTGCTGGCTTGAAGCGGCCGTCTCCTCCGCGGTGGCTGAATTAGCTTGCACAACTGTGGACAGCTGATTTATTGCGGACGCTACGCCCGATACCGACTCGCTTTGCTTTGAGGAGGCGGAACGCAGATTCTCAATAGATTCGGCGTTTTGCTTAGAAAGGGTATCTACGGCTTGCAGACTTTCATTGACTTTGTTGACGATTGAGCTGCCTTCGGCTACACTCTTTGAGCTTCCTTCGATTAGTTCCGCGGTTTCGCGGGCGGCTTCGGCTGATTTGGACGCTAAACTGCGGACTTCTTCGGCTACCACCGCAAAACCCTTTCCGTGCTGTCCGGCGCGGGCTGCTTCTACGGCGGCGTTTAGAGCGAGAATATTCGTCTGGAACGCTATGTCGTCGATTACCTTGATAACTTTTGAAATATTCTGCGAACTGTCGTCAATACTGTGCATAGCCGTGAGCATTTGGCTCATTGCGTCTGTACATTCGCTCATTAGCCGTTCGGAATCGCGCGTATGCGTCATAGCTTCGTCGGCGATTTTAGCGTTTTCGTTTGCGAGAGATTGGATTTCGTAGATTGTTTCGGAGAATTTCTCGATTGTGAGCGCCTGTTCGGTAGCTCCGGACGCAAGAGTTTGCGAGGCTTGGGCAACCAGCTGCGACCCGGAGGCGACTTGGTCCGCGGAAGTGCGGATTTCGGAAATCATATTGTTGCTGCTTAGTATCATCTCGTTGATTGCGCGGTTCATAATATCCTTATCGGAGCGAACGGAAATAGACATCGTGTAGTCGCCCTGCGCTATTCCGTCAAGGATTTGCGCTTGGTTATGGATTGCGGAAACCATTTCGGCGAAGTCACGCTCTAAGTCGCCGATTTCGTCGTGCTTCCGCGAAACCTCCATCGGTGAAATATCGCCCTGCGAAACGCGGCGAGTTCGGTCCCGTAAAAGTTCTATTGGCAGGAGAATCGAACGGTTGACGAGCAAAATGTAGAATCCCGCCACCACAACCATAAATACTATACCAATAGCAACGGTCAGAAGCAGGAACGAATCGGCGGTTCCGGACAGTGCCGTAACCTCATCAAGCGCGTAGTCCGTATCTTCTGAATAGTAGGACTCTTCGAGTTCAAGCCGCATTATGTAGGCGGGGCTTCCCATTCGATTGACTGTTTTGTAGTATACGACGCTGCCGTCGCCGGGAGCCGTCATCAGCGAACCGTCTTTAACAGTCTGCGCAATCTCGGGAAGTGTAACCGTAGTGCCTTTTTGGTAGCTGCTGCGCGCTCCGCCCTTTTCCACGGAAGCGAGAGTCAGTCCCGCGGAGTCAAAAAGATGCAGACTGTTAATCATATAGTAGCTGTTAATGAATTCCGCTAAATCAGTTTCAATCGCGCTGACTTCGAGAGCTGATTCCAAAATACCCGTGATGACGCCGTTATTGTCATAGCGCGGTATTGCGGTAAATTTGTAGATTTCGCCGGTTTCCACCATAACCTTTATCGTAGAGGGAAGCTCCGCCGCTTCTCCCGTAACCAGCATCCTGTAACCGTCCCAGATGTCGAACATTCCGATACCGCCGACAGCTCCGTCCACCGTGGAAACGGTGAATCTGCCGTCTAAGCCTGCGAGGTAGAGGTCATCAACGCGAAGCTCGGTCAGGAGCTTTTCCATTTCGCTCTCCGTAACGACGGTTAAAGTATCGAGCTTTTGGAGTACCAGAGCCGCGTGATACATCGAGTTGTCGATTTCGTCCTCGATATCCGTGAGATATGCGGAAAGAGCATCCGCCAAGGACTTGATTTCATCGCCGGAACGTTCGGAGTCGTCAGTGCGCAAATCAGCTTCCAAAACTTCTGTGCGGTATGCGACTTTCGACCTTGAAACGAAAAAAATCGACAATTGCACAATAACGCAGACCGCGACAAGGATTGCCGAAGTAGTCCAAAGAATTCGTTTGATGCTCATATTGAAGCCTCCCATATATAATTCACGCCGTCGTATCGCGGCGGTTTCATTATAACATTTTTAGTAATACCTTGTCAAGAGAGAACTTGCCGCCGTTCACAGCCGCGGAACGTTTTGAGGGCAAAGAAAAAGCTCCTCCGGAAAGACTGTTTCCGGAGGAGCGATAAGCGCGGGTTCAACTGTTTTTTATGACTAAGCCGTCTATCATATCGGCTACATCCTCAAAGATATCGAGCGTTTCCTCCATTGTGTCAAAAATTTGTTTCCACTTCATAAGTTCGATAGCGTCTTTCTCGTTCTTGAACATTTCTTTAGTTACTGAGCGGTGCAGCTCGTCGCCCTTTGTTTCGACCTCGTTAACCTTGATAATCAAGTCGTTGAGGTTCTTGGAGCTTTTGAACAGGTGGAACTCCGAAACGAGCGCGCTCAGAGCGATGCTGCTTTCGAGAATCAGCTGCGACATTTCTTTCGCTTCGGGCTTTACGCGTTCAATCGACATAACGTCAAAGAGGTTCGCTACATCCTCAATCGCGTCGGTGATATCGTCAAGCGCGTTCGCCAGCTGAACGATATCCTCGCGGTCAATCGGGGTAACGAACGAGCGGTTCAGTTCCTGCATAAGTTCGTGGAGGTGTTCGTCCGCTTTATGCTCGGTGTCGTGGATTTCCTCCGCCTTATTGTGAATATCGGTATAGTCCGCGAGCATTGCAACGAGCTGTTCCGCGGCTTTTTCGCACATTGTCATTTGTTTTTCGAATTGCTCAAAATAGTTGTAACTTTTCTTAGCCATTGGCGGTCTTTCTCCTATTCGAATGAATTTTCGGATTGCGGCATTACGGGAGCTTCGCCGCAATGGGTTTTTGCTAGAATATGTGCGTAAACAGCTTAGTCATTAGGTACGCTATCAGCCCGCAGCCGGGGAAAGTCAGAATCCACGCGAGAACCATTTCCTTGACAATGCGCCAATCCACCGAACGAACCCTGCGCGACGCTCCGACGCCCATAATCGCGGTAGTCTTAGTATGCGTAGTGGAAACGGGAATCCCGAACAGCGAGGACGCAAGCAGACAAACAGCCGAGCTCAAATCAGCTGAGAAGCCTTGGTACTTTTCGAGCTTCACCATATCCATTCCGACCGCTTTGATGATTTTCATACCGCCGACAGAGGTTCCGAGCCCCATAATCAGCGAACACAGAATCATTACCCACAGCGGAATCGCGAAGCCGCCCGAAGCGTTCCGCTCGACAATGCCGTTGTAAAAGAGCGTCAGCATAAACACGCCCATAAATTTTTGCCCGTCCTGCGCTCCGTGCAGAAAGGCGTTGGCCGCTGCCGAGAGAGCTTGCCCGACCGTAAAGAATCGGTTAGCGGAGGGACGGTTAACGTGAGTAAAGATTTTCTGTATAAGCTTTGCAACGCCGAAACCGCCGCCGAAGCCGATGACCGAGGAAATTGCCAACCCAATGAGAACTTTGCTCCATTCAGCCATATTGACCGCGTGGAGACCGCCCATTGCCAGCGCGGAGCCGGTAATTCCGGCAATCAGCGAGTGGCTTTCGCTCGTGGGGATTCCGAAGTACCAAGCTCCCACCGACCAGACGACTATTGAGAATAAGGCAGCCGCGAGAGCTATCTGCGGTTCGTTCGCTCCGCCCTCGAAAGTTACCATATGGCTAATGGTTTCCGCTACCTCCGCGTTGAAGAAGGTCATTATCAGCACTCCGGCGAAGTTAAGTATTACCGCCATTGTGATGGCAACGCGCGGAGGAAGAACACGGGTTGAAACGGCTGTCGCGATAGCATTCGGAGCGTCAGTCCAACCGTTGACGAAGATTACGCCCAATACTAACACCCCGGTGATAATCAGAGCCGCGGACAAATTGAACCACCTGCTTTCTATTAGCCGCGAACAGTTTTTGGAACCTGCTCACAGCGGCGAACATTTACTCCTCTTTGCTATATTCTAGCACAGCCAAACGGTTTTGTCAAGCGCGAATAGCAGCCGAACGGAGCCGGAGCGTTTGCCGGAGGATATTTTGAGCGCAAAAGACATATTTCGATTATTTTTAGCAATTTGCCCTTTACAATTTGCTCGGAAAGGTGTATAATAGTTGCAAGAATGATTTGCGGGAGAATAAATTACTTATGACAGAAACCGAAAGACCGCCCTTTCCGCCGGTGCGCAGCGTAGTACATAACACCGTTGAGGACATCATCGAGCGGCGGGTTCAGAAGTATATGAAAGAATTGCGTATGTGTATCTGCGGCGTTTGCTACGCCGATGTGCTTGCGATTACGCTCAATAGGTCTAAGCCGCACTACGTTTCATCGGAGATGGGAGAGAACTTTGCCATTGCCGATATGCTTACCTCCGATGAACAGACCATTTCACTCGATGCCGATATTATCAGCGCCTGTATGTTGGTCCGCGATAAGCCGCGCAAAAACTGCGCGGAAGTTATTGCGGAGGAAATAAGTAAACAAGAAGGAGTATTGTAATGAACAACGACAGCAACAACGCAAACGCCGGCGAAATCCAAGTCTCCGGCGCAGTCAGCCGCAAGTCCCCGATAAAGATTTACCTGATTATCGGTATTCTTATCTTCGTAATCGCGGCGGTAATCGCGGTGATAGTTTTCGCGAACGCCGGTTCCTCGTATGAACGCGCGGAGGCAAAAGCGTTTGCGCGGCTCTTGTCTAACGCTGAAACTACCGCCTCTAAGGGAACTCTTGTAGAGTTCGACTTAGCTTTTGAGCCGGGTCCCGACTTTTCCGAATTATTCTTCGGGACGGTCAGCGGCGATACTAACGCCGAAAGCGAAATCGGACAGATGCTTGCGGGGATAGCGGACGCAAAGCTCAAAGCCTCCGTAGGAGCCGACGAGCTGCGGAGCTTTATCAGTCTCGCGATTGCCAACGGCGGCGGCGATATAGCGGAGGCAAAAGCCTACATTGAGGGTTCGAAGATTCTCGCGGCTATACCGGCTCTCTCGGACTATGTATTCGCGTTTGAGTCGGGAACGTCCGCGGTGAAGCAACCCGAGATAGACAGCGAGAAGCTGAAAGCCTCTATCGAAGTTTTGGCTAAGTGGTACTTCGAAAAGGCAAAGTCCGCGGAAGCCGTGAAAATCGTGCTGACGCAAGGCTCAATCACAGTCAAGACGGACGAATACACTGTGGACTTCTACGAAAAAGACGCGTATGAGTTTGCGATTCTCGCCCTGAACGAGCTGAAAAATAACCCGGAGCTGGTCGAGCTTATCAGGCAGGCGCTTGAAACCTCCGCGCAAAGCTTTGACGTTGACGAAATCATAGCGGAAGTACAGGCGGAACTCGATGCATTGGGCGGCGAAGCCGGAGAATTGATGTTCACTATGCGGACTAACATAGTAGGCGATACGGTTGTCCGACGCTGCTTAACTCTCGCGGGTGACGAGCAGATTAGCCTAATTTACACGTCACTGGAAAAGGGCAATGACGGCGAAACTTACATATTTTTCAGCGGAGAGGGTCTCACTGCCGAGTTAGAGCTTGCCGCGAAGAAAAACGCTTCCGAGTGGACGACTAACGGCAGCGGAACGCTGACAGTCGAGGGTGAAAAATTCGAGCTGACGTTTTCGGATATTACAAACAGTGACAAGGGCTTGCTAAGCGGTTCCGCGAGCTTCGTTTACAATAACGCGGAGTCTCCCTTTGCGTTGTCGGTCTTATTCATTACGGAGGGCAACAGACAGATTATCGAATACTCGGGAACTGTCTTGGGGAAAAACCCCGGAAAGATAACGATAGGCTGCGAAATTACCGAGGGCTACGAAACCCCCGAAACTCCGGTGGTTTCCGAGGATAAGCTAATCACCATAGGCGACGATAGTGACGCGACAATCGCGAAGCTCGACGCTTTTGTGGAAGCGGCTGAGGATAAGCTCGGCGAACTCTCTGCCGGAGAAACTGACGGATTCACGCTTATAGTCTACAACTTGCTGTACGGCTTGGCTGAACAGATATATTACAGCTATTAGAACAGAAAGGGGGCGGCTTTAACCGTCCCCCTTTTTAGCCGTTCTCCGAACTTTTCCGCTGTTATTTTTTATCCGCGTTTTGCATATATTCTGGCAGGGGGATATATGCGTTATGGTAAAGCTCAATCGGGACGCCTTGCGGATAGGTATAGCGCTTTCGGGCGGCGGTATTCGCGCAACGATTTTTCACCTCGGAGTATTCAAATATCTTGCGGAGCGGCGCTTGCTCGGCAGGCTTGCGAACATTTCCTCGGTTTCGGGCGCAAGCATTTGCGTGGGGCTGATATTCGCGTTCAGCGGTAATATCTGGCCGGGGGACGCGGAATATCTCCTTTACACGCTGCCTGATATTGAGAGCTTGATACTTACAAACGATATACAGTTCTCCGCGCTGTGCCGTTTGCCGTTTTCTCCGCGGTATTGGCGAAATAAGGCGGGGCTGCTGTCGCAAGTTTTGCGCAAAAAGTTCGGGATAACGGGAGTGATACAGGACCTGCCGGATTATCCCTATTGGGAAATCAACAGCACCACTTTCGAAACCGGTAAAAGCTTCCGCGTTCGGAAAGACTATATGGGCGACTACACGCTTGGTTACGTACAGCGCCCCGAATTACCGGTATCCGATATGATAGCCGCGTCAGCCGGATTCCCCGTACTTATCGGACCGCTGAAGCTTAAAAGCTCACGTTATAAGTGGTCCGCGGATAAATACGGCGCGCTGCCGGAAGCGGTTCCTCCTGATGTACACCTTTGGGACGGCGG
Source organism: Oscillospiraceae bacterium (assembly GCA_031260685.1). GTDB lineage: Bacteria > Bacillota > Clostridia > Oscillospirales > Oscillospiraceae > JAISJH01. Next base: position 26,661 of record JAISLB010000058.1, on the reverse strand, counting down.
AGTTTACGACAATCTCGGGCTTGAAGCTTTGCATAAAATCGGCAAAGGTTTGGACGATGAGATAAACTATCTGATAGTCAGCAACGCTTCCGGCGAAAGCGGACGCAAAACGCGGAGCGTACTTCCCTCCGCGGGAAACCTTATGCGTTTGCTTAATATCGCAATGGACCAAGTAGGCTCACTGCGGACGCGAGAGCTTCAAGCCGCGGTAATTTCAAAGGGTTTAGGGCTGTATCTCGAAATCGGCAGCAGCGCGGAGCAAATAGCAAACGCCGCAAAACTCGAATCGTCCTCCGCTCGGCGCTTGATTGATAAGTGCCTAAGTCCCGCTGACGCGAAGTTTGCGGCAGATTATAAGACAACGCTCGAATCGCCCGGCAGGGACAACTACGAACTGCTCCTGCGTCACGGCTATGAAGTTGCGAGGTGTAATTTTGAATTCAACGCGTAGGGCTTGCAATTTCGCGGGGAATGTGTTACAATGTATGAGGTTGGTTTGAATAGGAGCGGCGAAACGGCTATATAAGACGCAGAATCAGCAGCAATCCCAGCCCCGCGGGTCCTAAGATTGTCACCGCCGTGAGGTTCAGTAGGTTCACGCCGAGATTTATTCCTATGTAACCGCAAACTAAGTCGGCGGCTATCAGTCCCGCAAAACTCAGGACTATGCTTCGGAGGAGTTTGATTATTCTGCTCATTGTGAACGCTCCTAACCATCGCGCTTTACGCGGATTGTTGTTTGTAAATCGTTAAGCCGCGCCGAAGATGATAGGCGACTTATCGCGTTTTTCGGGCTTTCCGGCTTTCCGGGTATCGGGTTCCGCTTCCTCCGGAGTTAGGTTTTTGATTTTGCGCAGCAGGACTCCGTACTCCGAGTCGAGAGCGTTAATCGCGAATACCGCCGCGTCAATCATTTCGGGTTCCGCGGCTCGTCCGAACTCCGAGTATGCCGCGGAAAGGTCAGAGCTGACGCTTTTCAGCTCCGCGAGAAGTTTTGCCAGTTCCTGCGGGAGATTCCGCTTTTGCGATAAAAAGAGTTGATTTTTCATTAGTTCCCTCCCCGCGGCGTGCGCGGCAACTGACCGCTGACCACTGACCACTGACCACTGACCACTGATTACTGATAATATTATATTCACATTGAAAGGGAATTATACAATGGTAACTGTCGTAGTAGGCGCGCAATTCGGCGATGAAGGCAAAGGCAAAATGGTCGATTACCTCGCGGCTGACGCTGACTTGGTAGTACGCTATCAGGGAGGCGACAACGCCGGTCACACCGTAATTAACAGCTACGGAGTGTTCAAAATGCACCTGATACCCTGCGGAATTTTCACTCCGGGCGCGTCAAATCTCGTCGGCACCGGAACGGTCGTTAACCCCGACGTGCTGATAAGCGAGATTGATATGCTCAAAGAGTTAGGCGTAGACGTATCAAAGCTCTACCTCTCGGATAAGGCGCACCTCATTTTGCCTTACCACGTTGAGCTTGACGTAGCTATCGAGAAAGCGAGCGGTATAGGCACAACGAAGCGCGGGATTGGTCAGGCTTATGCCTATAAAATGCTTCGCAAGAACCCGAGAGCGGAGGATTTGCGTGACCTTGACGTACTAAAAGAGTACATCAGTCAGGCGAAATCCGCGGGGCTTGCGAACCTCAATTACGATGTTCCGGACGAAAAGCTGCGTTACTGGCAGGAGCGGCTTGTACCGCTGCTCGTTGACCCGGTTGAGTTTGTCAACGACTATATTGACAGCGGCAAGCACGTATTGTTCGAGGGTCAGCTCGGGGTTATGAAGGACATTGACCTCGGTACGTACCCGTATGTTACTTCGTCCAATCCTGTCGCTGCGTACGCGGCAGTGAGCGGAGGTTTTCCGGTAAGCAAAATCACACGCGTTGCGGGAGTTGCGAAAGCTTTCAGCAGCGATGTGGGCGACGGACCTTTCCCAACGGAGATGACCGATGACGAAGCGGCACCGCTGCGCGGCGACGGTTCGCAGCCCGATGACGAATTCGGAGCGCGTACGGGACGTTCGCGCCGTTTAGGTTGGCTCGACCTTGAAGTTCTGCGCTATGCCCATAAAGTCAACGGTTTGACGGAGCTGATACTCACAAAGCTTGACAAACTCGACGGCGTGGAGCAGCTCAAAGTCTGCACGAGCTACGTTAAAGGCAGCAGTTTCCCTATATATAAAATGATGCCCGGCTGGACAGAATCCACCAAAGGCATCAAGGATTATGACAAACTCCCCGCAAATGCGAAAGCCTACATCGAGCTGATAGAGAAGCAGGTAGGCGTAAAAGTGCGCTACATAGGAACAGGACCGGCAAGAGACGACGTTGTTTCAGTTAGCAGATAGCAGATAGCAGATAGCAGATAGCAGATAGCGTGGGTTTGGACGTTTAGCTGCGTCCTAACCCACGCTATCTGCTATCTAATATCTGCTAACTGCTATCTGACCTCAGTATTCCAGTTCCGCGAAATTTTCGTAGAGCTCGTTCAGAGCGAAGTCTGCGGCTTCTTTTTTTGCGTATAGTTCGGTGAGAGCTTCGTAGTTGCTGGCGTTTTCCTCGATTTCCGCGTTGATTTGGTTCAGCGCGGTCTCTTGCTTTGCGATTTCGGCTTCGAGCTTTGCCAGCTGGCGAGATTTGTCGGGCGGCTTGGAGCGTCCGCCTTTGTGCTTCGCTTCCGATTTCGGAACATCGCTCAAAGTCGGCGCGAAGTTGCCGGAACGCGGCGGAACAGCCGCCGCAGTTGCGGGACGCGCTATATACTGTTTGTAGTTCCCGCTGAAATCGTTTATTACGCCGTTCTCAAGCGTCCAGAAGCGTGTGGCAAAACGCTCGATAAAGTATCTGTCGTGCGAGACGAAAAGTATCGCCTCGTCGTATTCGTCGAGCGCGTCCTCAAGCCATTCGCGGGCTAAGATATCGAGATGATTCGTAGGTTCGTCGAGCATCAGCAGATTGATGTCGCCGCGCATAAGGATGCAAAGCCGTAAGCATGATAATTCGCCGCCCGAAAGTACCGAGATAGGCTTGAATACGTCCTCGCCGCGGAAGTGGTATAGTCCGAGCCGGTTCCGCGCTTCCTGCGGAGGGCAGTTAGTCTCGTAGATTACGGTATCGTACAGACTGCGGTTAACATTCGCGAAAGTGACGTGCTGCTCAAGATAAGCGGTTTTGGCAGACGGAGAAAAGCGCACGGTACCGCTGTCCGGCTTATCGAGGTTTGCGAGAATATTTATCAGCGTAGACTTGCCGGTTCCGTTATCGCCGAGAAGCGCGATTCGCTCTCCAGCTCTTATCTCGAGCGATACTCCGGAGAAAAGCGTGCGCTCGCCGTAAGCTTTTGAGAGGTTTTGCGCAATCATAAGCTCGTCACCGCGAAATTCCCTCGCGGTGAAGCTTGCCTTGAGCTTGCCCTCTTTCTTAGCCGGCGGAGGAGCCGAAGCGCGAAGCCGCTCGATTCTGCGCTCCATATTTTTGGCGCGCTTGATTGCAATCTCCGTACCATATTGGCGGAACATCAGAGCGGTTTCGCGGAGCCTTGACGCTTCCTTGTCCATTTGCGCGAATTGTTTAGCGGCAAGCTCCTCGCGGCGTTGCTTTTCAGCTACGTACGATGTGTAGTTTCCGCTGTATAGTTCGACTTTGCCGGCTTCCAACTCGATAACGCGGGTCAGTACGGCGTCGAGAAAGTAGCGGTCGTGCGAAATTATCAGCGCGGAGAGCTTTGCGCCGACGAGGTACTCTTCGAGCCAAGCGATACTCTTCATATCAAGATGGTTAGTAGGTTCGTCAAGCAGCAGGAGGTCAACGCCCTCAAGCAGCAAACGCGCGAGGTTGACGCGAGTTTTTTCGCCGCCCGAAAGCTCCGCAAAGAGTGACTTCCGCATTTTGGCGGGAATGTTCAAGCCGTTGGCGGTTTTGTCACGTACGTAGTCCAGTTCGTAGCCTCCCGCGGCTTCGAGCTGAACGCTTAGTTCGTCGTATTCGCGGAGAGCAGCGGGGTTATCAAGCTTCCCGGAGAGTTCCCCGAGGGTTCGTATCAGGTCGAGCTGACGCGACTGCGCTTTGAGCAGTACGTCCTCAACTGTAAAGCCCGGCGGATAGACGGGAATTTGCGCAAGGATACCCGTACGCTTCCCGTTTGCGAGAAGCGCGTCTCCGCTGTCACATTCGTATTCGCCGGTAATAACGCGGAACAGGGTGGTTTTACCCGCGCCGTTGCGTCCGAGTAAGCCCGCCCTCTCGCCTGTGTTTATATCGAAGCTTATGCCGTCGAGGATATTTTTGTCCTTTTCGAAAGCTTTTGTAACGCCGCGTACGGCAAGGTCTATCATTGCAGTATTCCTATATTGTGTGCTTACGGCTATTTGCGTACGAGCTCCCGCCAATCGAGCGCGCCGCGCCTTAAGCCGTGTATAAGTACCTCGGCGGTTCCGGCGTTAGAAGCGAAAGGTATTGAGTGCAGGTCGCAGGGCGGTATAATTATGCTCAAATCCGATACATATTCCGGGTGAGTGGAATCGCAGAAGAACAGCACCATATCAAACTCGTTGTAAGCAATCCGTGAGGCTATTTGATGAAGTCCGCCCTGATGACCGGAGAGTACAGTGCTGATTTTCAGCCCGGTCTCCCTCCGCAGGAGCATTCCCGTCTGATTAGTCGCGGTGAGCGAATGTTGTTCGAGGATTCCCTTATAGGCGCTGCAAAACTGCACCATCAGTTCTTTTTTGTTATCGTGTGCCAGTAACGCAATGTTCATAATTTTTCACCTCATTCATTAGTTTGCAGTCTGACCGCTATTTCGCGGAACTCGTTGAAATCCCTCCGCCGCCAGCCGTCGGTCTCGGCGTGCAGATTGTCAATCGTTTTCGCCCAGCCTATCAGTTTCGCGCCGATGTCGTCGATTGAGTCGTCAAGCGTAACGCGCTGTTTCCGCAGTTGTGAGCGTTCCACGCGATTTACGGCGAGTACGGCTTCGAGCGAACGTCCGAATTGCGCGTCCTGTCTAATCGCGGAAGCCGCACGGTTACAGCTGTCACCGATGTTAGTCACGAGGAGCAGTACGTCCGCGCAGTCCGCAAGCTCCGTCCGAACCGAACCAGCGGGACAGTCGCACAGTATATAACCGCAGCGTTTACGCAGATTTGCGAAAACTGACGCTATAGCGTCGTTCCGGACGTCCCCGAGTTTAGCGTAACGCAATAGTCCGTGAGCCGCGCGGTTCTTTTTCAAGGGCAGCGGAATCGCAGCCAGAGCCGCGCTCATTGCGCAGTTTCCGTTAACCGCGTCGCCGATATCGTAAATAGCGCGTTCTCCGCAGCCGTACGCAATGTCTAAACCTCCGAGCGGGTCACAGTCGAGCGCGATAACGGTCTCGCCCTTTTCCCCGAGCAATACACCCAGAGCGGAGGTTACGGTAGTTTTTCCCGTACCTCCCTTACCCGAAGCGACAAGAATGACTTTTGACAACGGCGCTTTCCTCACGTGATTAGCATATTCACAGTAAGTATAACATAATTTGCAAAGATTGTCAAACGCTAAATATGCGCGGCAGTGGTCAGAGAGCAGTGGTTAGTGGTCAGTGGTCAGTGATTAGTGGTCAGATGGACGTTGGGACATTGGGACGTTCCTACTGACCACTGCTCACTGACCACTGCTCACTGCTCACTGACCACTGCGGTCAGCGTTCAATCAGGCGCGGGACGAAGCCCAGTCTGTCGGCGGCAATCAGCGAATAGGTCACAGCTCCGTAGGTTCCCTCAAACGCCCAGCGCTGCGTCTCTCCGTGTATGTGTCCGTAGAAACAGCGGCTAACGCCGTACTTAGCGAAAAGGTCGATTATCTCCGCGCAGTAAAAGTCGCGGAATACGGGAGGATAATGCAGAAAAGCGTAAATCTCCCGCGGATTGATACTTTCGGCTGCTTTGAGCGAGGCTTCCAAACGTCCCAATTCGCGCAGAAAAATCCTCCTGTCGTGAGTAAGCTCCGCGTTTGAACCTCTATCCTCTTCGTAGAACCAGCCGCGGGTTCCGCAAAGCGCAATATCCTTATACAGGAAGCAGTTATTGTGCAGAATCTCAAAATCGTCTAAGCCGCTCTCCGCAAAAAACGCGTTCATCTTGCTGAGAGTGTCCCACCAATAGTCGTGATTACCTTTTACGAGTATCTTACGCCCCGGATATTCCGATAAAAAGCGGAAGTCCGGCAATGCCTCCGTGAGCCTCATTCCCCAGCTTATATCGCCCGCTAAGACAATTGTATCGCCCTCGCCGAGCACGGAGAAGCCGCGGCGCAGCTTCTCCGTGTAGCCCTCCCAGTTACCGCCGAAAACGTCCATCGGCTTCTCCGCCCCGAGCGACAAATGAGTGTCGCCAATTACGTAAAGCGCCATTAGTTTGAGTATAGGCTGTCAAGCATTTGTGCCGCCACAGCCGCTGCGTCGCCGAAGGCAAATTCGTCGATATGGGTTGCCAGCAATTCGCATAAAACGCCGAAAGGCGACAGAACGTCCTCTATCCGTTCTGTATATTCCAAAATTTCGAGAGAACCTTTTTGCAAAAGCGGCAGAAGCTGCGACAAAAGCACTACCGCCGAGTTTTTGTCAAGCGTTTTTGCGGCTTTTTTCTCCGGCGCTTCGCGCGGCGAGGTTCTCGCAAGTTCTTCGATTACCGCGTCAAAACGTTGTTTGAACACTTCTGTAAGTTCCGGCGGACACGCGCTCGAACGCCTTAGCGACATTTCACAGTCGTACGCGGCGACGCGGAGCGTCTCCGCACCTATCAGCGCGGAGGTGCTTTTTATCGTGTGCGCGACTCTCGTGGCTTCCTCAACGCGATTCTCTCGTATCGCGGTCATCAGCTTAGAGTAATCCGCTATATGGTCCTTAGTAAAATCGTTCAGTACTTTAGCGTAGAGCTGAGGGTCGTTGCCGAAGTTTTTCAGCCCGATATTGTGGTCAACGATATGCGACTGCACGTTCGGGTCAACAGGGTTGTCAACAGCTTCGGTTTCGTCGCTGTTATGAACGTTTATCTCAACGCTTCCCTCCGGAAGATATTTAGAGAGAATAGTCACAAGTTCGGCTTCTTTGATAGGCTTTTCGAGGAAGTCGTTCATTCCCGCGGCTTCAAAAAACTCTTTCGCGCCTGCGACTACATTCGCGGACAAAGCGACAAGCGGCAAATCGCGGAAGTAATCCCCCGGGAGTCCTCGCAGCGCAGCCGCGGCTTCGAGACCGTTCATTTCGGGCATCATATGGTCGAGGAAAACGAGGTCGTAACGCTTAGAACGCGCCATTTCAAAGGCTTCGCGCCCATTTCCCGCGGAATCAGCGGTGAAACCGTAGCTATTCAGAAAGCCGAGAGTTACCGCGAGATTTATCCGGGAATCGTCAACGACAAGGATATCAACATCGCCGGAAGCGTGAATATCGGCGGTTTCGATAGTAGGTATGTGTACGGAGTCGCCGCGTATAAGCGGGAGATAAACCCTAAACGTCGAGCCTATACCGTAAGTGCTGTCAAAGCAGATTTGACCGCCCATAAGCGACACAAGGCTTTTGGTTATCGCAAGTCCCAAGCCCGTTCCCTCGATGTTGCGGTTTGCGGATTGTTCATCCAAGCGGGAAAACGCCTTGAACAGCGGTTCGTGATCCGAGTCCTTTATGCCCACGCCCGTGTCCGAAACGGTGTATAGTAAGTACTCTCCGCCCTCGAAACGTATAACCTCCGTTTTGAAAAGTACGTAGCCCTCACGCGTGTATTTGACCGCGTTTGTCAGGAGATTCACCAGAATCTGCCTCATACGGAGCTCATCGCCGAAAACAACTGACGGGAGGTTAGGTCCGCGCTCCTTGCGGAATTCAAGAGATTTCGCAGCTGCCAAAAACTCAAACAGCGATGTTACATCGTCCCAAAAGCGCGTGAACGAATAGTCAACAGCGTCAAGCGTCAGCCGCCCCGTGTCAATACGCGAGAAATCGAGTATGTCGTTGATAATCGCAAGCAAAGTGTCGGACATTGAGCGGATATTTTTCAGGTATTCAAGTTGAGTTTTGTCGAGGTTGTCTTCACGAAATAGCTTCGCCATCCCCGTAATCGCGCTGACCGGGGTGCGAATCTCGTGAGAAACACTTGCGAGGAAAAGCGTCTGCTTTTCGTGTTCCCCCGAATTATCCTGTTTCTGCGCGTCGTTAAACGACAGCTCATAGTTGAACATTTTTTATCCCTCAAGCGTCTAAGTTACCCGCAAAATAATCCCGCGTCCGTGTGCGGAAGGAAGCACGCGGCTACGAATTCCTCCATATATCCGGGGTCTGTACTAAGCTCGATATACGTCATTGAACGTGCCAGTTCATCCACTTTCCGCGCGGCTTCGTTAGAAAGCAGCATCGCGTACGCTCCGGACAAAGAGGAATTACCGACATAGCGGTATTTATCAAGCGCAATCGCCGGAAACATTCCTACTCGGACGGCGTTATCGAAATTGATTGCGCTCCCGATTCCTCCGGCTATAAGCACCTCGTCAATATCCCCTACTGTGAATCCCACGGCGTTCAGCATAGTTCGTATAGCGGAGAAGATAGCGGCTTTTGTACGTATGAAGTTGTCGATATCAACCTCGGTAATCTCAACGCCCGGCGAGAGCGTATAGCTCATAATACCGTCGGTTTCGGTAATGCGTGAGCCGGATTTGACGAATTTGCCTTTACCGTCGATTGCGCCGACGCGGAAAAGTTCAGCTATGGCGTCGATAATCCCGCTGCCGCAAAGTCCTTTCGCTTCGCCGCCGCCGATTACGCTGAAAGCCGGCTCGAGAGTTTCCGCGTCTATTGTAACTTCGTCTATCGCGCCGTCCGTAGCTCTCATACCGCAGGACATATCGCCGCCCTCGAGAGCGGGTCCCGCGCTGCACGCGCAGGTAAACATAAATTCGCCGTTACCGAATACGAGTTCGCCGTTAGTCCCGAGGTCGGCGAAAAGTACATTGCCGGAGCTTCGCTTCCAGAGCAAACTGGTAAGCGTCCCGGCGGTGATGTCGCCTCCTACGTAGCTCCCGACATTGGGCGCGGCAATCAGCTTGCAATGCGCGTGGACGTCAAGCCCGAGGTCGGACGCGTTGAGAGCGCCCAAACGGTTAAACGCGGGCGTATACGGTTCTAAACGTATGAAATCCGGCGCGATTTTAAGAAACAGGTGATTCATAGTTGTATTTCCGGAAACTACAAAACGGTACACCTGCTCCCCGGATACTCCGGCTTCGGCGTACAGCTTGCGCATCAGCGGTTTGATAGTTTCCTCGATTATCGCGTTATTGAGCTTGTCTAAGCCGCCGGGTCTTTCGGCTTCGACAATGCGGTGGATAACGTCCGCGCCGTAGCGGATTTGAGCGTTACCCGCGCTTGCTTTCGATAGTATCTCGCCCGTATTGAGATTCGCGAGCAGCATTACGACAGTTGTAGTACCGATATCAAGCGCGATACCGAGAGGTTCCGGAACAGGCGAACCGATATTTAGTACGGTGTTTTTAGTCCGCAGCAAGGCAAGCTCTCCGTCCGAGCGAAGCGCCTTAGGCAATTGCCGTATTGCCGACAGCGCGATATGTTCAGCGTTTACAGCGGTCAGCAAACGCTCCAAATCGTTTGTCGGGTCGTCGAGATTAGGCTGTTCGAGCGTGACAAGCTCCGTAGTAAAGAGTTTCCCCGCGGGGAACTCCGCCAAGTCGCTTAGAGTTTTCTCAAAAATCGCAAGTTCGCGGGGGTCTGACAAATCAGCCGTGCGGATATCCGTTTTGAAAGCTCCGGCAGTTGCGGGAACCAGAACGGTGAGGTCGTCCGCGGGAACGACGGTTTCACAGGCAAGAACAATTTTGCCGTCAATCGAAACTTTACACTTGCGGCAGGTTCCGTTTCCGTTGCAGGGAGCGTCGATAGCGACTTCGGCGGCCCGCGCAATATCAAGCAGACGCTCCCCGGCGTGCGAGCTTACGCAAACCGGGGAGATACGGCTGTCCTCAAACGTGAAGGTTATGTTAGCCATTTCAATGCACCAATAAGTTCCGCGTTCTGAGCGGTATCCTCTATATTTCGAGATAGCTGTCCGCGTAGAGCGTTTCGTTCTTGATAATATCCGCGCTCTTGATAGCTTCGCGGAGACGGTCGTCGCAGGGGTTTACAATCGCACTCGTCAGTCCCGCCTGAATTGCCATCGCAACCATAGTACTGTCGAGAATCGGACGGATATGCTTCGGCGCGCCGTTTGACACGTTCGACAAGCCGCCCGTTGAGTTGAAGCCTTGCTCCGCAAACCAACGGATTGTTTCGAGAACTTCGCTTTGTTTGTCCTGCATCCCCTTGATAACGAGGAACAGCGGGTCAAACCAAAGGTCCTCGGCTTCCATACCGTGTTCCAGTCCGCGCTCGAGCATTGTCATACAGTAGCCCTGACGCTCCTCAACGCTTCCCGGAACTCCTTCGGCGGAGCACAGCGCGATTGCAATCGCATCGTTATCAGCCGCAAGGTCGATGTTACCGATTCTGTCTCCGGCATCGGCGGAGTTGACAATCGGTTTACCTTTGGAACGGTTATAGACGCGGATTCCCGCTTCGATAGCCTTGCGGTTAGCGGTGTCGAGAGCAATCGGTACATTGTCGAAGTTCTCTTGCAGGAGTTTCACGCCCCACTCCATAAGAGCTTCGCCGCCCGTTTCCGCGGGTCCGATGTTGAGGTCGAGATAAGTAGCGCCTGCTTTGAGCTGTTCGTCGGCACGTTTGAGAATAGGCGCGGGGTCCTTAGTGTCCATAGCTTTCTTGATAGCCGGCGAGATGCAATGTATGCGCTCACCGATAACCACAAATTTTGCCATAAGTTGTTCTCCTATTTAATCAGTTAATGGTTAATAATGAATAGTGAATAATAGGTTTATTCAGATTTCGCTGTCTTATTGCACCGCTCTATCTCTTTAGATTCCCACTATACACTATTCATTGTTAGTTGCGTTATGCCGCGAGTTCCTTTGCGAATTTTACTACCGCTACGGCTTCGTTGGGACCTACGAGGACTTTCCAGCCGGGAAGCTTGTCTTGCAGTTCGCCTTTGAGTACCGCGACTTTGCCCGGAAGTACGAGAGTACGGCTTGTGAGCTTCGGCTCTACTTCCTCCGTGATAAATTTCGCGATTGAACCCGCGCTGAACTTACCCGCAGCCCACGAAGTAAGCACCGAGTAGCCGCCGGCATCGCAAATCAGCAGATTGACAGGTACGCCGGAGCGTTCAAGCTCACCGCTTACTACGAAGTACGTAAGCGCGAAGTCTACCGTGATAAAGCACGGCGAATCGCTTACGCCCTTGTTCAGCGGGTAGATTCCGACTTCCTGACGCATCGGCTTCTGCGGGTCTGTGTAGATGTTCTGACGTAAGCCGTAGAGCGCGAGAGCCTTTGCGTAGTCCATAGTTTCGAAGATAAGTATCGAACCATACTTAACAGTGAATAAAGCCGCAAGAGCGTTTTCGAGGTTTATGTCGCCCTTAGTCAGTCCCGCAACATTGATAAGCGTCGGATAACCGAACTGGCTGTCTTTATTGAGGATAGCGGAGCGGCGGATTTGCGTGTTCATCTCAAAAGCGGTCTTGATGTCGTGAGTGTCAACCGTTAGAATGAGGTTCTTGTTGCCGAGCGCTTCGAGCTTTTCGACTAAGTCGTGCAGGTCGTCAAGGGTAGGCGCGTTAACGCCGAGAAGCAGTCCGTTGTCGCTTGCAAGCTTCGAGAAAGCTTCGTAGTTATCCTTATTCGCGCCGTTCAGAATCGGCTTAGAGTCTTTTATCGCGTCTACGGCGGCGGTCGCAAGCTCAATTTTGCTCGTTGAGAGAATTACGCCGCGATTGAGCGAAGCGGCTTTCTGGGCAAGCGCGACGAAATGCTCATCGGTATGAGTGCAGACGTTGACAAATTCAGCGTACATACGTTCGCCGATACGATTGTAGTCAACTGCGGTAGCTTCCTTGATAACCGAGTCGTGTTCTTCGTCCGTCCGGCAGCCGTAGAGCGAGAAAGCGTACAGCGTTTTACTGACGTAAGTTTTCTCGTGGCGGAACAGAACGGTTTCGCCGCCCAGTTTGTACTCCGCGTCTCCGGCTTTTACAGTGAATGACTTCATCGGAGGCGCGTTCGACTCGCTGATTTTGTCGAGTACGTCAGCCGAAACGTGCGGACATTTGGTGATTTCTACCGCGCCCTGAGCGACTTTCATCGCAAACGCCATACAAGTCGGATTGCCGCATTCCTTGCAGTTTGAGTGAGCTTTCGGCAGGAGCTTGAATATATCGAGACCTTTCAATGCCATTGTAAATTTCCTCCAGTTAACCTATAAAAATTATAGAATTTTTCGTCCCCGCTTGGGGAGCTATTGCCTTGCGATATAGTTAAGCTAACGCCGTAATCAAGGCTGAAACAGCCTCGATAGATTTCGGGTGTCTGAGCATTACAGCGTTCGAACCGGCGCTAAGCACGGAAACGGCGGTCTGGATTTCCATAGAAACTCCGCGTGCCTCGACATCGCCCCAGCCGGGCATATCCTCCGCGCTTGCCGTCGCTTCCTTAACGCCCCACGTTTCAGAGGAAACCGGAGTGAAAATCGGCATTTGGAGCGTTGTATCGTTCTGATTCTGTGCGGCTGCTTTGATACGGTCGATTGTGGAATAGACATATTCGAAACCGTAGCCCGCGGCGGCTTGTCCGACGTTCATTACGATGTTCTTGCCGTCTACGCCCATTTGCGTGATAAGTACGTTGAGCTGTTTCGCGAGGTTGATATCGACGGAACTCTCCGCGCCGACTTTTTGGTTATACGCAAGACCTACGGAAGCCGCGACGGTTTTGTAGTTTTCCTCTTTGGAAGCTACAAACAGAATGTTTTTCCCCTCGAGAGCGGCTGCGGCTTTGTCGAAAACCTGAGCGTCTTTCTCGTTATTTTTGCAGCCGATGATGACGAGCGGCTTAGAATCGCCGAGAGCGTCGCTGACAGCTTTCGCGGTTACCGCGCAGTCCTCCGCGCTGCGGTTTTGACCATTCGGGTCTGCCGATTCAAAGCGCAGACAGACAAAGTCCACTCCGGGTACAGCGGCTGCTTTTGCTGCCGCTTCCGCGGGTGTGGAAGTTCCCGCGTAGAGTTCCGCAATCCCCGGAACAGCGTTCTCGAAGCCGAGGTCCGAGACCTCAATGCCGATTTTCGGGCTGTTGGGAATTGTCCCGTCGAAAGAGTAGAACGGTAATACGCTCTCACCGCCTAAGGTGATTGCGTTTGCACCGACCCCGAGCGTTACTTCATTTATTGCGGACCCGGGTTTGGGAGTAGGTTTCTTAAATGCCATTTGTCAATGCTCCTTTTATATATAGATTACAGTTATCAAATATCGGATATCGGATATTTGACTGCGTGGTTTACAAAATTAAATCGACGATTGCGCGTACGGCAACCTTTACCGGCGAATCTTCGGGTAAGTTCACGAGCGCTTTGCCGTCGCTGTCGTATTCGTATACGGATTCGTCCTGCGGAACGACGTAGAGTAAATCGAGCTTTTGTATCGCTATCTCGTCCTTAATGCCCTGCGATAGTTCACCGTTCGGAGCGCGGTTTACAATGAGCGCAATCTTACCGGCGGGAAGTTTCAGGTCGTAGACGAGCTGTTGGATACGTCCGACGGCTTGTATTCCTCTCCGTGAGCAGTCGCTTACAAGCAGAATAGTGTCAACAGCGGGAAGCACACCGCGCGAGATGTGTTCGAGTCCCGCTTCGTTATCAACGACTACATAGGAGTAGTTGCCGGAAAACTTCTGGATTTGGTTCGCGAGAAGCCCGTTTACAAAGCAGTAGCAGCCTTGACCCTGCGTTCTGCCCATAACGAGCATATCGTAGTCCGGCATTTCCGTAAGAGCCTCCGCGAAGCGCAGCTCTGTGTAGTCGGCTTTTGACATTCCGCCGGGGATAGGGGTTCCCGAGAGCGCGTCGCCTCCGCGTTCGAGCTCCTCGCGCAAAGCCCCGAGCGTAAGTCCCATTTCGACGCCGAGAACTTCGTTAAGGTTAGAGTTAGCGTCCGCGTCAACCGCAAGTACGGGACCCTTATCCATTTTAGAAAGGTAGTGGATAATGAGCCCGGTAAGCGTAGTTTTGCCCGTACCGCCCTTTCCGGCTACCGCGATAGTTTTTGACATATTTTCACCTCAAGCAACAGCGAGCAGTTCTTCGATTATCAGTTTGCCGTTGACCAAATCGCAATATTGGAGGCTCCCCGCGATTGGAAGCTCCTCGCCGAGAATGTCGGAGAGAATGACTTTGCCGTCCTCAACTTTGAACGAGCTGACATTAGACATTACGAGCTTCGGAGTACAGCTGTCCTCGCAAACAGCCGGGAGTACATACGCCTTAGACAAGCACATTGTGAGCCTCCCTCAGCAGGTTGTTGACGGCGTCAGTAAGTTCCGCGGCTTCGAGAACGGATTTAGCGGCGGCTTCCGGAAGTTCCGCGGCAAGCTCTTGAAGTTCCTCTTTGTGGTGCAGATTATGCTCGATGAAGTATCTCAGCAGCGCTTCTTGTTCTGTTCCGCTGTGAGGTACGTGTTCGTGTTCGTGGTGGTGGTCGTGCGGAGCTTCGTCACCGTGGTGGTGATGGTGTTCGCCCTCGTGCAGATAGATTCTCATTCTCTTTACCTCCGTTTCACAACATTATAACAAATATACGGCGATTTGTCAAGAGCCGCGCAACAAATAACGCACCCGGCTTCTGTCCAAACTTACGTCTCTGATATCTGCTAACTAAAATTATTCGTATCTGTCGTCTTGTTCGCTGTAGGTCGTATATTCCGGAACCCAGCGCAGCTTGATTCGCCCGGTTTCACCGTGACGATTTTTCAGGACGTGGAGTTCGGCGGCGTTAGGGTCGTCGGAATCGGGTTTCAGCGCGTCCTCACGGTAGATGCCGAGTACGATGTCCGCGTCCTGCTCGAGCGAACCGCTTTCGCGCAGATCGGACAGCATAGGACGCTTGTTATCGCGTGTAGCACTCGCGCGCGAAAGCTGGCACAAACACAGCACCGGAACTGCCAAATCACGCGCCATAATCTTCATCATCCGCGACATTTCGCTTACCGCTTGGAGACGGTTTTCCGCGCCGGGATTGTTCATCAGCTGTAAGTAGTCGATTACTATCAGCCCGAGATTGTCAATCCGGCGGCATTGCGCGTTCATCTCGCTTACCGTAAGCATTGAGTTGTCGTCAACCTGAATACCGGTGTTACTGAGCGTAGCCACAGCCTGCGAGAGTTTGCGCCAATCGTCTGAATTGAGCTGTCCCGTACGCATCTTTTTGCTGTCTATGAAAGCTTCGCCCGAGAGCATACGCGCCACTATCTGCTCTTTCGACATCTCAAGCGTAAAGTACGCAACGACCTTCGACGGGTCCTTTTTAGCCACGTTGAGAGCCATATTGAGCGCGAGACTCGTCTTACCGACGCCGGGGCGCGAAGCCAGCAGTATAAGGTCCGACTTATTCAGCCCCATTATCGTGTTATCGAGCATAGCCATACCCGTCGGCAATCCGGACACCGCTCCGCCGTTTTCAGCAAGTTCCCGGAGCGACTCGTAGAAGTCCGCGATAATCTCCGCGACGGGGGTCAGACCGCCCTTTCCGCGCCCTGTTTTCAGCGAATAGATTTTACGTTCGGCGAATTCGAGCGCTTCGTCAGCTGTCGCCGTACCTTCGGCTATTGCAGCTGCTATGTCCGCCGCCGCCTCGGCAATTGCGCGGAGCTTCGACTTATCGCGGACTATACCCGCGTACTGCGTGATATTTTTCCACGTCGGCGTATTAGTCAGCAAGCGCGATAGGAACTCACGGCTGTTGGTTTTGGCAAGTCCCGCTTTCCCGAGTTCGTCAAGAAGCGTTACCGGGTCAATCAGGCTGCCCGCGTTAAACATTGACAGCATAACGCTGAACATATCACGGCAGGCTTCGGTATAGAAGTCGTCAGTACGTAATATGTCCAGCGCTTGGCTTATTGATTCACCGTGGAGGAGAATTGAGCCGATAACGGCTTGTTCAGCCTCCGCGCTGTGCGGCAATTGTCTGCCGAGCAGTTCGTCCATTGTTGTTATTTAGCTTCGGCGACTACGATGTGGAGAGTGCCGGAAATTTCGTGTCCGAGCTTTACCTTTAATTGATAAGACCCAAAGCCTTTGATAGGGTCGCTCTGAACTATTTTGTTTTTCTCGATGTCAATGCCGTGCTGAGCTTTGAGAGCTTCGGAGATTTGTTCGCTTGTGACGGAACCGAATAGGCGTCCGCCCTCCCCGCCTTTTGCCGAGACCTTGACGATGAGCGCCTCAAGCTTTTTCGAAACCGTCAGCGCGGTTTCCTTTTCCTTAATCGCCTGCGCAGCCTTAGCTCTTTCGCGGGCTTTGACATTGGCGAGATTTTCGGGAGTAGCCGCGACTGCGAGTTTGCGCGGAACGAGGTAGTTACGAGCGTGTCCCTCGCTGGCTTCTATCGCGTCTCCTTTTTTGCCCAGACCTTTTACGTCGGCAAGTAATATGACCTTCATAACTTACTGCTCGTCCCCTTCGTTGAATTCAGCGTCAAAGTCTTCTTCAAAATCCGCGTCGGAACCGCCGTTCCAGCCCGCGTCTGTTTTAATCTCGTCGATTTTGTTTTTCAGCTCGTCAATTTTATCCTGCGCCGAGTGTACGATGTCAAGCTCGGCTGCGATATCATCGTGCGGAGTAGCGGCGTACAGCTCGACGTAGAGCTTGCCGATACGCTGATACGATTTGCGGAGGTTGTCCTTCTCGGCAAGTATCTCCGCGTTGAGCTTTGCGACTTTGGCAGCTGTACCGACCTTCTCGCCGGCATATTTCGCGAATTGAACGGTTTTACCCGCTACAAACTCCGCGGTTTCGGTAGCCCGCTCTTTGAATTCTTCAAAGTTCATATTTTTATCCGCCTTTCATACAGTCAGATTTTCTTTACAAGCAACAGTATAACACAACCCGCTTGTAATTGCAAGCAAAATATGTTATACTATATGTAAATTAACAATGAACGTACCATCAAACTGGCGGGAGGTTGACGATATGAAAGAAGTTATCGGCGTTGACATTGGCGGCACACACATTCGCCTCGGAAACCCGGAGAAGCCGGAGAGCATCGTAAGGTTCCGCACCTCCGAAAGGGATGCCGTAGCCGCAATCGCCGGCTACTGTACGTCACGCGGAGTAACCGCTATGGGCGTCGGAGTTCCCGGGCTTCTCGACAAGGATTGCCGCAAAGCCGTTAAAGTTCCGAACATTCCCGCGCTGAACGGACGCGAACTCGCTTCGGAGCTTGAAGCCGCTACGGGCGCTTCCGTCTTTCTCGAGAATGACACCGTGGTGCTGCTCACGGGCGATATAGACCGTATGAACCTCGCGGACCGCGGAGTTGTACTCGGAATCTACATCGGTACGGGCTTAGGCAGCGGATTGTTCATCAATAACAAACCCTACAAGGGGAAATACGGCTACGGAACGGAGCTTGGACACGTTCCGCTGTTCGGGGTTGACGAAGCCTGCGGCTGCGGAGGACGCGGCTGCGCGGAAACGGTAGTCGCGGGAGGAGCCTTAGTACGGCTTCGCGACAGGAGCTATCCCGGGACGGACATCTCGGAGCTGTTCACCGTGCTTACTGACGCCGACAGATCGCGCTACATCGAGGCGCTCTCAGTAGTTCTCGCGGGGACGCTGAACCTGCTTGACCCGGATGTGATAATCCTCGGCGGCGGAGTAGCTCAAATGCGCGGCTTCCCGCTGGAGGAAGTCAGGCGCGGGATTCTCGGACACGCCGTAAAACCTTACCCCGCGGAGGGCTTGACAATCCTGACTGTCCCGAAAGAAGAAGCAATCCCCGCGGGAGTCTACGGAGCGTGGAAATACGCATTGGGACAGATAGCAGTGGTCAGTGATTAGTGGTCAGTTAAAAGGAGGATAACAATGCGAAACGACAACGGCATAAAAATCTTCGCCGGGACGGCGAGCCGCGAGTTTGCCCGTAAAATCTGCGGACATCTCGCTGTTCCGCTCGGAGAGAGTCAGGTTATAACGTTCTCGGAGGGCAACACTTACGTCAAAATCGGCGAAAAGGTACGCGGCAATGACGTTTATATAGTTCAGACGATAGGCATCGACCCGAACAACGAATTTATGGAGCTGCTGTTCTGGATAGACGCGTTTAACAGGGCAAGCGTCAACTCCGTAACGGTCATAATGCCGTATTTCAGCTATGCTAAGGCGGACAAGAAGGACGAACCGCGGGTCTCAATCCGCGCCAGGGTCTGCGCGGACTGTCTCGAAGCGGTAGGAGTCAGCAGGGTTGTGACAATGGACCTGCACAGTCCACAGATTCAGGGCTTTTTCCGTAAACCCGTTGACCACCTCTACGCGGCTAATATCTTTTGCGATTATATAAAGGCGCTGGAACTGGGCGATTACGTAATAGTATCGCCGGATGAGGGTTTTGCAAAGAACGCGGGCTACTTTTCGCACAAACTGAACGTTCCGCTGGCTGTCGGCAACAAGCGCCGCTCGGCTCACGATGAGAAAGCCGAAATCCTGAACCTCTTCGGCGATGTCAGCGGTAAAACCGCCGTTATAGTTGACGACCTGGCAATCTCCTGCGGAACACTCAAAGAGATTGCCGCCGCGCTGAAGAAAAACGGCGCAGGGCGCATAATCGCGTTTGTATCTCACTCGCCTATATCCGATAAAGGCGTTGAAGCTCTTACGGACAGCGAGATTGAAACTCTTTACACTACCGATACAATCTATAACCCTAAGGTTTTGAGCTGTCCGAAAATCGAAATCATCTCCGTATCGGAGCTGTTTGCCAAAACGATAAAAATCATTCACGAAAAAGATTCACTCGGCGAATTATTCTTGTAAAGGAACGACACGACAATGCTACAACGATACCTCCCGCGAATTGAGTTCGGCTCTTACGACGACTTCGCGGAAAATTTCACCATTCCCGAACCTGACAACTTCAACTTTGGTTTTGACATAGTTGACGAATGGGCAAGGCTCGAACCGGACAAGCGCGCACTCCTTTGGGTCAACGATGAGGGAGAGGAGCGCACGTTCTCATTCGGCGATATCAGCCGCCTGTCTAACCGCGCGGCTAACTACTTTAAGTCTATCGGGATTCAAAAGGGCGAGCGCGTACTCTGCGTACTCCGCAGACGCTGGGAGTATTGGGTGACAGCCGCCGCGCTCTGCAAAATCGGCGCGACGATTATCCCCGGAACGCTCCAGATGATGAAGAAAGACATCGTCTACCGCGCTGAATCCGCGGGTATCTCGACGCTTATCTGCGTTGACGACGCTTCGATAGTGGAACAGACGGAAGCCGCGGCGGGACTTACGCCCGGTATAAAGAACCTGCTGCTCGTCGGCAAAGCGCGGCACGGCTGGACCGATTACGGAGCGGTACTCGCGGACGAAAATATCCCGGACAGCTTCGCCGGAGAGCGTGTCACCGAAAACGACGACATTATGCTAATATACTTCACTTCGGGAACGACTAAGCTTCCGAAAATGGTTATGCACAACTTCCTGCATCCTCTCGGGCATATTATCACCGCCAAATACTGGCAGCACGTTGAGGAGAATCAGCTCCATATGTCTGTCGCTGACAGCGCTTGGGCTAAGTTCGGCTGGGGCAAAATCTACGGTCAGTGGATATGCGGAGCGTCAATCTTCTGCTATGATATGGTCGGGAAATTTCAGCCGACGAAGCTGCTGGAGAAGCTTGCGAAGTACCGCGTTGCTACGTTCTGCTGTCCTCCTACGACCTATCGTTTTCTCTTGCAGGAGGACGTAGGACAGTACGACCTGAGCGGGCTTCACCACTGTACGACAGCGGGCGAACCGCTTAACCCCGAGGTTATTAAGCAATGGCGCGAGCTTACCGGTCACACAATCCACGAGGGTTTCGGGCAATCCGAGGGACCTGTGCTAATCGCGAACTTCGGCTGGGATAATATTAAGCCCGGTTCGACCGGTAAGCCGTCCCCGCTGCTTAACGTGAAAATTCTCGCTCCGGACGGACGCGAAATGGAGGACGGCGAAGAGGGCTCAATCTGCGTAACCGCTAAGAAACCGGTAGGTTTGTTCGTAGGTTACTACGGAGATGTGGAAGCTACGCAGACCGCTTTAGGCGGCGACTGCTATAACCTGCACGATATGGCTTGGCGCGACAGCGACGGTTACATCAATTTCATAGGGCGCGACGACGATATGATAAAATCCTCGGGTTATAGAATCGGACCCTTTGAGGTAGAATCCGCGCTAATTGAACATCCCGCAGTCGTTGAATGCGCTATAACGGGAGTTCCCGACCCGGAGGGAACTCGCGGACAGCTCATCAAAGCCTCCGTAATCCTCGCGAGAGGCTACGAGGCTTCCGGCGAACTTGTGAAAGAGCTGCAAGACCACGTGAAGCACACTACGGCTCCCTATAAGTATCCGCGGATTATAGAATTCGTAGAGGAATTGCCGAAAACGCTCGGCGGAAAGATTAAGCGCGCCGAAATACGTAAAGTCAGTGAACAGTGATACAGTGATACAGTGATACAGTGATACAGTGGTCAGTGGTCAGTGGTCAGTGGTCAGCAGCGGAGGTGGTTAGATTGAAGATTATTCTTATCGCGGGCTTTCTCGGATCCGGCAAGACTTCCGTATTGCTCAAACTCGCGAAGTATCTGACCGAGAGCGGAGCGTCGGCGGTTATCATCGAGAACGAAATAGGCGAGGTCGGAGTAGACGATAAGCTGCTGCGCTCCGCGGGGCTCCGTATGAAAGAAGTCTTCGGGGGTTGTATCTGCTGCGGTTCGAGCGGTTTGCTTCTGGACGATATAGCGTCTCTGCGCGGAGAGTATAATCCGGATTACATCATTATCGAAGCAACAGGCGTCGCGTACCCGCTGGAAATACGCTGCAACATCGCGGAGCAGTTCGGCATAAGGGCTGCGGTTCTCGGGATAGCCGACTGCAGCCGTTGGGCGCGGCTTTGGAACGCTATGCCGCAGCTTCTCGGCGACCAACTCGGCTGCGCGGATTTGATACTGCTCAACAAATGCGATTTGGTCAGTTCGGAGCAAAAAGAGGCTGCGCTTGAAATATTGAAAACTGTCAATCCCGCCGCCGAAATACAATGTTTCAGCGCGATTGACGGCGTTGACCGGACGGAACTGTGGAAAGGGTTCTTAGTATGAAAATTGATATGCACGCGCATACGCATAACGGAGCTTCGGTAGTATCAACTGATTTCTCGGCGGCGAAAGTACGCGGATTTGCGGAGTCTATTGCGGCGCTGGCGCGTGAAGTTGAGGATTACGGTGCGCTCATCGGTCACATTAAAGGCTACGTAGAGCCTTCCGGCGCGGCTACATTCTCTGTTACGGACGCTAGTACCGGAGTTTCGGTCATCTACAATACCGACGTAAAGCTCGGGCTGACCGCTATCTGCTACAACATTACACCGGAGAAGCTCGCGGATTACGTTTTGACGGCGCTCCGGGAGGCAACCGACAACTATGCTTTGGAGGCTGAACTTTGTTCAGAAGAACACACTGAAACTATTTGACGCTCACTGCGATACCCTCTCAAAGGACGGTAAACTGCAAACCGCCCGCCGCGGACAGTTCGCTGCGTACACTCAAGTCTACGCGATATGGGGCGATAGGCACTGCGGCTATAAGAACCGCTTTATTCCGCAGCTTGAAAAGTATAGGAACGCGGGTTCTCCCGGTTTACTCGCGGTTGAGGGCGCGCACCTGCTTGACTGCAGCCTGGCTAACCTCGAACTTGCGGCGGAGGAGGGAGTACGGCTCCTGAATTTTACGTGGAATAACGCAAATCTCCTGTCCGGAACTTGCGCCGAGGAGCCGTTCCGGGGCTTGTCGGAGCTTGGCAGGAAGTTTGCTGCAAAATGTGCGGAACTTCGCGTCTTGGTCGATGTGTCGCACCTCTCGGAGGCGGGATTCTGGGACGTTGCGGCTGTTTCGCGTATGCTGAACGTTCCCTTTGTTGCGAGCCACAGCAACTCTAAGGCTCTCTGCGATTGTCCGCGTAACCTCACGGATTCGCAGTATAAGGCGATAGCTAAGAGCGGCGGGGTTACGGGCGTAAATCTGCACTCCGGCTTTCTCGCTGCCGGCGGTACAGCGTCCGTAGCTGACGTAACGACGCACATTTGCCGCTTCCTCGAACTCGACGAAAACGCGGTGGGCTTAGGCACTGACTTTGACGGAGGAATTACGCCGCCGGAGGGTCTTGAAACAGTCGAAAGCCTCGTACGCTTGTACGAAGCTCTCGAAAAAACCGCGGGAGAAAAGCTTGCGGACGCTGTATTCTACGATAATTGGGCGAGGGTGCTGCAATGACCTTCAATCGTACTCACAGCTCCGGAGATGCCAGGCGCGGGACAATTACCACGGCTCACGGCGAAGTGCAAACCCCCTGCTTTATGAATGTCGCTACGCAAGCGGCTATCAAGGGCGGCTTGTCTGCGCGTGACCTCGGCGAAATCGGCTGCCAGATTGCGCTTGCGAACACCTATCATCTGTTCCTGCGTCCGGGAGCGGAAACGATTCGCACGGCGGGAGCTTTGCACGGCTTTATGCGCTGGAATAAGCCGATTCTCACGGACAGCGGAGGGTTTCAGGTCTATTCGCTCGGACGCTTACGCAAAATCACTGAGAGCGGAGTTGCTTTCAACTCTCATATCGACGGTAAACGTATAACGCTTACTCCCGAAGTTTCCGTGCAAACCCAAATCGCGCTCGGGAGCGACATTATTATGGCTTTTGACGAGTGTATAGCGCTTCCCGCGGATTACAAATACGTGGAGGAATCGGCGGAGCGCACTACGCGCTGGCTGGAACGCTGTATTGAGGAACTCGGATGTTCGCAGTCCGCTTCCGCGCTGTTCGGAATCAATCAGGGCGGAACCTACCGCGAGATACGCCTGAAACATATGCGCGATATCGCCGCGCTCGGACTTCCGGGCTATGCTATCGGCGGCTTAGCTGTCGGGGAAAGCACGGAGGAAATGTACGCCGCGCTTGACTATATCGTTCCCGCAATGCCGTCTGACAAACCGCGTTACCTAATGGGCGTCGGAACCCCGTACAATATCCTCGAAGCGGTACGGCGCGGCGTTGATATGTTCGACTGCGTACTTCCCGCGCGGAACGGCAGACACGGTAAGTTCTACACTCAATCGGGAGTGCTGAACATAAAAAACGAACAGTACGCGGCAGACGGACGAATTCTCGACGCCGGCTGCGACTGTCCGGTATGTAAAGGCGGTTACAGCCGAAGCTACATCCGGCATTTGTTCAAGAGCGGAGAAATACTCGGGCTGCGCTTTGCCGTATTGCACAATCTCCGGCACTATAACAGGCTCACGGAGGACATAAGAAGCGCGATAGTGGCGGGCGCTTTTGACGAATTCGCCGCCGACTACTACGCTAGAACAGTTGTCAGTGGTTAGTGGTTAGTGGTTAGTGGTTAGTTGGCGCGTTTACCGCCGGTAGAGTTTCAGCGCGGACAAGTCTATATCGTACAGCTCACCGATTAGCTCATCGGTGAGTATTTCACTGCTTCCGAGTGCGCGAACTGTACCGCCCTTGAGCGCGAGTACTCTATCCGCGAATAGTGCCGCCTGGTCGGGGTTATGAGTACTTTGGATAACGGTATAGCCGGAGTTTGCGAGTTCTTTCGCCTGTGCGAGGACTTTCAGCTGATTGCCGTAGTCGAGATTGGACGTAGGCTCGTCGAGCACTAGCGTATCGGCCTTTTGAGCTAAGGCTCTCGCGATAAGCGTCAGCTGACGTTCGCCGCCGCTTATTTCCAGGTAGCCGCGGTTCTTGAGCGCGAGAATTCCCACACGTTCGAGAGCTTCGTTCACGAGCTTGATTTGCGCGGCTCCCGGGCTTGACAAGCCGCCGACCTGCGCCGTGGTTCCCATCAGCGCCATATCGAACACGCTGTAATTGAACGTAGGCGCGTGGGACTGCGGTACGTACGCAAGCTTATGCGCTAAGTCGTTCGGGCGGATTGAGCTGACACGTTCGCCGTCTAGGAATATTTCGCCCGATTGCGGCTTCGCGAGTCCCAGTATACAGCGGAACAGCGTGCTTTTTCCCACTCCGTTGGGACCGAGAACCGCGAGCAGCTCTCCGCGCTCCGCCGTGAAGCTCACGTTGCGCAGTACCTGCGCTTTGCCGTAGGAAAACGAGAGGTTTTTGACTATAATCATCTCAATACTCCTCGCGCTTTCGGGTTATCAGCCAGAGGAAGAACGGTGCGCCCACCACCGAGGTCAAAATCCCGAGCGGTATCTCAGTTACCAGCAGATTGCGCGAAATATCGTCAACGAGCAGCAGGAATAAGGCTCCGCCGAGCATACTCGCGGGGAGGAGATGCCGGAAGTTGTTTCCGACAAGTCTGCGCGTCAGGTGCGGGATAACTAAGCCTACCCAGCCGATTAGCCCGCTGACGGCAACGCTTGCGGCGGTAATGAGAGTTGCGCAGACGATGACGATTACGCGGGTTCTCGAGGCGTTGACGCCCATTGTCCGCGCCTCGCTGTCGGATAACGTGAGCAAATTTATCCGCCAGCGCAGGAGCAAGAGCGGTATTAGCCCGATTGCCATAGGAAGCGCCGCGAGAGGTACGTCCGAAAGGTTAGTCTTTTTCAAACTTCCGAGCAGCCAAAAGGTTATCTCCGGCAAGGTGTTATACGGGTCCGCGACAATCTTAACGAATGAGGTAACAGCGTTTGCGAGTGACGAGACCATAATGCCCGCGAGGATAATCCCGAGGAGCTTGTTACCGCGTGCGGCTTTGCTGACAGCCATTACGAGTGCGATAGTCGCTAAGCTTGCGGCAAAAGCTGTGAGCATAATCCCGCGCCCGGAGAATTGCAGCAGTATCGCGACCGAAGCTCCGGCGGCGGCTCCCGAAGATGCGCCTAAAATGTCCGGAGCTGCCATAGGGTTTTGGAAAACTCCCTGATACGAGGCTCCCGCGGCGGAGATTGAGCAGCCCACCATACAGGCAAGCAAAATCCTCGGCAAACGTACGTTGAAAAATAACGCGCGCTGAGTGGACGTACCGCCCCCGCGAACTATCTCTAAAAGTGCCTCCACGGAAATCGGATAACGTCCCAAAGCGAACGACAGCACAATGCCGAGCGCCACCAATACGCCCAGAATTATCACAATCAGCGTGTATTTCTTCAAATCGTACCCACCATATCTGCTATCTGCTATCTAACTATCTGTCATCTGTTAACAGACCATAGTATTACGCCGTAGGTGTAGCTCCCGCGCCCTTTATGTTCGGTATAGTAGAACGTTTCCGGGAGATAGCCCGAGAGCCACAGCAAGTTCCATAAACTGTAAAAGCCCGTTCCGCTGAAGCGCGGGTTGCCGTCGCTTGACGCTACCGCAGCTACGTTACATACGTAGGAGCGTGAGAGCGTCATAACCTTTTGCATTTTGTCCCAGTTGGACGCTGCGGGAGTTATCGACGTAAACACAAGGTCGAAGGCGTGTTCGAGTTCCTCCGCCTTTACGTCGATAGCTTCGAAATCGGCAGTTATGAAGCTTACGTTAGTGCGCCCGAGTTTAGCGGCTTGCGCGGCTCCGTATTCCGTAAAGGTTCTGCTGTAATCGAGACCTATCGCTTCCTTACAGGTAGCGGCAAAGTCGAGAGTAAACGTCGCAGGTCCGCAGCCGATGTCGATAACGCGCTGCTCGGCGGTGAGTAAACCCTTAGAGCGGAGAAACGCCGAAATAGCGCGTTCGCGTGCTACGCCCTTAGCGTCCTCGCCGTTTGCCTCGAGATCCGCTATCCATTCGGCTGCGCGCTTGTCCCAAAGCTCCGCGCTGTGACCAACGCTCGGAGCGCGGCGGTTTTGCCAAAGGTACGCAAAGTATTGTATATCAGGGTTCATACGTAAATCTCCAAAACGTGTATTTTATTGCAACAACTCGCCTAGTATATCACACATTCGGCAGCCTTGTCAATGCCGAATATGCGCTGAATCGTTATTATGCGCTTAGTATTTGTACACAGGCGGGGAATTTTTCCACTCGCCGCTCCACGCGTGCGAGAAGCCCAACATGTACGATTCCGGTATTACGCCGTCAGCGTTTAGTTCTTCGCAATCGCTGCACTGCAATCCCGCCCAATAGTGCGGAGCTACTCTCCATTCGCCCCATTCGTCGTCCGCGGAACTCCGGGAACTCGCATACGCCATTATGGTTTCGGTTACCGTTCCGTTGTAGGTTTCCTGAACGCTCGTTCCCATTGGCTGCGGTACTCCGTCCAGTAAGGTAAATTTGTAGCGCATCTTATCGCTAGTTTCCCAAATGTACTCACCTTGCCGGAGTCCGGACGCGGGGCTTGGAGACGCCGCCGCAGCTCCGTTGCCTTGCAATCCGTGTTGTTCGGCGTAAATCCTGCGCTGTTCGTCCGTGATTTGTATGCTGTCTACGAAAGCGTAAATCTCCGCGTCCGACGGAAGCGCGGCGAAGCTGATGATGTCGCTTAT
>JAISLB010000003.1 GCA_031260685.1 Oscillospiraceae bacterium | reverse complement strand
TTCTGCGGATTGCCCGATGTCGGAGATTGAGATTACCGGCGAACTGCAATCAGCTTCCTACGTGGATTTGACCGTTGAGGAACTGGCAAAATCCGGGATTGAGCTATACGGTTACAATCACTACATACCTTGCGGTCAAAGCTATAAGCGTCGTTCCGGCTATAACGTTGAGGGAGACTACTCGCAGGCTGCGTTTTTCCTCGTTGCGCGCGAACTCGGCTGTAAGCTGGAAGTCACGGGATTAAACCCCGAATCGAAGCAGGGCGACCGCGCTATTGTTGACATTATCGAATTGGCTAGGCAGGGCGGCGTAGAAGTTGACGCAGCCGATATCCCGGACCTTGTACCGCCCGCAGCCGCGCTGCTTGCGCTCAAAGCAGGGGAGACCTCGCTGATTTATAACGCCGGGCGATTGCGGCTGAAAGAATCCGACCGTTTGGAGACAATTACGCAAACTCTCAACGATTTAGGCGCAAATGTCAAAATCTGCGGCGATGCGCTCCTGATTCGCGGCGTTGAAACGTTGCGCGGCGGTATTGTGTCATCGCATAACGACCACCGAATAGCTATGATGTCCGCCGTAGCGGCTATACGCGCCGATTCGCCTGTTACGGTAGAGGGAGCGGAAGCGGTCAATAAATCGTATCCGGACTTTTGGCGCGATTTTGAAGGAGGCGGTATATTATGAACAGCACTCGCGGCGAACATTTCCGCATTTCCGTTTTCGGCGAATCTCACGGTGACGGTATCGGCGTTGTCATTGACGGATTGCCGCCTAAACAGGAGCTGGATTTGGACGCTATAAAGTTGGAACTCGCACGCCGCGCTCCCGGTCAGAACGTTAATACTACCTCACGCAGGGAAGCCGACGACTTCGTTATTTACTCCGGCTTGTTTAACGGTAAGACCACCGGTGCGCCGCTTATGGCTTTTTGCCGCAATACCGATACGCGCAGCCACGACTATGAACCGGAGTTCCCGCGCCCCGGTCACGCGGATTACGTTGCGCAGAATAAATTTATCGAGTCTAACGATTATCGCGGCGGCGGACATTTTTCCGGGCGTTTGACGGCTCCGATAGTTTTCGCGGGGGCGATAGCGAAGCAGCTTCTGAAAGTCTGGAACATTGAACCTAAGGCGAAAATTGTCAGCATCCACGGCGAATCTGACAGCTCAAAGTTTGACGCGATAATCGGAGAAGCCCGGGAGCGCGGAGACTCGGTAGGCGGGATTATCAACTGTACGGCGGAAAACCTTTTGGGCGGTTGGGGGAAGCCGATTTTCCACTCGCTTGAGTCCGATATTTCCGCGATGATGTTCTCAATCCCCGCCGTCAAGGGTATAGAGTTCGGCGACGGCTTCGGCTTTGCTGATAAATACGGCAGCGAAGTCTCGGACGGTATGGAGATTGACAGCGACGGCAATCTCGCCTTTCTCGCAAACCATAACGGCGGGATTAACGGCGGTATCGCTAACGGACAGCAGCTTTCGTTCAACGTAGTGTTCAAGCCTACGCCGACTATCGCTATTCCGCAGAAAACCGTTAATCTCAAAACTTGGGAATCGGTCACGCATAGTTTTAGCGGCCGTCACGACCCCTGCATTGTTCAACGCGCTTTACCAGTTGCGGAAGCGGCACTCGCGATAGTTCTCGCGGAGTATATTTTAATTGACTAATGAGTAATACGATTATGATAGCAATACTTAAACAGGACCGCACGGACGGCAGCGCGGAGCAGCTCTACAAGGTTCTTACGGCGCGGGGGATAATCGTTCAGGAGATTAAGGGCGAATCAACCTTGATGTTCGGCTTGGCGGGAGATACGTCGAATATAGACGTTGACGAGCTTGCGCGTTTTGAGTGCGTAGACAGCGTTATTCGCGTCAGTGAACCGTATAAGCTGGCAAGCAAGAAGTTTCACCCGGAGGACACTGTAATCGACGTTGCGGGACACAAAATCGGCGGCGCGGGCAACTTCGCGGTAATTGCGGGACCGTGCAGCGTGGAATCCGAGGAGCAAATTCTCTCGGTAGCGCGGGACGTTAAAGCCGCGGGAGCGACCTTTATGCGGGGCGGGGCATTTAAGCCGCGTACGTCGCCCTATGCGTTTTCGGGCTTAGGACTTGACGGTTTGGAACTGCTTAAAATGGCGCGTGAGAAAACGGGACTTCCGATTGTGACGGAGATTATGTCCGCGGATTATTTAGACGCGTTTGCGGAGGACGTAGACGTAATCCAGATCGGAGCGCGGAATATGCAGAATTTCACGCTATTGCGCCAGGTAGGCGCGTTGAATAAACCCGTTCTGCTGAAGCGCGGATTGTCCTCAACGCTCGAGGAGCTGCTGATGGCTGCGGAACACGTAATGGCGGGCGGAACTCGTAAAGTCGCGCTATGTGAGAGGGGAATCCGGACTTTTGAGACCGCTACGCGCAATACGCTTGATTTGTCGGCGGTTCCGGTGCTTAAAGCTAAGACGCATTTGCCGGTAATCATCGACCCGAGTCACGCCACGGGTTATTGGCACCTCGTCGAACCTATGGCGCTTGCGGCTACAGCCTGCGGAGCTGACGGATTGATAATCGAAGTCCACAACCATCCGGAAGCAGCACTTTGCGACGGTGCTCAAAGCGTTACGCCGCAAGTTTTCCGCAGAATAATGGGTAAGGTCGCGAAGATTCGCGAGGCGATTGCGTAATACAGATAACTGATATCAGATATCAGTTATCAGATATCAGACATCAGTTATCAGATATTAAATATTAAATATTAAATATCAGAGACGTAGGTTTGGACGTGGGTTACGTCGCGCAAACGCTACGCGACTGTCTCACACACTGCCGCAAGGTCAAATCATTCAAACTAATCAATTTGCTAACGTTGGTGACCGGGCAAAAATGTCATCACTTAGCACTGATTTAGGAGCGCCGTAAGGGCGCGAGTAAATCAGCCACTAAAAGCGGAGGTAAAAAATGACACCGAAAGAGAAACTGCAAAATCTGCGCGTCAAGATTGACGAAATTGACGTTGACATCACCCGGAGTTTTCAGGAGCGTCAGCGCGTTTCCAATGACATCGCGACAGTCAAGGAAGAGGGAAACCTCGCAATTACGGACACCGGGCGCGAGGACAAAGTCATCGCCTACGCGCTTGAAATCGCCGACGAGGACAAACGCGCTGAAACCGCCGCGCTTATGCGGACGCTTATCTCGCTGTCGAAACTGCGGCAGTTTGAGAACCTCGGACTTACGCACGCTCTTGACTTTCCCGAAGCGTCTAATCGCGCTCCCGGACCTGTCGCGTTCCAAGGGGTCAACGGAGCGTGGAGCGAACACGCCGCGATGACGATGTTCCCCAATGAGGAGTACGTAACCCGCGAATACTTTGAGGACGTTTTCGAAGCTGTCAAAAACGGCGAAGCGTCGCTCGGGGTTTTGCCGATTGAGAATTCGCAAACGGGCGCGATAGGCGAAGTGTACGACCTCTTACGGCGCCATTCGTGCTATATCGTTGGGCAGGTGTGGATAAACGTTAATCAGTGCCTGATTGGTGTTCCGGGCGCTGTAATCGGCGATATACGCGAAGTCTTTTCGCACTCGCAGGGTTTTACTCAGTGTAAACGCTTTCTGAAAGGCAAAAACTGGGAGCTTACGGACGTTCATAACACGGCTGTCGCGGCAAAGCTCGTGGCAGAGAAGGGGAGCGCGAAATACGCGGCTATAGGCTCGCGCAGAGCCGCCGAAGTCAACGGTTTGAGCGTTCTCTCGGATAGTATCACTGACAACGCCAAGAACCGTACGCGCTTTATCGCAATCTCGCGCAAGCCGATTTATGACGAAACGAGCGATACGGTTACTGTGACGTTCTCGACGATTCACCGGGCGGGTGCGTTATGCTCCGTTTTGCAGGCGTTTCAGCTGGGCGGCTTGAACCTAACGCGTATTGAGTCGCGTCCCGTCAGCGGCGACAGCTACCGCTTTTTCGCTGATTTAGAGGGTAATATACTTACGCCGAAAGTCCGCGACGCTATCGGTCAGGCGTCTGTGCAGTCTGAATATTTTGAGGTTCTGGGCTGTTATGGTACAGTTAACAGTGGTCAGTGAGGAGTGGTCAGTGGTCAGAGGGGCGAGGGCTGCGGTGTTTCGCTTCTGCTGACCACTGACCACTGACCACTGACCACTAACAAAGGAGGATATTGCTATGGAGAATATGACACTTAGCTTTTCCGGCGAAAAATCAAAGGTGAATATCTTAGGCGCGGGGAGGTCTAACCTTTGTAAACCGTTTGAGCGCAACATTATTCTAATTGGTTTGCCGGGGAGCGGTAAGACCACTATCGGCAAACGCGCTGCGGAAGTTTTAGGGCGCGAGTTCTACGACAGCGATGCGGAAATCGAAGCCCGTGAGGGCAAAACCTGCGCGGAGATAATCAACGGAGAGGGCGAACAGAAATTCCGCGCTATTGAGCAGGAAGTTATCAAGGAACTTACCGGCAAGAAAGGCACGGTGATCGCGATGGGCGGCGGAGCTCCCGTCCATAGCGGTGAATACCTTGTCAAAGACTCGGTAGTTGCGTACATACAGCGCAAACCGGAGGAGATAGTCAAGTCTTTCGCTGAAAACCCCGGGCTTCGTCCCTTGTCGCAAACTGCCGAAGACTTGGAGCGGCTTATGATTCAGCGCCAGCAGCATTACTTTGGGCGGCTGAACGTTCTAATCCATAACCACTTTGACGTTGAAACAGCCGTTAATCAGCTGCTGGAAAAGGTTAAGCCTCATCTGAAAGCGCGGCTGCTTGTTATCAACGGTCCGAACCTCAATATGCTCGGCGTCCGCGAACCTGAAATCTACGGCAGCGCAAGCTACGAGGATTTGACGAAGCTGATTCAGGAAACCTGCTACAATGAGCGCGGAATTGCCGTTGCCTGCTACCATAGCAATCACGAGGGGAATATTATAGATACGATACAGGACACCTTGGGACGCTATGACGGTATAGTCATCAATCCCGGCGCGTATACGCATTACAGCTACGCCATTCACGACGCGCTGAAAGGTATTCCGGTTCCCGCGATTGAGGTGCATATTTCGGACACAAGCCGCCGCGAGGAGTTCCGCCGTATCTCCGTCACTGCCCCCGCCTGTATAGCGCAAATCGCCGGCAAGGGCTTCGGAGGTTATATTGACGCTATTGATATCCTGCTGAAGGAGCTTGACCTATGATAAAGCTTGCCGTTATCGGTCATCCCGTAGGTCACAGTAAATCTCCCGCGATTCATACTCGTTTTGCTGCTGATACCGGATTGGACGTTGAGTACACTGCGATTGACGTAACTTACGAAACCCTGCCGCGGTTTATAGAGCGCGCAAGACGTGAGTTCGCGGGGTTCAACGTGACGATGCCGCTTAAACAGGAGATTGTACGCTATCTTGATGAGACTGTTGCCGACGCTGTCAATACGGTAGTTGTGAAAAACGGTAAGCTGTACGGCTATTCAACTGACGGAACGGGAGTAATCGCCGCGTTAAGAGAGCGTTATCCCGATTTGAGCGGGAAAAAAATAGTTATACTCGGTTTTGGCGGAGCGGCAAAATCCGCGGTATCCGCGCTGACTGATATAGGCGCAGATGTGACGGTGCATAAGCGTAATCCGGGCGCGGCCGCTCTCGATTTCGGCAAACTCGCGCTTTTGTGCGAAAGCGCGGACGTTGTAATCAACGCGACTTCGCTCGGTATGTCCGGTTGTGACAGCTTTGCGGAGTTTGACTGGCTTGACAGCCTTAAAGCCGGAGCGGCGGTGTTTGACTTTGTGTATAATCCGCTCAATACGGAGCTGTTGGCGGAAGCGACAATCCGAGGTTTGACGGTAATCGGTGGGTTAAGCCTATTGACGGCGCAAGCCGCTGAATCGTTCCGGCTGTTTACCGGTAAGCAGCCTCCGATTGTCCCCGAACTGTTTGAGCTGTGAGACTGTGCATTTGATATTAGAATTGTAAAAAAACTGTGAACCCTATTGACATTTGCTAAACAACGTGGTAAACTGTTAGCAGTCACACGTAAAGAGTGACAATTTCAGTTAGCGGTGAACAGTGAGCAGTGTACAGTTGCCGCGTATTGCGCGGGAATTAGTATGCGGACGCAGTTTGCTGAATTTAGAAAGGAGAACAAACCACAATGAAACTTGTTCCGTTATCCGACCACGTAATCTTAAAACAGATTGCCGCGGAAGAAAAGACAAAGGGGGGCATAATCCTAACCTCCGCCGCTCAGGAGAAACCCTCAATATTTGAGGTTATCGCCGTAGGCCCCGGCGGCTTAGTAGACGGTAACGAAGTCACGATGACCGTCAAAGCCGGCGACAAAATTATCACCGGTAAGTACACCGGAACCACCGTAAAGGTCGATGAGGACGAATTGACAATCGTCCGGCAGAATGACATTCTCGCAATTGTCGAGTAATTAACGCACAGCAATCTTAAAACATTCAACGTAAACACTTCGCTGATGTTGGTTATCGGGCTGCAAACTTACCGGTTCGTACTGATTTAGGCGCGCTTCCGGGCGCGGGTACATCAGCTGACAAAAGCGGAATTAAAAAAGGAGGAATGATTACGCTATGGCTAAACAACTTATCTACAATGAGGAAGCGCGCCGCGCTCTTGAACGCGGTGTGAATCAACTCGCGGATACCGTTAAAATTACTCTCGGACCTAAGGGACGTAACGTTGTTCTCGAGAAGAAATACGGTTCGCCGCTTATTACGAACGACGGTGTTACCATCGCCAAGGAAATTGAGCTTTCCGACCCGTTTGAGCAAATGGGCGCGGCGCTAGTCAAGGAAGTCGCTACGAAAACTAACGACGTTGCCGGCGACGGTACTACGAGCGCAACTGTTCTCGCGCAGGCTATGATTCGCGAGGGACTTAAAAACGTAGCCGCGGGAGCGAATCCGATGGTTATGAAGCGCGGTATCGCCGCCGCGACGAAGATTGCCGTTGAAGCAATCAAGAGCGTTTCGAAACCTGTCGGCGGCTCCGCTGATATCGCCCGCGTAGGTACCGTGTCGAGCGGAGAAACGTTAATCGGCGATATGATTGCGGAAGCAATGGAAAAAGTTTCGCAAAAGGGCGTTATCACGGTTGAAGAAGGAAAAACCGCCGAAACCGCTATTGAGATAGTCGAGGGTATGCAGTTCGACCGGGGCTATATCACGCCGTATATGGTTACTGACAGCGATAAAATGGAAGCAGTTCTTGACGAGCCGCTGATTCTTATTACTGATAAGAAAATTTCTAACATTCAGGAAGTTATCAACGTCCTTGAACAGGTAGTTCAGCAAAACCGCAAGCTGCTTATTATCGCGGAGGACGTAGAGGGCGAAGCTCTCGCGACCATTATCCTCAATAAGCTGCGCGGTACGTTCTCCTGTGTCTGCGTTAAGGCTCCCGGCTTCGGCGACCGCCGTAAGGAGATGTTAGTCGATATAGCTACGCTGACCGGCGGACAAGTTGTTTCGTCAGACCTTGGAATGGAACTGAAAGAAGTCGGCGTAGAAGTCCTCGGTAAAGCGCGTCAGGTCAAAATCGCCAAAGAAACTACAATCATAGTTGACGGCGGCGGAGCGGCTGAGGATATTCAGGCGCGTATTAAGCAAATCAACGCGCAAATCGAAGTTACCACGAGCGATTACGACAAAGAGAAATTGCAGGAACGTCTCGCGAAGCTTTCCGGCGGTGTAGCCGTTATCAAAGTCGGTGCGCCTTCCGAAACGGAGATGAAAGAGAAAAAGCTTCGTATTGAGGACGCTCTTAACGCTACGCGTGCCGCGGTTGAAGAGGGTATCGTAGCTGGCGGCGGAACGGTCTATGTCCGCGCGTCTCTTGCGGTTGAAAAAGCTCTCGAGGGGATTGCCAACGGCGATGAGAAAGTCGGTTACGCGCTTGTAGCGAAAGCTCTTACGGCTCCCGTAAAGCAAATTGCCGAGAATGCCGGTATTGAGGGTGCGATTATCCTCGACGGAATCCGCAAGAACAGCAGCCCGAGCTATGGTTTTGACGCCGCCGAAGAGAAGTTTGCGGACCTCATCGAAGCCGGAATCGTTGACCCGACCAAAGTTTGCCGCTCGGCGCTTGAGAACGCGGCTTCGGTTGCGTCTATGGTTATCACCACCGAAGCGTTAGTAGCTGATAAACCTGAGCCTCCCGCTCCCGCTGCCGCGGCTCAAGGCGGCGGAATCGGCGATATGATGTACTAATCCAGTGAACAGTGAATAGTGAACAGTGAACAGTTTCCGCGCGGCGGGGACGTAAAGACGAGGGTTTGGAACGCATCCAAGCCCTCGTCCTTTGTACCCGCGCCGAGCGCGGAAACTGTTCACTATTCACTGTTCGCTGTTCACTGTTTCAAGTGTTTTGCTACTTTTACGTCTTCTGTTTTTATGTGTTTAATTAGCCAGCCTGCTATGTCGGAGTTTACTTTG
>JAISLB010000054.1 GCA_031260685.1 Oscillospiraceae bacterium | reverse complement strand
TAACGGGCGACGCCGCGCAGTTATATGCTTTTGCCGATCGCGGCGATTACTCGGCTGTTGTCGTTGACCCTCCGCGAAAAGGGCTTGACGAAGCCGTAGTCAACGCAATCGCGAATCTCAAGCCCGCGAAGATTGTATACGTTTCCTGTGACCCCGCTACGGCAGCTCGGGACACCGCGAGATTCGCTGCTTTGGGCTATACAGCGGTAAAAGCCGCCGCGGTAGATATGTTCCCGGGAACTGCTCACGCGGAAACGGTGATATTGTATAGCTGTTACGTTTGACAATTGTTACGGCTGCACGGAGCCGCGCTGTTGAATGTCTTGCGCGGTAGTTTGCGCACGATTGCGCGGTACATATATAGTCAGCGGAGGGCGAAATCCCCTCCGCTTTTTGCCGCGCGCAGTCCGGACAGGGCGTGAACCGCGGTGCTTTGCAAAAAGCCGTTGACTTAATTGCCAGATTGTGGTATAATCAAACTTATGAGCAGTGAGAAAACGGCATTATACTTCAACTAAGTAATACTTGGTCAAACCATACGACCTGCCGCGGCGGCAATTGCGTTCATCAGCTTTGCCGAATGGCGACAATAAGGACGATTGCGATATGATGAATACTCAATTCTCACAAAAACGCCAAACTAATCGCTCGCTAAGCAGACGGCTGACTATTTCGAGTGCGATAACGCTTGTGATTATTGCAATTGTGTTATTGCTAAGCAGTTACTCTGTCTTAAAAAACTCCTCCGAGCGGCATTATCTGAATATGGGCGAGAAAATCGCAAAGCTTGCCATTCTCGAAATTGACGCGGACGCCGTAGATTATTATCTCGAAACGCTTACCAAAGATGAAGCCTACGATAATACCGTTCAGAAACTGTGCGAAATAAAAGATATCGGCGATGTACTTTATCTGTACGCCTATCAACCGCGGGAGGACGGACTGCACTTTATTTTTGACGCTGATGTAACCGATACCGCGGTTGAACTGGGCTATACGGATATTTACGAAGAGGATTATCCGGAATACAAACAGCAAATGCTCAGCGGCGGATACGTTGACCCGGTGGTCGGAGAAACCCAATACGGCTGGATTGCCACGGTTAATATCCCTTTCCGCGGGAGCGACGGCAGAACGAAAGGTTACGTAGGCGTAGACTTCTCAATGAACACAGTAATCACGGAGCATTTCGTGCATTTTCGTAACTTAGCGATAGTTTCCCTTATCGTCACCATAGTGTTTATTATTTTGTTCCACCTCATTATTATCCGCAGGACTGTCATACGTCCGGTCAATACTATGACGGAAGCGGCTGACAGCTTCCTCGTAAACTACTCCGAGGATTCGTTCGCAATCGAAGAGTCGGAAATCCTGGCAATGGAAATCAATACAGACGACGAACTGCAAAGCCTTTCAGAATCGCTGAAATCAATGGTTCTGAAAATTGACGAATACATAACAAACTGGAACAAAGCCCGCTTAGACGCAATTACGAGCGAACAGGCGAATATCGCAAAGAGCGAGTTCTTAGCGAGAATGTCGCACGAAATCCGCACTCCTATGAACGCAATCATCGGGATGTCGGAGCTTATCCTGCGCGAAGTTATCTCCGCACCCGTGCGTAACCACGCCGAGAGTATCCGGCACGCGGGCTCTAATCTGCTTGCAATAGTAAACGATATACTCGACCTGTCAAAAATCGACAGCGGGAAGATGGAGATTATCAAAACGCAGTACGAGCTGGCGTCGCTTATAGGCGAGATAATCAGCATAGCGCGTATGCGCCTTATGGACAAACCCGTTGAGTTCGTTGTGAACATAGATTCAAAGTTGCCGTCAAAGCTAATCGGCGATGTCGTGCGTACCCGCCAGATTTTGCTCAATCTGCTAAGTAACGCCATTAAATATACGGAAGCCGGCTATATCAAGCTCACCGCGGCTTGTACTTCGTACTCCGACGGAGCGATACAGCTGACTTTCACGGTAGAAGATACCGGCATAGGAATTCGCAGCGAGGATATTCCGCGCTTGTTCGAACGTTTCAAACAGTACGGCGAAAGCAACAGCTCCAATACAGTGGGAATAGGTCTGGGACTTGCGATAACGAAAGAACTCGCAATCGCGCTGGGCGGTGACGTTACGGTCAACAGCGTCTACGGTAAAGGCAGCGTATTCACCGCGACTTTGCTGCAAAGCAGCGCTTCTGACGAAGTTTTCGCAAAAGTTGAGAACCCCGCGGAGAAGCGTGTTCTGGTCTTTGAAAACCGCGGTGTATACGCGGATTCAATTGCGTGGTCGCTTGAAAACTTAGGCGTGGAGTATACTCTCGGCGATATTTCCCAATTGCAGGAAGACAGTTCGGAAGTCGCGGAATACGCGTTTATGTTCGCCGCAACGGCATTTTTAGACGATGCCAGCAGTCTCTCCGGCTTGATTAGTTCGTCCACCGAGGTCGTATTGCTTGCGGAATACGGAGAAAACATCACTATTCCAAACGGGAACATTTTAGAGATGCCGGTTCATACCGGTATGCTGGCGAATATCCTGAACGGCGTTGAAAACGCTTGGTACAGCGATAGAGATTTAATAAACTTGCAGTATACCGCTCCGACAGCCAGAATTCTCGTTGTAGACGATATCAGCACAAATCTGCGGGTTGCCGAGGGTTTGCTGGCGCCGCTCGGAGCAAAAACGGACGTATGCCTGAATGGTACGGAAGCTCTGCGCCTCGTGCAAATAAACAACTACGACCTAATATTTATGGACCATTTGATGCCCGAGATGGACGGCGAGAAAACCACTGCGGCTATCCGGGCGCTCGATAAGGATAAATACCGTGAGCTTCCGATAGTTGCTCTCACAGCAAGCGCAATCAGCGGAATGAGAGAGTATTTCATTGAGAAAGGTTTCAGCGATTTTCTGGCGAAGCCGGTTGAAACACAAAAGCTGTTCGGTATAATAAACAAGTGGATTCCGCAAGAAAAGCGCTTCTACGACGCAAAGAAAACCGCGCAGGATAAAGCAGTACCGGAGGAATAACGATAACGAGCTTGCGTGATAAAACACACGGCGGAGAAAGTCTCCGCCGTGTGTGCTTAATAATTCATATATGTTAGTCCTGCTGCGGTGCCGGTTCAACCCAATCTGTATTAGCGGGAGGCGCGGGAGGTTCGGGCGCAGGAGGCTCGGGAGGAGCGGGAGGTTCGACAACGGGCGGAGCTTCGGGCGTCGGAGGAATTTCAACCGGAGGAGTAGAAGCTTCCGCGGGCGGAGATTCAGGCTCGGGAACAGGGATTGGTTCCGGAGTAGGCTCCGGTTCCGGAATCGGTGTAGGTTCAGGCTCGGGAACAGGTGCGGGTTCTGGTTCAGGTTCAGGAGTCGGAGTAGGAGTAGGTTCAGGTGTTGATTCCGTAATTGGTTCCGGAGTCGGCGTAGGTTCGGGAGTTGCAGCGGCTTCCGGTTCTGCGCTTGCTTCGGGTTCCGGAGTTGCGGCGGGTTCTTCCTTCGCGGGAATTTCGGCGGGTTCTTCGGAAGCAGCGGGTTCAGACGCGTTCACGTTCTCGCCGGGGGCTTCGGAGGGTTCTGCGGGGTCAACGGGCGAAGCCGCTTCCGCGGGAGCTCCGGATTCCGCAGCTTCCTCATCGGGGTCAAGTGTAGCGCTTCCGCTGACGGGCATTTGTCCCTCGACAAGTGTGTAAGTAAGAGAAATTCTTACATCTCCGGATTCCCAGTTGAGGTCCGGCAGATAGTTGATATTTCCGGAGAAAGACAGCGAAGCTACGGCACCGCTGCTCTCGCCGCTTAGAAGCGGGATAGTAAGCAGATTAGCGAATTCCGGGTCTGTGAGAGCCACCGGGGCTATATCCTCGCGTCCGAAATCAAGCGACAGGAATAGAGCTTTCTTGTCGGAGGCAAAAGTATGGTCAAACGGTTCCGGAACTGTCACAAAATCGCGGTCGTTGGCAAATGTGACTTTCATATCCGAGAAAGTTAGCATTACAGGCGTATTGCCCTGATTCGTAATAGTGTACAGGTCAGAATAGACCTGTCCGAACCCGCTTATTTCTAGCGGGTCAAGCGTAAACTGCATTGTAATCGGCACAACGACGTTGAGAATCTCACGCGTCTCGCCTTCTTGGTAATCGTGAACCTCCGGCGGAGAAGCGGGAGTAATCTCTTCGAAATCGTCTGTGTTTTCGGAAACCTCCGGTATGTCCGAAACCTCCGGTACGTCCGGAACTTCCGGTTCATCGGCAAAAGCCGGCAGCATCGTCAGCGACAGCAGTAACGCCGCAACCAACAGCGCGCAAATTGACATCCTTGTTCGTTTCACAATATTCGACCTCCTTGTAGAGCGAAATTTTGCGGATAGTCCCTCCATTTAGGACTTATACCATTATACATTACATCGGAACATTTGTCAAGCAACTTTAGGGCTGCCGCTCAAATAACAAACATAAAGCAACGCAAGGTGAAGAATAGCCGCGGTTCTATGCTGTGTTGACAAAAGGCGCGAAAAGTTGTATAATTGTAGGCAGACGGGCGGACATTATCCGCAAACGCTGAAAGGACGGTGCCTATGGCAAAATATGGTTCGGAAGTTTTCAGTCAATACGATACAGGGCGGCAATTCGAAAAGAAAAACGCTCCCGCGGCAAAAACTATCGCCGAAGCCCGGAGAGAGGTCGAAGTTATACGCGAAACCGACGTCATAGTGGTCGGAGGAGGTCCGGGAGGTATTGCCGCAGCAGTTTCCGCTGCCCGCGCCGGTGCCGGGACCATTCTCATTGAAAGATACGGTCATCTCGGCGGTATGTCCACGGGGGGCTTAGTTAACATTATCCCGAATCTCGGCAGCATCTACGGCGAACAGCTTATCGGCGGCTTTTGTCAGGAGCTTATCGACAGATTGTCCGCGCGCGGAGCAGCCGATTTCCCGGATAAGCAATACTGGGGGAAAAGCGAAACCTCGGTAGTCGATAAATACATCAAAGCAAATATGATGCACTTCTATGTAAGAAAAAACCAAAAGGGCGAATATGTCACTCTTTACACCGCGGTAATCGACCCGGAAGTCGCCAAAGACGAAATGAACGCTATGGTTTTCGAATCCGGCTCGGAACTGCTCCTGCACACTTGGGTGACGGAACCGATTATGGAAGGCAACACTGTGAAAGGCGTTATAGTCGAGAGCAAATCAGGCAGGCAAGCGCTTCTCGGGAAAGTTGTAATCGACTGTTCGGGCGATGGCGACCTTTTACCGAAAACCGGAACCGAAACCACTGACTATATGCTCCCCGGCTCGAGGATTGCGCAGTTTGGCTGGGTCTATTGGCTGTGCAACGTTGACCTCGAAAAGTACGACCGCTTTATGACCTCCGAGCCGGAAAAGTACAAAAGCGTCACTGACACAATTGCCGGAGAGGGCGGTTCAGCGTATTTTTCCCGCGGGCTGCTGGAACACCAAGAGGGCGTAGTTTGGGTACACCGGCTCATCGGCTCACTGCATCAGACTGACATTGAGGAAATGACGTTCATAGATACCACAACGCGGAAAGAGTCCGTCAGAAACTGGGAGCTGCTGAAAAAATATATGCCGGGCTTTGAGAAAAGCTTCATAATGCTAAGTTCCCCGCAGCTCGGAACCTCAGGCGGACGCAGGATTATAGGCGAATACTACCTTACGGAAAAGGATATGGACAGCGACGTTCCGTTTGAAGATACTATCGCAATCTTCGCCGATAACGACCGCGGGGACTTATCGCTGAAATATCCCAGAACCTATATACCATATAGGTCGCTGATACCGAAAGGAACGGAGGGACTGCTGGTGGCGTGCAGAGCGTTTTCATCAGACCACGAGTTCCAAGAGTTTTTCAACCTAATTCCGCATTGTATGTGCTTCGGTCAGGCTGCGGGAATTGCGGCTGCTATAGCCGTAAAAGACGGTGTAAACGTCCGGGACGCGGACTACGCGAAAATCCGGAGCGAATTGCTGAAAAACGGCGCGATACTGCCGTAAGCTCAATTTTTAGGAGTAACTATGGAACTGCTGTCGCCCGCGGGTAATATGCAGAAGCTGCAAAGCGCGCTGCGCTATGGCGCTGACGCGGTCTATCTTGCGGGCAAATCTTTCGGTATGCGTGCCTCCGCGGACAATTTCTCGCTTGAGGAACTCGCTGCGGCTTGCGAATATACGCATTTACGCGGGAAAAAGGCGTATCTGACAGTAAACGTCTACGCAAGGGAATTTGAACTTACGGCTTTACGCGAGTATCTGACGGCAATCCGCGGATTATCTGACGCTCCGGACGCGCTCATTTGCTCCGACATCGGCGTTGTTATGCTTGCCAAAGAAATTTTGCCCGAAATCAACATTCACATTTCCACTCAGGCTAATACGCAAAACCATTTGAGCTGCATCGCGTGGCAAAAGCTCGGAGCGTCGCGTATTATCCTCGCGAGGGAACTGTCGCTTGCGGATATAAAGGAGATACGCCGTAATATTCCGCCGGAGCTTGAGCTCGAAGCGTTTATACACGGCGCGATGTGCGTGGCATATTCGGGACGTTGCCTGCTGTCAAACTATCTGACGGGGCGCGGAGCCAACAGCGGCAGCTGTACGCAACCCTGCCGCTGGGAGTATACCGTTACGGAGGAAAAACACAAGAACTCGCCTTTTTACGTTGAGGAAAACGAGAGCGGCACGGCTCTCTTTTCCTCCCGCGATTTGTGTATGATAGAACATATCCGCGAATTAGCTGAAAGCGGACTGGATTCGCTGAAAATTGAGGGCAGAATGAAGCCCGCGTTCTACGCGGCTGCCGTGACCAACGCGTATAGACTTGCTCTTGACGCTTATTCGCGCGACCCGGCAGGCTATACCTCCGACCTGAAGCTTCTCGCGGAAGTTGAATCCGTCAGCCACCGCGAGTACGATACCGGTTATTTCTTTTCTGCTCCGCACGAAAGAGCGAACATTTGCGTCAATCCCGAATATATCAGAGGTAAAACCTACTTCGGCATTTGTACCGCATATGAGGAAGCCGAAGGTTTCGCGGTGTTCGAACAACGCAATAAGCTTACCCGCGGTACGTCCGTGCAAATCCTCTCGCCCGGGAAAGTGGGCGAAACGTTCGCCGCGGAGCTGATACTTGACGCAAACAACGAACCGATTGAGTCGGTTCCGCACCCCGCAATGCAGTTCAAGCTAAAGTGCCGTGCAAACGTGGGTGATATGCTCCGCGGCGGGTAGTTTGCTCATATAGCTAAGGCACCGTTCTCGTCCTCGAGCAGTATGAGAATTTTTTCTTCGTTACCTGTCAAGGCGTTTACGCATATGATATAGTGTTTACCGTCGTCAGTTTCGCAGGTGAATTCGTGAACCAGCACTTCGTTCTGACCGTCGGTGGGAATGATTGCAAGGTCGTACTTAATAATTTTCAAGCCGGGGGATACAACAGCCTCGGCTGTTGTTCTGTCAACCGCAATGTCCGGAAACTCCCGTGATTCCGAGTGGTTCATAATATAGCCGGTTCCCTCAAAGCCTACTACGGAACCGTCGTCCATAGCTACGCTGACCTTAGCCAAATCGGGGTAGCAGACTACGCTGTCCTGAACATAGGCGAAGTTTATCAGCAGGACGTTGTTATTCAGCGTGTAGTAACTCTCTTTCATAGAAGCATAGCCGCGCTGTCCGAGGAAATCCTTGCCAACTTTTACAGCGTCTTCAACGGAGAGATTTTGCGCGTAAACGTCACGCGGATTAGAGATTTGCAGGATTTTACCTCCATTGACGGTCACTGAAACTCCCGCCTGTCCGGAAGTGAAGCAATACGCCGGAACCTTTCCCTCACGGAGCGCGTGAAATTCGAGATTAGAGATATCGGAAAATTCCTCCGCGATTTTGAGAGCTTCCTCTTGCGTTACTTCCTCTAAGTTCTCCGTGTATGCCGGCGACTTAGTGTCGAGATGCTGCGAGAAAGGACCGTCATAGACAAGCGACGGCAGCTCCGGAAATTCACTCTCGATAGCTTTGAACCCTCCCGCGAGTTCGCCGGGGATTTCGTTTCCCGCGTCGTCAACTTCCCGTTCGCTTTCGATAAGCTCACTGATAGAGATTTCACCGCCGTTCAGTTTTTCCGCGATATCCGAGAGATTAGCGCGAAGAGTTCCCGCGATTCCCGAGAGTTTTCCGAGAATCTCTCGTTGCTCCTGCGTGTAGCCGCCCGCGGCGTTCTTAGCAAGACTAAAACTATAATCGCCGGTTTTTGAGAGGAAGCCGGCGGTGTTCGCCATTCGATTTGCTTCAAGCGGAACGTTTCCGAGGGCTGACTGCGCTTTATTGGCTTTGCCGTATACATCAATGCAGGCTGCGGCAATCATAGGCGCAGTGGAAGCGTACATACTCTTTTGCAGCGCGGAATCAACCTCCGTGATACCGTTGACAAGCTCCGTAAAGGCGTGCTGATACCTAACTTCAAGTTTATAAGCGGCAGCGTCAGCGCGTGCTTTCTCCCTGAGAGCGAAACCTCCGAAAACTGCAAGTCCGCAAAGCGCGAACGATAAGAGCCGTACAAAGTGTCGTTTGGTAATATTCATAATTGTTACACCGTCCTTAATAGTGGTTTTGTGTATAGTCTGCCGCTAAAAGCACGGAATATGCGCTTTTTGCGGAAACATTGTGCTTGACAAATTGCGTAGAATAATGTACAATAGGAATGGTTATCAAGAAGCGATACGGAGGTAAACGCGGCGATGAAATCCTCACTCAAAAAGCACTTGCTGTTTGTGCTTGGTTCTTTGGCTCTAATTCTCGGTGCTGTCGGAATCTTTATCCCGATTCTGCCTACCACACCCTTTGTGATATGCGCCGCGGCTTGTTTCGGAACCGCAAGCCCGGCTTTGGCGCGGAAACTGGAAAACAACCGCTTTTTCGGTGAGTATATACGTAATTACAGGAACAAATGCGGAATAAGCCGTAAGGCGAGAATTCGCGGTCTCGTCTTTCTGTGGACCGCGTTGCTCGTTTCGGCGCTGCTTATCCGCCATATCCATATGTGGCTTTTACTATCCGCGGTTGGTATAGCGGTTAGCATCCACCTCCTCACTATCGGACGGAAACGCGATATACAAAATGTGCGAAGCGAAAAAACGTAATACCGAAAGGTTCGGGCGCGGAGAGCTTCCGCG
Organism: Oscillospiraceae bacterium; assembly: GCA_031260685.1. Taxonomy (GTDB): domain Bacteria; phylum Bacillota; class Clostridia; order Oscillospirales; family Oscillospiraceae; genus JAISJH01. The sequence continues at coordinate 15,475 of JAISLB010000054.1, read as the reverse complement.
GAAACCTTTGCTTTGGCTATATCCCTGATAAAGGGTTTAGTAAATAACAATTATGTAAGGAGAGTAACCTAATGTCAAACGATTTACACAAACTCACCAACGAGGTGGGAGCTCCGGTAGCCGACAACGAACATTCTATTACGGCGGGACAACGCGGACCCGTAGTGATGCAGGACGTTTGGCTTATGGAGAAAATGGCTCATTTCAACCGTGAAGTCATTCCCGAGCGCCGTATGCACGCAAAAGGCTGGGGAGCTTACGGCAAATTCACCGTTTCCGGCGATATCTCAAAATTTACAAAGGCGAAAGTCCTGCAGCCGGGAGCTGTGACGGAAACCTTTACGCGTTTCTCGACCGTGGCGGGAGAGCGCGGAGCCGCGGACTGCGAACGTGACATTCGCGGTGTTGCGACTAAGTTCTACACCGATGAGGGCAACTGGGATTTAGTCGGTAACAACACTCCGACTTTCTTTATCCGCGATGTTCACGATTTCAGCGACCTAAACCGCGCGGTAAAGCGCGACCCGCGAACCGGACGGCGTTCCGCGCAGAATAACTGGGATTTCTGGACGCTGCTCCCCGAAACATTTCATCAGCGCACTATCGTTATGAGCGACCGCGGAATTCCCGCGTCTTTCCGGCATATGCACTTCTTCGGTGAGCATACTTTCTCGCTGTATAACGCGGCAAATGAGCGCGTTTGGTGCAAGTTCCACTTTATCACACAGCAGGGTATCAAGAACCTCTCAAACGAAGAGGCGGGACAAATCAACGCCGTTGACCGCGAATTCCACGGCAAAGACCTCTTTGACGCTATAGAAAAAGGAGAGTTCCCGCGCTGGACCGTTTCCGTGCAGATTATGACGGAGGAACAAGCGAAAACTCACTACGAGAACCCCTTCGACATAACGAAAATCTGGCGGCATAAAGAATACCCGCTTATCGAAGTCGGAGTCTTAGAGCTTAACCGTAACCCCGAAAACTACTACGCGGAAGTTGAGCAAAGCGCGTTTACACCGGCTCACGTCGTTCCGGGTATCGGCTTCTCGCCGGATAAGTTCTTGCAGGGCAGATTGTTTGCCTACGGCGATGCTCAGCGTTACCGCTTAGGTGTGAACTATAACCATATCCCCGTAAATAAAGCCAAAACCGAGGTCAATGAGTATCACCGCGATGGTCAAATGCGTACCGACGGTAACTACGGACGCGCTCCCGCTTATTCACCGAACAGCGAGGGTTACTGGTCAGCACAGCCCGAAGTCGCCGAACCGCCGCTTCCGATTGAGGGCGCGGTATGGCGCTTTGACCCGAAAGACGACCCCACCGATGATAATTTCAAAGCAGGCGGAGACTTATGGCGATTGCTCGCGGAGGACAAGAAAGCAATTCTTATCGCTAACACCGCAGGGGACATCGCTTCTGTAACCGAAAACGTCAAATACCGCCACGCGGTTCATTGCCAGTTAGCAGACCCTGAATACGGTGAGCGTTTCGCCTTGGCTGCGGGACTGGATTACGCAAAGGTTAAGGAGCTTGCAAAACTCGATAACAACGGACTCATAAAAGCTACTACATAGCCGAAACAACAAACAACCTGACCGGAAATCAAGTTCCGGTCAGGTTGTTTGTTGTCTGACAGACTATTTACATTCTATGCTGTCGCTGAGTACGTCCTGCAAGCTGATACTCGTGAGGTAGTCGGTGATAACGTTGTCAAGACCGCGCCAAACTTTGAGCGACTGGCATTTACCGCCGCCGCTGTGTTCGCAGACTTCTCCGTCGTCAGGGCAGTCGTCAGGCTTTACGCTGCCCTCCGTCACGCGCATAATGTCCGCAACAGTGTACGCAATAGGCGGTTTAGCAAGACGATAACCTCCGGAAGCTCCGCGGGCGGCTTCGAGCCAGTCCGTATCTTTAAGGTGAAAGATTATCTGTTCGAGGTAGTTTTTGGAAATTCCCGTCCGCTCCGAAACATCGCTCAACGGCACGTAGCCGTCCTCCGAATGTTCCGCCAAATCGGTCAATAGCTGTAAAGCGTAGCGTCCCTTAGTTGATATTTTCATTTTTAATCGACCTCCAATACTTCAAAGCAGCCTGTTCAAATTTGTTATCACCCGGCTCGTAATATTTTGTTCCGAGCAATTCGTCCGGCAGATATTGCTGCGCTACCCAGTGACCCGGAAAATCGTGAGGATATTTATAGCCCTGCATATCGTCTTTCCGCGGTTTATCGGCTCCATCGGCGTGAACGTTTTGGAGATTGCGCGGTATTCCGCCTGATTTGCCGCCGCGTATATCCTCGCGCGCAGCCGAAATTGCCCAAGTATTGTTACTTTTAGGAGCGGTAGCGAGAAGCAGCACAGCCTCCGCAAGCGGCAATTGAGCTTCCGGGAGTCCAAGCTCCCGCGCGGTGTCGCAGCAAGCCTTGACTATTGCGATAGCCTGCGGATACGCTAAACCTATATCCTCAGCCGCGATAACAAGTAAGCGTCGGCACGCCGAGAGTATGTTGCCGGCTTCAAGCAAACGCGCCAAATAGTGAAGCGCAGCGTCAGCGTCGGAGCCGCGTATGGACTTTTGCAGCGCGGATAAAACATCGAAGTGTTCATCGCCGTCACGGTCATAGCGCATTGCGCTTCTTTGCGAAACCAGTTCCGCGTCGGAGCCGCTTAGCGTTATCGTATCGTTATCAATGGCACCCGCGGAGAATAAGATGTCGAGAGCGTTCAAGGCTTTGCGGCAATCTCCGCCGGAACCGCGGGCAAGTTTTTCGAGCAGTTCCGGAGAATATGCAGCTTTCAAGCCGCTTTGGGCTTCCAAAACGCTAATCGCCCGCTTAAGCGCAGCCGCTATATCGCCGGGAGTCAGCGGTTTGAACTCAAATATCGTACTGCGGGACAAGATAGCGTTGTAAACCGAAAAATACGGGTTTTCAGTCGTGCTGGCAATCAAGGTTATCGAGCCGTCCTCAATATATTCGAGCAAAGTTTGCTGTTGCTTCTTATTGAAATACTGAATTTCGTCAAGATAGAGCAAAATACCGTTTGGCGCAAGAAGCGTATCGCGGGCGGCAATAATGTCTTTAATATCCGCGGTTCCCGCCGTAGTAGCGTTCAGCTTGCGAAATGTACGCATAGTTTTTTCCGCGATGATATTAGCAACGGTGGTTTTACCGATGCCGCTCGGACCGTAGAATATGAGGTTCGGAACACGCCCGCTGTCAACAATCCTCGTGAGCAGCTTGCCGGGACCGAGTATATGCGCTTGTCCGACAACCTCCGACAAAACGTGAGGGCGAAGCAGCTCCGCAAGGGGAATATTGTTCATATCGTTCCAAACCCCGCGCAGTGCGCGGACAATGATTATTTGTTATCGGCTATCAGTTCACTATATAGCGGAAACGCGTCAACCAGTTTCTTGACGCGGGTTTGAGCCTCCGGGATAAAGACATCGCTTAACTTTTCTTTGATTGCCGTGCTGATAAGGCTTGCAATCTCGCTCATCTCCGCGCTCCCCATACCTCTCGCGGTAACGGTGGGGGTACCGAGCCTCACGCCGCCCGTAACATCACGGTGAGAAGTATCGCCCGGAACAGCGTTCTTATTGGCTGTAATATTCATCCGGTCAAGATAGTGCTGCAAGTCGATTCCGGTAACGCCGAAAGCGCGCAAATCGAGCAGCATCAAGTGATTGTCGGTACCGCCGGAGACAAGCGTTTGCGCTCCCAAATCCTTTGCGAGAGCGTCCGCGAGGGCTTTTGCGTTGCTGACAATCCCCAGCTGGTATTGTTTGAAATCCTCCGCAATGGCTTCGTTAAAAGCGATAGCTTTTGCCGCAACTACGTGCATTAGCGGTCCGCCTTGCGCTCCGGGAAATACCGCTTTGTCGATTTTAGCCGCGAGTTTCGCGTCGTTTGTCAATATAAAGCCGCCGCGCGGACCGCGGAGCGTCTTGTGAGTGGTACTCGTGACTACATCGGCGTAGGGAAGGGGCGAGGGGTGAACTCCTCCCGCAACTAAACCCGCTATATGAGCTATATCGACCATCAGCGACGCTCCGACCTCGTCGCATATTTCGCGGAGCTTCGGGAAGTCGATAATACGGGGATACGCGGAGGCTCCCGCGACCATCATCTTCGGCTTGTGAGATTGCGCGAGTTTGCGTACTGCTTCGTAATCTATATAGTGCGAAACGGGGTCAACGCCGTAGCTGACAATATTATACAATTTACCGGAGAAATTAGCCGGAGAGCCGTGAGTGAGATGTCCGCCCTCCGCAAGGTTCATTCCCATTACCGTATCGCCGGGTTTGACGAGCGCCTGATACGCCGCGAAATTAGCCTGCGAACCGCTATGCGGCTGAACATTTGCGAATTTCGCTCCGAAAAGTCGTTTACATCGCTCGATTGCTATGGCTTCTACTATGTCTACGTGTTCGCAGCCTCCGTAGTAGCGGTGCCCCGGGTAGCCCTCGGCGTATTTGTTATTGAGAACGGTGGACATAGCAAGCAATACGGCGGGAGAAGCGATATTCTCCGATGCAATAAGTTCCAGATTACGTTGCTGACGGTTATGCTCTAAACGAATGGCTTGTCCTATCTCGGGGTCCGAAGCGGTAATCGCGTTGATGATGTCGTTGAACAAGGGTACAATCCTCCAAAAAGTTACAATTTTACAAATATTTCCAATTATTGTATAACGCGCTGTCACGCTAAATCGGCTTTCCGGAAGAATAGCCAGCCTGCGGCAACCATTAGCGGCAGGACTATTATACTCCATACCGACAGCACCAAACCCGCTGAATAGTTCATCAGCCAGATAAGCGCGCAAAGCCCGAACGTTATCAGCGCGGGATATATGACGGCGCGGAAAGCAAAAACCAACGCCAGCGGCACCGACATTATCGCGAGGTCAATCAGCAGACGTTCCGCAAATAACGAGAGTAAGGCTCCCGCGGGGACTGTCCCGAACGAACTCGCACTGTAAGCGATTATAAGCGCAAACGTTGCGAAAATCGACATAAACGCGCACAAAGCGAAATACATCGCTATCTTAGTAAAATATACGCCGGAGCGCGTATGTCCGGAATAAAGCGAACTGTTGAACGCTCTCGCCTTGAAATCCATACCTATATAGTAGGGAGCAAAGAATACAGCCATAATGAAAAAACCGAGGGTCGGCTTTGCGAGATGTTCAAACTGCGGGGCTTGAATCTCATTGCTCAAATCGTAAAAGCTTGTAATGCGCTTGTGTAAGTCGGCTGCGTCGAGGTCCCACTTTTTGGCAATGGCGTCGATTGCAATGGGGAGATGTACACTCGGCAGAGGATACTGCGGATAGAGAAAAGTATCTATCATTTCAGTGGCGGTTTGCAGTCCGAAGCGCATTGAGCCTTCGCGCATATCGCCGTAGAATGTTAAGGCGCAGATGCAGGCAATGAATAGCAGCAGCCTTCCGCCGTGAAATATCTTTCGCAGTTCCGTATTGAACATTGTGAAGTCCTCCGCTCCGCGTAACCTACAACCTGAACCTATTATACACGATTTCAGCGAAATAGTCAAGCGAATTCGTCCGGTCTTACTGACAAGCGCTTCAGCGGACTTTCGCGGAGCCGCGCAGGAAGGCTTTGCGGAGAAGCTTGCTCAGCAGTTTCCGTCCGTTATCTATCAGCGCGGCTACGGTAACGCTGATTATTATAGTCGCGAAGTACGCAACCCATTGCCCCGCCTGACTTGCTTCGGGATTGCGGGTAAATGGAGAGTACGCGCCGAGCGGAGTATGCTGCCAAAGTAAGCGCAATACCAGTAAATGTATCAGATACGTCGTAAACGAGTGTTTAGCGACAAAAGAGTAAAAACGCCGAGCCGCCGCACTTTGCTGTTTGCCCTCCTTGGGAGTAGCGAAACCGCAGATTATCAGGCACATAACAAGCACGTAGAGCGCGGAGCTGATAGGGTCGCCGATTGACCCCAAGCCTATGCTGTAACCTAAGTACATTTGCAGCAATACCATTACCGCGGCTAATACACAGAGCGGAACGCGGATTTTGCGCGCTACCGTGAATATCAGCGTTAGCCGTTCACGGTTTAGCGATAGTCCCAGCGAGAACATAAACATACTTGAAAATACACCGAGATTGAAACCTGTTACTATGGTAGTTATACCAAAAATCTGCATATAGCCGATATAGCCTATAACTACGCTGAAAGCGAACAAAATAATCAGCGTCTGCGAAGTAAAACGCTTGACAGCCTTTCGCAATAGCGGGTAAACGAGGTACAGCAGCAAAATCAGCGGCACAAAGTAAAAGTGCCAGTCAAGCTGGTAACTTGAGTCAAAAATCGGACGAACCAGACTATATACGAAATCTGTCGGGTGAGCCGCCTGATAACTTAGGAATTGCTTTATATCCCAATTGAAATAGAGATAGATGTATGTAACGAGACACCAAAAGATATACGGCAGAATAATCGTGAGTAAACGGCTTTTCCAGAAAGTCCGCAGATTAAGAGCTTTGCCGCCGAGTTCAAGCCCTATTCCGGAGATTAGTATATACGTCGGTACATTATAGCCGGAGAGACAACGGAGCCAAAGCGTGCTGTTAACTGAAAGCGGAATCGTCAGATTAGCCCACATTGCGTGAACCGCTACAACCGCGAAAAAAGCCCAGACGCGTAAAACGTCAAGCTGCGGAAGCCGCTGGCTGGCTGGCTGGCTGGCTGGCTGGCTGGAGTGTTTTGTTCATATAGTTTGACTCCTCATATTTATTTGCCCCTGCATACGATGTACATACTAATTAACGCGCCGATATCAGCTGATATCTCTAAGCCGGTCAATCTTTTGCATCAGTTCCCGCGCTTTAAGCTCACGTTCGGCTCCGCGCACCTTGCCTATTGAGTAGGGTTCTCCCAATACCACCGTATTAGCGCGGAACAAACGCTTTTCCCGGGGAATAAATACAGGGATAAGCGGAGCGCCGGTATGCGAAGCGATAACTATCGCGCCGGCTTTTGCGGAAGCCGCTTCACCCTCCGAAACTCTGTGTCCCTCGGGAAATAGTATAAGCTTCGCGGAGCCGCCGCTTACCGCGGACAGCATTTGACGCATTGCCTTAGTGTCATTAGCGTCACGGTCAATAAAGATAACTCCGATAGCGCGCAGTATTCCGCTCAATACAGGTATACGCGACATCTCGATTTTAGCGGCAAATACCGGAAACGCTTTTCGTCCTAGCGCAAACGCCATAAACAAAGCGTCCCAATTAGAACTATGGTTAGCGCAAACCACGCAGCCGCCCTCCGGCAGCCTTTCGCGTCCAATAACGTGAAGCGGGTACAGCAGCCGGAAGAACGGAAATACCAAACAATAGAGAATACTGTATAGTTTCATAAATCGCGGCACCATAACGCAGCTGAATAATGCAGGAACGCGGCAAGCCCCGTCCCTACGGTGTTTAAGCTATACCGGTTCTGACTATTTCGAGGAGCGCGGCGAAAGCCTCGTCCAACGTCAGTTCCGTAGTATCGAGAAGTACCGCGTCCTCGGCTTGGCGGAGAGGAGCTTCGGCACGTCCGGAGTCATTAGCGTCACGCTTTTGAATAGAGGACAAAACCTGCGCAAAGGTTCTGTTCTCACCTCTCAGGAGAAGCTCGTGACGGCGGCGTTCCGCCCTGACCTGCGGAGTTGCGGTCAGATAAACCTTAACAGTAGCTTCCGGGAGAACCACAGTCGCAATGTCCCGACCGTCCATAACTACGTTGTGAGACCGCGCGGCGTCCCTCTGGAGTCCGAGGAGATACGCCCGAACCGGAGCCAGCGCGGACACGTCACTCGCAAGTTTCGAGATGTCGTCGCGCCGTATTTCGTCTGAAACGTCAAGTCCGTTCAGCAGTGTACGCTGCGAACCTCCGGAATAATCGAGCGAAATATTCAGCTTCGGCAAAAGCTCCGACACCCGCTCTAAATCGGTGGCGCAGATTTCTCCGCGCTCACAGGCAAGTCCTACCGCGCGATAAATCGCTCCGGTATCGACATAAGCCCAGTTGAATTCATCTGCAAGCCGCTTCGCAAGTGTGGATTTGCCCGCGCCGGACGGACCGTCAATCGCTATACTGTACATTTGTAACCCTGCTCTCAAGTTATTATGTAACGCAATCAAGATTATTATTATATAGCGAATTGAAGCGTTTGTCAATAGCTAATATCCAGTCTCCCGCAATAAAAAACGCCGCCGTTTTAGAATCTGTAATTTTTGCTCTTTACATTTGCGCGGGATTGTGCTATACTTAGGTGCTATGAAATATATTGTTATAGACAGTCACGCGCATGTCTATCCGAAAAAAATCGCGCGGAGAGCCTCCGAGAACATCGGTCTGTTTTACGGTTATCCCGTTCCGGAGGTTCCAATATCCGAACCGGGGACGCTCGAAGCCCTAATCGCGGAGGGTAAAGCCGCGGGTACAGCGGCGCATTGCGTCAGCGGAGCCGCTACGGCGGCAAATCAGGTCGCTTCCATTAACGATTTCCTTATTTCGCTTCCGGACGAAGCTGACGGTATTACGCTCTATAAATACGGAACGGCTCACCACGAGCTTAGTAACGTAGGAGACGAGCTTGCACGCATCAAAGCCGCGGGACTGCGCGGCATTAAGCTCCACGCAGATTGCCAGCGTTTTAACATTGACGGGCGCGAAGCGTATCCAATCTACGAAGCGGCTTCAGAGCTTGCCCTCCCGATACTTATGCACCTCGGTGACGAAACTCACGATTATAGCTCACCGCTGAAGCTCGTTAAAATGCTCCGCGATTTTCCGCGGCTACGCGTCGTTGCGGCTCATCTCGGAGGTTACAGGGACTGGGACAACGGACGGCAACTCGCGGGCTTAGAAAACGTTTGGTTTGACAGCTGCTCAAGTCAGTCTATACTTACACCGGAGAGAGCCGCGGAGCAAATCCGTCACTTCGGCTCCGAACGCTGCTTCTTCGGTACGGATTACCCGATATGGAACGTGGGCGAGGAGCTCGGACACTTCCTGCGTCTGCCGCTCACTGACGGCGAAAAAGAACGCGTACTCGGGAAAAACTTCCTAACGTTTATAAACGGCTGACTGCGGAAACGCTCATAAAGGCAACCCGAAACGGCAAAAGCATAGCCGAACGGCTATAAGGAGAAACTATTGGCTAAAACGGTCAAGCGGCAGAGTTTCATTCACGGCGCGGCAATACTGGCGGTTTCGGTGGGAATATCGAAAGCGCTTGGGGCTGTGTACAAAATTCCGTTGGGTAACATCCTCGGCGACGAGGGTTTTGCCCATTTTAACGTTGCATATTCTATCTACTCGCTGCTCCTCACTCTCTCAAACGCGGGGCTTCCGACAGCACTCTCAAGGTTAATCGCGAAAGCGGACGCTACGGGACATCGCGACAGGGTTTACAGAACCTTTTGGATATCGCGCTGGACGTTTATAATCCTCGGAGCTTTGGGAACCGCCGTAATGCTGTTTTTCGCGGGAAATCTCGCGGAAACTATGGGCGATTCGGACGCCGCAGCCAGCATTATCGCGCTTGCCCCCGCTATCGTACTGGTCTGCACGTTAAGCGCGTACCGCGGTTACGCGCAGGGTCTGGGAGATATGCGTCCGACAGCCGTCTCGACGGTAATCGAAACCGGCGGAAAACTCGTATTCGGTCTGGCGCTTGCGTATTTTATGCTTGCAAAATTCGGGACGCTTCCTCTCGCTAGCAGCGGCGCGATACTCGGCGTAACAATCGGCGCAATTGCGACTTTGTTCTATCTGCTGCTCCGGGTACGCCCTGAAAAAGTTCCCGCAACTCCGCAAACCGAGAGCCGCAAGCATACTCTTAAAATTTTGCTCACGATCTCAATACCGATAACGCTCGGAGCCTCCGTACTGTCGATAATAGGCTTAACGGACACATTTTTCATCATCAACCGCCTGAAAGACGCGGCGGGCTTCACGCAAACGGAAGCGAGTATAGCTTTCGGAGTATTTTCGAAAGCGCAGACACTTTTCAACGTTCCGCAGTCCTTCATCGTTCCGCTTACGATTAGCGTTATCCCGGCGATTTCCGCGAGAGCCGCGCAGAATAACCACAGCGGCGTGCGCTCCGTAACGGAAACCGCTCTAAAACTCGTATTGCTGCTTGCGCTCCCCGCTTCGATAGGTTTGAGCGTACTCGCGGAACCGATAATGGGCGTCGTATACGCCGGGAGCGCAGGAGTCGGCGCGGAGCTCCTGCAAATCCAAGGGATTGCGGCATTCTTCGTATGTCTCGCGCTTGTCACAAACTCCGTGCTTCAAGCCTACGGCAAAGAGCGTTACCCCGTATACACGATGATAGCCGGCGGAGTAATCAAAATCGCAATGACTTACTTTCTCGTCGGAATCCCGGAAATCGGCATACGCGGAGCCGCTTGGAGTACGCTTGCGTGTTACGCGGTAATCTCGCTGTCTAACTTCGTACTGATGAAGCGCGTAATGAAGATAAAGCTCCCTCCGGCGTTTCTGCGCTGCGTCATTTCCTCGGCTGCAATGGGAGCCTCGGCGTATTTCGGGTATTACGCGCTGCTGCGGCTGAACCTCCCGGTAATAGCGTCACTCGGCGGCGCGATAATCGCGGCTGTAATAGTTTACGCTTTGCTGATAATCGTTCTCAAAGCTATCAGCAAAGACGATTTGTCCTATGTTCCAAAAGGCGATAAGATTGCTCAACTGCTGCGGGTGAAATAGATGTGGATTGCCGACAACTGGACAGATTACGAACTTCTCGACTGCGGAGACGGCGAACGTCTCGAACGCTGGGGAAAGTATACGCTCCGCCGCCCGGACCCGCAAGCGATTTGGTCCTCCGCCCGCGACCGGTCGGAGACTGATATTGACGCCAGATACCTCCGCTCGTCTAACGGCGGCGGCAAGTGGGAAGTATACTCTAAGCTCCCGGACAATTGGCGCGTTAACTACGATGCCTTGAGCTTTAACGTAAAACTGATGAACTTCAAGCATACGGGACTTTTCCCCGAGCAAGCGTCTAACTGGGATTGGCTGCGGCAAAACTGCGATTCTCAGACAAACGTTCTGAACTTATTCGGCTATACGGGAGCTGCATCGCTCGCTTGCGCAGGCGCGGGGGCAAGCGTCTGTCACGTGGACGCGGCAAAGGGTATCGTAGACCACGCGAGAGGAAACCAGCGTCTCTCCGGCTTAGAACAGGCGCCGATACGCTGGATTGTGGATGACTGCCGCGAGTTTGTCAAACGCGAGATACGGCGCGGCAAACGCTACAACGCGCTGATAATGGATCCTCCGAGCTACGGGCGCGGGACAAAAGGCGAAATCTGGAAGCTCGAGGACGACCTGTACGCTTTCTGCAAACTCTGCGCGGAACTTCTCGCGGACGTTCGCTTCATACTGATAAACAGCTATACAACGGGTTTGTCAGCTGCGGTGCTGACATACATCGCGCAATCAATTTACGGAGAACGCTTCGGACTGAACTCGGAATCCCGTGAACTCGGATTACGCGCTGCCGCAAGCGGCTTAGTTCTCCCGGCGGGAGCTTCGTGCAGAACCGCAAAAGGAAAAATTACGGAATGACTATAGAAACTACCAATCTGCAATATACGTATGATACCGGGGAGGACGCTCTGCAAAGCGTTACTCTCAGCTTTAGCCCGGGAAGCTTCAACGCGGTTCTCGGACATAACGGCTCCGGGAAAAGTACCTTTGCTAAGCTTCTGAACGCCCTGCTTGAGCCAAGCGGCGGCTCCGTTTTAATCGACGGTTTATCCGCAAGCGACCCGGAGTCCATTCTCCCTATACGGCAGCGCGTCGGTATGGTTTTCCAAAACCCCGACAACCAGCTTGTAGCCTCAATAGTTGAGGACGACGTAGCTTTCGGACCCGAGAACCTCGGCATAGCTCCGGAGGAAATTCGCAGACGGGTTGACGAAGCTCTCGCAAACGTTCATATGACTGCCTACGCGGAACACGCTCCGCACTTGCTTTCCGGCGGTCAGAAGCAGCGCATTGCAATCGCCGGAATCCTCGCCTGTCTGCCGAAGTGCATTATTCTCGATGAACCTACGGCAATGCTCGACCCGAAAGGGCGCGCCGAAGTACTATCGACAATCCACGAGATGAACCGCAAGTACGGTATTACTGTTATTCTCATTACGCACCATATGCGCGAAGCCGTAGACTCCGACAGGGTAATCGTATTCTCCGACGGAACGGTAGTAGCGGACGGAACGCCCCGCGAAGTATTCTCCGCAAAACTCGGCGTATTGGCTAACGCGGGAATCGACCCTCCCGAAACGGTTAAGCTCCTGCAAGCACTTCGCGCAAAAGGTCTGCACGTTGCCGGCGACGCTCTTACAAGCGACGAATGTGCCGCGGCGATAGCTGTTATGACAAAAGCAAATAGCAAATCGCAAATAGCAAACCGCAAAGACGGCGGAACGGAGACGAAAGCCGATAACTCATCGCACAGTGAGCGCGAATTGATTCTGCAATGCCGCAAGCTCCGCTACACCTATTCCGCGGGAACGCCCTTTGAGTTCGAAGCTCTCGCGGGAGTAGACTTCGACCTTCCGAAAGGAGTATTCGCGGGGATAATCGGACAAACCGGCTCAGGAAAAAGCACCTTTATCCAGCATCTCAACGGTTTGCTGAAACCCAATGCGGGGACAATCCTCCTGAACGGCGAGGATTTGCACCGCGATAAAGCCGCCGCTCTCGCCGCTAAATACAAAATAGGCTTAGTGTTTCAATACCCTGAGTATCAGCTTTTTGAGGAAACGGTATACAAAGATATTTCGTTCGGACCGAAGAATATGAACCTCACGGACGGTGACATCGACGTAAGAGTTCGCGAAGCCGCCAAATTCGCGGGGCTTACGGACGACTTGCTCGATAAATCCCCGTTCGCGCTTTCCGGCGGTCAAAAGCGAAGAGTTGCGATAGCGGGCGTAATAGCTATGCGTCCCGAGGTTCTTATACTGGACGAGCCTTCGGCGGGACTTGACCCAATCGGGCGGCGGGATTTGCTCGCAAACCTGCTTGATTACCATAAATCCACAGGAAGCACGGTACTTTTAGTCTCTCACAGTATGGACGAGATAGCCGAAACCGCGGAGCTTATATATGTATTCAACGACGGCAAAATCGAGCTTTCCGGCACTCCTTCCGAAGTATTCGTTAACGCCGAACGCTTACGCGCTATTGGGCTTGACATCCCGGAGGTAACTCAGATAGCGTTGAAACTACGTAAACTCGGAATCGACGTACCCGCCAATATCTATACAATTGACGACGCCGTGAGGGAGATACTGCGCTTATGCTGAAAAACATTACTCTCGGGCAGTTTTTCCCGGGCAATTCCGTTCTGCACAGACTTGACCCGCGCTCAAAGCTGATTATTACGCTCATATATATAGTAGCGTTATTTCTATGCGTCAACTTTTACGGTTACGCGCTTATAGCCGCCTGCGCGGTAGCCGCCTTAATCGCGGGGCGTCTTAAACCGCGCCTGATATTCAACGGCTTAAAGCCTTTGGTGTTTGTAATCGTGCTTACGGCGTTCCTAAACCTTTTCTATTCGCAATCCGGAACGATTCTGTTCAGCTGGTGGCGGCTGACAATAACCGACACGGGGATTTTCAACGCGCTGACGATGCTTGCGCGGATAATCCTGCTGATTTGCGGCACAATGCTTATGACGTATACTACAAGCCCGCTGGCTCTGACGGACGCTCTGGAATCGCTCCTGAAACCGCTGAACAAGATACGCTTCCCCGTCCACGAGCTTGCGATGATGATGAGTATAGCGCTGCGCTTCATTCCGACGCTGATAGAGGAAACCGACAAGATTATGACAGCGCAGAAAGCCCGTGGAGCCGACTTCGAGACGGGAAGCCTCTTCAAACGCGCCAAGGCGTTGCTCCCGCTGCTTGTGCCGCTGTTTGTCAGCGCGTTCAGACGAGCCGACGAACTCGCGATAGCTATGGACGCAAGATGCTACAACGGAGGAACCGGACGCACAAGAATGAAGCAGCTCCGCTACACCGCTCTGGACGTAAAAGCCTTCGCGCTGACGGCTGTTTTATTAGCCGCGGTGATAGCGCTGCGGGTTTTCATATAACAGAAACCCCGAGGGCTGCCGTTATTGCTACTCCGCGAAATTCTCAATCATCTCGAGCGCTTCCTCTTTCGTCGCGAACACCATACCATTTTGCAGAAGTTCGCGGTCGGCTTCCGGCATTGCGGAAAGAGAACAATCGACCGCAAAAAGCACCTCGCCGCTTGAATCGAACATACTGATACCGTCCGAAGTGGCTATTACGGTATACGCTTCGGTTTGAGACTCCCCGGATACTTCGAAACCGCTCATATCAAAGGTTATGAGCGCGGTTTCCCTCACGGGAGCAGCCCCCGGTATCACCGTCCCGACAATAAACGAACCTGCGAACAACATTAGTCCGAGAGCGGCTGTCAGCAGTTGCTTTTTCATATCGCAAACCCTCACTAAATATATAGATTTGTTTCTAATTTGTTAACTATTACAAGTTTTCCCTGCATAAGATAAAAATATACGCAAAATACCCGAAATAGTGATTGACAAAGCTGTCGAAATGTGTTATACTGACGCTATAACAGTTAAGAGTGAGGTGAACGGGTTTTCGTGGAACGACTCAAAGGCGACAGATTAAAAGGTTGGCTCTTTCTTGCACCGAGCTTCTTAGGTTCGTGCGTTTTTTTCATTTTACCGTTTTTGGTTATTGTCTACTACTCTATGATTTTCTCGCCTATCAAACCTGAATTCGTATGGTTAGACAATTTCAAGGCAGTACTTACAAACTCAGCGTTTAAGACAGCCGCTAAGAACACACTAACTTTCAGCGGGACAGCGGTACCGCTGGCTGTGATACTCTCGCTGCTTCTCGCCACTCTGCTTGAAGCCAAAATTCCCGGCAAAAGCTTTATGCGGACGTTCTTTCTCTCGCCGCTAATGGTTCCGGTAGCGTCAATCGTGCTAATCTGGCAGGTTATCTTCCACTATAACGGTGCGCTCAACGAACTTCTCGTTACGCAGCTCGGTTTCGTACGTATCGACTGGCTCAAATCCTCATATAACCAAGTCATCGTTATCGTACTCTTCCTTTGGAAAAACCTCGGCTATAATATGATACTCTTTATGGCTGCGCTGAACAATATGCCGAAAGACCTTATTGAAGTCGCCGAAGTCGAAGGAGCGTCCCCGCTCTATACGTTCTTTATGGTAAAGTTCCGCTATCTTTCGCCTACTGTGCTGTTTGTCACGATACTCTCACTGATAAACTCGTTCAAAGTGTTCCGCGAGGTATATATGCTCTCCGGACAGTACCCTTTCGAGGGGCTGTATATGTTACAGCACTTTATGAATAACACATTCGAGTCGCTCGATTACCAAAAGCTCTC
>JAISLB010000052.1 GCA_031260685.1 Oscillospiraceae bacterium | reverse complement strand
CAGCCCATATTCCTCAATCAAACGAAAACGGACGCTTTTGTCGAATAGGATTTTAATGTTATTTGATTCGGTGAACGCAAAACCGCCGCTTGCCTGTTCGGGCGGCACATCGCGAAGCTCAAAACGCTCATCAGTCAGCGATAAGTCCCAAAGACGATTGAGCTTGAACCGCCGAAAATCTTCGCGTAGTCTGCACCAACCGAACACATACCACGAACTCCATATGAATTGTATGAAATACGGTTCAATTTCCCGCGCCATTTCGCCTTTGTCATAATAATAGTCGAAAGTGACGGCGCGGCGTTCTGAAATCGCCTGTTTCAGCAGGGTTATCTTCTCGGAAAGGCTATCCTTGTAGTATGACGAGAGGTCAATCACAATGCTGTCGGCAAGGCTCACAACGGCGTTTTCGGGCGCAAGTTTCGTCATAAGGCTTTCAAAATGCGAGGTCTGGGAAACCGTATCAAGCCCTTTAAGCCCGGCGACAAGCGATTGTAACTCGTCCGTAGTCAGCACGTTCTTGTTAATCTTGTAGCCGCTCATAATAGCGATACCGCCGTCGCCGCCGCGAGTGGTGACGATAGGAATCCCCGCTCCGCAAAGCGAATCCAAATCGCGGAGAATTGTGCGGCGCGACACCTCAAACCGCCGCGCCAGTTCAGGCGCGGTAGTCTTATCGTTTTGCAGCAGCACTGTCAAAATGCCGATTAAGCGGTCGAGTTTCACGTCACCACCTCCCAAGATATTACCATATATAGCAAAAAAGGTTTGAGTACAGTGAAATTTTTGCGGTTAGTCGTTGCCCGATAAGTTTCATCGTCCATTCCTCCGCTCCTAATCTGCTCCATTATACATCAATCGTGAGCGATTGTAAACCCCAAATCTCAAAAATCTTAACGCTAATTTTATATTGATTTCGATGAATTCCGTACCATTTTTTGTGATAAATAGACTTGCAAGTTTGTCTCCTTAGCGGTTTAAGTGCGTTTCTTGAGTTGAAATTCTTATAAGCGTGTGCTATAATAGACTCAAAAGTGCTAAACGAAGTGGAACCTGCACTAATCGTCAGCTGTTTGCAAGGAGGAATATTATGGTAAAGCACAAATTGACACCACGTGAGAACTACCTGACCGCACTGCGCGGAGAAGTTCCGGAATGGATACCGCATTATACCTACGGACCTCCCGCGCCCGGCGCTCCGGCTCCGGCAAACGCTATGTTTGAACCGCCGATTCTCGGCGCGCATCGTTTCAGCGGCGGAGGTAAAGATATTTGGGGCGTAAACTACATTCCCACAGAATCTACGGGGAACGCGCTTATCCCGGATAACAGAAAGTTTATACTGCCGATTGATAAAATAACGCACTGGCGCGATGTCATTAAGGCACCTGACCTAAGCGGGATTGACTGGGAGCAAATGTGCCGGGAAGGGCTAGAGCAGCAACCTGTGGACAGAACTCAAACGGCGTTATTCTTTAGCCTGCACGTAGGCTACTTTCAGCTGCTTATGTCGTTTACAGGATTTGAGGACGGCTTACTGGCATTTTACGAAGAACCGGAAGCGGTTCACGAACTGCTCGAATATCTGTCCGAATTCTATATGAAAATAGCTGACGCAACTCTCGGCATAGTTAAACCTGACATACTTATGCTTGCTGACGACACGGCAGCGTGGAATAGCCCGTTCATCTCTGCCGATATGTACCGCGAATTTATACTTCCTCACCACGAGAAATTCGCAAAGCGCGGACGTGAGCGCGGACTATTGATGACAATGCACAATTGCGGCAAATGCGAATCTGTAATTGATATGCTCGTCGAAATGGGGATAAACGGTTGGGACCCGGCGCAGTCGTGTAACGACCTCGCAGGGATAAAACGCAAATACGGCAATAAGCTCTTAATTACGGGCGGCTGGGACGCTCGCGGACGCTTACTGGCTCCTGACGTGACCGAAGAAGAAATTCGCCAGTCCGTGCGTGACGTAATAGACTCGCTGGCTCCGGGAGGCGGCTATGCTTTTGCGGGCGGATATCTCGTTCCAAACGGAAATACCGAAGCCGCACGCCGTAACGCAATCGTTACAGATGAAGCGGCGCGCTATTGCGACATTTTTTATACCGCAAGGCGATAGTTTTTGTCGTTCCGGGTAGAGTATTCATTACAACGAGTTGAAAATAATCTCAACGATTTTTCGTTTTTTATGGAACCAAACTCCAATTTGAGGTGTCTTGATTAGCGACGTACGTTGATAAGACCAAACCGAATGGAGGTGATTATCCCAAATGCTTGATATGTTCGCGCTCATAGCGGTACGACGAGGCGATGACGCCGCACTTGAGCAGCTGATTAGTAAGTACACGCCGTATGTAACGACGGTTATTCGCGGCGTTGGTGACGGCAGCATAACCGTGGAAGATGTAGAGGAAATCGCGTCTGACGTATTTTTTGCGCTTTGGCAGAACGTCGGAAAACCGAATCCGCTCAAACTCAAAGCGTATCTCGGTCAAATTGCCCGCAACAAAGCCAAGAATCGGCTGCGTTCGCGGAAAGAGGAATTGCCGTTTGAAGATGACTGGATTGCAGACGAGGGCGAAACGCTCGTTGACGGATTGACGCGAGAAAGTGAACAAAACGCTGTTAAAAGCGCGGTGTTGTCGCTAAGCGAACCGGATAGAGAAATTTTCCTGCGACACTACTATCAACTGCAAACTGTCACGATGATTGCGGATGAAATGAAAATGGGAGAATCAGCAATAAAGCACCGCTTAGATCGCGGAAGATTGAAGCTCAAAGCGATTCTAATTAAGGGAGGCAACTCTAATGAATAAAAAAATCTCTGATATTATGGACTGCGTTGAATACTACCCTCTCTCTATTCAAGAGGAAAAAACGCAGTCCGCAAAAAGGATTGTAAATCTAACTATGAAAAAGATAACAGCAGAAAAGGCTGTCACGGGCAGCTATACACAGCGCCGAACACGCAAAAGTTTCGCGTCCGCGGCTATTGCCGCAGTTCTTGTGGTGGCGCTTGCGGGAACCGCCTTTGCAATCTATCAGTTCAGTCTGAAAGATTTGGCGGGACCGACGCAAATCGGCACGGAACAAGTCCGTACGTTTTCGCTGAACGGATTTAAGGAGTCACCGGAATATGAAGCCGCACAGGAATGGGAGAGCTATGTAAATGCTCGTATTAACGAGGAAGAAAATATGGCAGCTCCCGATTTGGTTCCGGACGCATACTCTCAGTATAACGCGTTTTCGGAAGAAGCTAAGGACACGTTGGACGGCATTTTGAACAAATATGACTTGAAAATGCACGACACTCCGTCGTATGTACACTCCTTGGACGAACTGTATTCCGGGTTAGGAGTCAGTGGCTTTATGCCCGCGCTTGGTAACAACGGAGAGTACCCTGTGAGCGGTACGTTCTATGAGGACGGTACTTTCAGCTTCAATAGTGCCGCCGCCGCATCCAACGGAACCGATGTCCGCTACCAGTTTTACAACTTCACCAAAGGCGCGTTAACCCGCTCCGGCTATCTGCTTGCAGACGCGGACGATTTTGAGGAATGGGTCTATAAGACAGAAAGCGGAGTAGAGATACTTTTGGGTATAAGCGAGAACAAGTCTGTTATGGCGGCAAATCTTGACAACAACTTTGTGTTTATAAATATCCTTTCCGGCACAAAAAACAACGACAGCAGTCGGACTTCCTTCGGCGCAAATCCAGTGGAAAAAAGTGACCTTGAAGCATTAGCCGATAGCTTTAACTTGGCTGCACTGAACGCTTTGGCACGATAAGGGACAGCAAGCAAGTTAGAATAGCATCCGAATAAACTTGCGGCGGAAATATACTTTTTCGCCGCAAGTTATGCCTTACCGCAGGCAATTTGCCCAATCCTTAACAGTGCGGGGGCTTGCGTGACGCCGAACCCTGTTGGGTTCCTGTACTACAACTGCTCAATAGTTTGCCCCCCACTTTCTGTTAATCAATTTCACTCTACGGTAAACTTGAACGCTGTCTGTGATTCGAAAACTGTATTCGCTGGGATAACAGGCTGCGGAAAGTGCGAATACGCCGTAGCGTTCGGGAAAAACTGCGTTTCAAGGCAAAACGCTCCGAATTGCGGATAGCTCTTACCGTCTTTAGCGTTTTCGGTGGGAGTTTCGTTTCCGGAGCAGTACAGCTGCATACCCGGCATATCCGTAGACAGCGTGAGTCGAATCCCGGTCGCTTCCGAATGTACGTAGCCAACTGCTCGGTAGCCGCCGCCCGATAGACAGAGGTTATGGTCGTAGCCTCCTGCGGTGACGATTTGTGCTTCGCCCGTCGCTAAGCCCGCGCCGAAAGTTTTTGGTTCGCGAAAATCGAAAGCGGTACCGTCAACTTTGAGAATTTCACCGCTGGGCAAAGCCCCCGGTATTGACGGAGCGTAAAAGTCAGAGTTCAGCTGCATAATATGCTCGTGGATTGTGCCGCTCCCGTGACCCGCGAGGTT
>JAISLB010000007.1 GCA_031260685.1 Oscillospiraceae bacterium | reverse complement strand
TTTCCGGCGCGGCGGCTCATTGCGTAACACTCGAAGCGGTCGGTTTCGTTGATTCCGAAGAACATTCCCGCGCTTGTCATTGTCGAGAAGTCCATAACGTCCATACCCATTATGCCGGGTCCCGCCATTTCTCTCCAGCTGAATACGTACAGCTGACGCGCCCGATCGATACAAACGTACTGAGCGGGTTCCGCGATAGTGAGAAAAATGCTGTCGGGAGCAACGCCGAGTATCTCATTCAAGAAAAAGCGGTGGTTGATGTAGTGGTGCGTGAGCCAGATGTCGCCGATTTTCCACGCCGCTACTTTACCGGTGAAGTCATCGGTGAATTCGTGCGGCTCTCCGGTGACTTCTCCGCGCCCCTCGATTGTCCCGAAAGCTATCTGCGAGGAGGTATCACGCGGGGAGTACTCGTCGTTGCCGATTTGCGCGTTATTGATTGTAACGCGGTTAGTCGTAAGGTCAACGCAGTAGGCTTTCATCTCCTGCGGCCAACTCGGGCGAACGAGGTGGAAGAAGAAAATCACGTCCGGAGCGGCTTCGTAGCTCTCATAGTATTCGTCGAGCCACTCGCCGTTCTTTTTGCGTTTGAGACTGTTCAGCCCGGTAAATTCGTACTCGAGCTTGTTATCGCCGTAGAGCGCGATAGTGAGCTTCCCGAGCTTTTGCAGTTTGTCCGAAATAGGCTTCGGGTAGTGAAGTCCTCCGTCGTAAGGGGTATAGCGGGAGTCGTTCACAACGTCCATAATTTCGCGCTGAGTGAATTGCGTCTGTTTCCTGCGGCGTTCCTGCGCCATAAGGCACCTCCAAATCTTGATGAATAGCTATATTTTACGTACGCGATGTACGCGCCGGGAGCAGCTTCACAACCTTGAGGCTGACTTCGGCGGCGATGATAATCTTCGCGGCGTCGCCCGGGAGAAACGGGATTACGCAAGCCGTGAGAGCTTTGCCCACGCCATAGCCGGTGACTATCGCAAACCAGATTATCCCCGGTATGTACGTTGCGAGAAGCCCGAGAACCAGCGCGGGGAAAATCACCCGCCGTTTCAGCCCGAAGCGCGCTTTCAGCACGGAGATTACGAGAACAGTAAGCAGGTAGCCCGCTATGAAGCCGCCCGTAGGCCCCGCAAGTACGGACAAGCCGCCTCGGAACCCCGCAAATACCGGAACTCCGAACGTTCCGAGCAGTACGAACGCAAGTACCGAGAAAAACGCCTGACCCGGGGGAAGCATCAGCGCCGCGAGATATACTCCGAGCAGCGCGAGATTTACCGGAACCCCAAGCGGCAGCGGGATTGATATCACCGAGCAAACCGCGAGAATCGCGGTAAATACCGCGCATTTGGCTATGTCACGAATAGTTAGTTGTTTCATTAAAACGCAAGCTCCGTTCGGGAAATTAGGTCGTCCTGACTGGCTTTGTGCAGCTCCGAGAAATACGCCGAGAATCCCGCTACTCTTACTACGAGATTTCGGTAGGCTTCGGGATTAGCCTGCGCCTTACGCAGGGTTTCCGCGGAGATGACGTTGATTTGCATCTCCATTCCGCCCATTCCGAAGTAGGTGGAGATTAGCTCCGAGAGCTTCTTCACGCCTTCCTCGTCCCGAACGCAGGACGGCGAAAACTTCATATTGAGCAGCGTCCCGTTGGAGTAGTTCACCTGCTTGATTTGGCTCACGGAGGACAGAACCGCGGTCGGACCGTTAGTATCCATCTGCTGCAAGGGCGAAATGCCGTCCGCGAGAGGTACTCCCGCGCTTCTTCCGTCCGGAGTGGCTCCGGTCATTTGTCCGAACATTACGTTAGTGGTTACGGGGTAGAGACCCGCGGAATAGCCGCCGCGAGGTCCCGTGCAGTCGGTGACGGCTTTTGCGAATACTTCGCCCGCCCAGTCCGCCCATTTGTCGACTTCCGGGTCGGCATTGCCATAGTGCGGACATTTATACTGGATATAACGCTGTAAATCCTCGTAACCTTTCCAGTCGTTGACAAGCGCGTCGTACAGCTCACGCGTGGTACAGTACTTAGTATCGAAGCAAAGGTGCTTTATAATGAACAGGCAGTCCGCGAGATTGCCGATTCCGACACCCGCCATTCCGCAGGAGTTGTATTTGGCTCCGCCGAACATTACGTCTTTGCCCGATTCCATACAGCCCTCCATTGTCGCGCTCACTATCGGGAGCGGAAGCTGCTGACGCGCTACATACTCAAAGCTGTTGATATTCATAGCGTGCCAGCGGACAAAGAACGTCAGCTGTTTAGTATACGCGTCAAGAATCTGCGCGAAGTTCGTCATATCATAGAGATAGCCCGTCGGAAGCCCCACGCGTTTTGCCTCCGGCTGCCCCTCAACGGGATTCACGGACCACAGACCGCTGTTCGGCGGAATTTTTCCGTCGTTGATTCCGAGCCAGAACGCAGCCACGAGATTGAGGTAGCTCACAGTACCGGTTCCGCCGCAAGCCGGCCACTCCGTACCGGTTCCGCCGGGTTCTACACAGCCGATAGGCGAATAGTTACGCGCGTCCTCGAGCGACAATCCGCGCTTCATTAAGGCGGGGATAATCACCTCGTCATTTTCGAAAGTCGGCACACCGCCGCAGATTTTAGTGGTTTCGATAGCGGCTTCCCAAAGCTTCGCCGGCGTATTCTTATGAATCCGGAGCGAGTGCGGAGGGTCGTGGAGTACAAGCCGCCCCATAGTTTGCAGCAGCATATACGTCACCTTATTTGTCGCGTCCGAACCGTCTTTCTTTACGCCGCCGATTGCAATCATCTGACCGCAGGTGTAGCCCGGAGCGCTTTGAGTAGCTCCGTAGCTCCAAGGCTTGTTCATTTCGGCGATTTTGAGGATAAAGAGGTCGATAATCTCCTGCGCGTAGGCTTCGCTTATCGTCCCCTCCGCGAGGTCGCGTTCGAGGAAGTCCCCGAGGTATTGGTCAACGCGCCCGAGCGAGATTCCGTGCATCTGCGCGTCGAGACAAAGCACCGTCTGATACATATACAAACACTGAACGGCTTCAAGGAAGTTGCGCGCGGGGTTTTCGACGCAGTTGCCGAGAGCCTCCGCCATTTGCTGAAGTTCCGCCTTACGCTCGGGATTTGTTTCGCGCAGCGCCTGCTCCGTGACTTCCTCCTGATAGCGTTTCGTCAGCCTGATTACAGCGTCGCAGACTATCGTAATAGCGCGGTAGAAGTTATATTTGTCGATAGTTTCGCCCGGTAAGCCCTCGGCGATAAGCTCGGCGCATTTGGCTTCCGCGTCGCGCTTGATTGCCCCGAAGCCTACGCGAATCGCGCGGTCATAGCCCGTAACGTAGTGACCGACGGGAGTGTCGCAGACTGTCATCTTGCCGAGCATTGTGACTCCGTTAAAGTCGTAAGCTTCGTACTCATTCGGGATATACGCGGTCGCCTTAGCGTTGCAGCACTCGCCCTCCCAGTAGGACAGCGTGGACATAAGGTACTCTTCGTCCTCTTTTGAGATGATGTAGGGGTCAATATCGCGGGTACGTATTGAGCCGTCTCCGACCTCCTGACGCAGGAAATCCACCGCGTTCTCGGGGTAAAGCGCGGCAGCGCGGAATTTGCCGGATTGTCCGCCGACTATTACGTCCCCCGGGTCTACGCGAACGGGTATGCGTTCGCAAATCTCGCGCAAAAGCTTAGCCCTGCGGAGGATTCCCGACAGCTCCGGATGGCTTTGGTAGAACTCCGTGATAATCCGGTAGCGCGCAAGGCAAATCTCCGGACGTGTCTCACGGTATAAGTCGCGGCGGTCCGCAACACGTCCGCTTACCGGCGCTAATCTGTAACTCATAAATAAATACCTCCTATTCCTATTCCTTACTACGAACATTATACCACAATCCGCCGCAGGTTGCAAGCGGAAAAAAGCCCGGACGTTAAAAAACGTCCGAACCGGCAGCCGCGCGGCGGCTATCTCGTCATCAGCTTGAATCCCGCGGCGGTAAGAGCGGTTACAATCGCTCCGGCGCCTATAACGCCGACAGCAATCGGCGGGAAGCCGTCGCGCACTCTTACGCCTAGAAACGCGCATATGAGCGCACCTGTCCAAGCCCCCGTCCCCGGGAGCGGTATCGGTATCGCCACAAAAACCGCGAGCAGTATAAACGCCGAAGCGTACTTAGCGGGGTCGTGCTTAGCGATAGATTTATCGACTTTTTTGTCGATGCGTTTTTTGAGGAATTCCGACTTCCGCGAGAGAAACTCGAGAAAACGCCGCAGAAACACTATCCCGAAAGGAATCGGGAGCATATTTCCCATTAGGGCGCAGACAAGAGTTTCCGGATAGCTCAGCCCCAATCCCTTACCGATGGGGATTGCGCCTCTAAGCTCTACCACGGGGAGCATAGCAACGCCGAAAACCGTCAAATACTTCCGAAGGTTCTCTGCGAAGTGTCCCGCCAGCAGAGCGAGAAGCACCTAAACCGCCTGAACGTCGGATGCTTTTACGGCTCTGATAACCGGCGAATTCTTACTGGTTATGCAGTGCGTACAAGCGTAGACGTGCTGCGGAGTGCCGTCAACAATTGCGCGGACGCGCTTGATGTTTGGTTTCCAAGTCCTGTTGGAACGGCGGTGGGAGTGCGAAACCTTAATACCGAAAGATACGCCCTTGCCGCAATATGCACATTTTGCCATAATAAACTGTCACCTCAATTTGTATTTTCTGTGAAACCATAGCATTATACCACAATCCGCAGCCCTTGTCAAGTGGCTTTTCCGCAATTGTCAACATTTCAATCCCGGCGTTGCTGAAAATTGTGGTTGACAAAGCCGCGGACTTATGGTATACTGACAAGGTTATGAAACTGGAGGAATTGCGCCAAGCGGCTCACGAACTGCCTTTGAAACCCGGCGTCTACTTTATGAAAGACAAGACCGGGGATATTATCTACGTGGGTAAAGCTAAACTCCTCCGCAACCGCGTCTCCTCTTACTTCCGCGAGAGCGGTCACGACGACCCCAAAACGCGCACGCTCGTCTCGCGGATTGACCGTTTCGACATTGTCGTATGTTCCAGCGAGTTCGAAGCGCTTGTCACGGAGAACACCTTTATAAAGCAGCACAAGCCCCGCTACAACATTTTACTCAAAGACAGCAAGGGCTACCCCTACGCGCGTCTGGACCTTTCGAGCGCGAAGTACCCGCGTTTTGAGGTTGTAGGCAAACCTCAGGACGACGGAGCCTTGTACCTCGGTCCCTACTATTCGCGGCATACGCTCTTTGACGCTATCACCGTAGTCAATCAAGTGCTGCGGCTCCCGCTTTGTTCAAGTTTCGGGAAAAAAGTTTGTCTGAATTACCACATCAAGCTTTGCGACGGCTGGTGCACGGGAACCCCCGGAATCGACGAGTACAAAGCTCGTATGAAGCAGGCCGTCGCGATACTCGACGGTCACAGCGAGGAAGTTTCCCGGGAAATAGAAAACGAAATGTTCGACGCTGCGGAGAATTTACGTTTTGAACGTGCCGCGCAGCTTCGCGACAGGCTCCGCGCTCTCGGTACTTTAGCTAAGAAGCAGCTTCCCGCGCCCGGTATGAAAGCCGATACTGACGCTTTCGCGTTTTACCGCGGCGAAGCCAAGTCCGCGTTTGCGGTTCTTTGCTACTCCGCTCAGAACGCTTCCGGCGGTGCTAAGCTTCTCGGCAAGGACTACGACGTTTTCCCGCCGCCGCAAGAGGAGGACGGAGAAGCGCTCTCGCACTTGCTCCGCGAATATTACATTCAGCGCGGAGTTTGTCCGAAAACTATTCTCATTCCGTTCGAGCTGCCTGACGCAAACGAGATAGCGCAATTGTTCCGTGAAGCTTTCGGACACGGCGTAGAATTCATAGTTCCGCAGCGCGGCGACAAACTCGAACTCATTCGCCTTGCGCGTGACAACGCTTACGAAGAGGTTCTGCGCGCTACTACCACCGTTGAACGCGCTAATAAGACGCTCGAATGGCTCCGGGACAATCTGAAGCTTGACGCTGTACCGAACCGGATTGAAGCCTTCGACATTTCTCACACAGCAGGCAGCGAGGTAGTAGGCGGAATGGTTGTTTTCAAAAACGCTAAACCGCTCAAACGCGATTACAGACGTTTCAAGATAAAAACAGTCGAGGGCAACGACGATTACCACTCAATGCGCGAGGTTTTACAGCGGCGTTTGGCTCATCTCGACGCCGAAAGCGCGGATACCGAAAAATGGGAGAAGCCCGACCTCATACTGCTCGACGGCGGAGGAACTCTCGCGAATATGGCGCGTGAGCTTACCGATATCCCCGTTTTCGGAATGGTTAAGGACAATCGTCACCGTACTCGGGCGCTCGTAAGCCCCGATAACGCCGAAATCGGTATCGCCGCGAGACCTGACGTATTCGGCTTTATAGGTAAGCTGCAAGAGGAAACTCACCGCTATGCCGTGGAATACCACCGGTTGCTCCGGAGCAAAACGCTTGAAAAGAGCGAACTGGACGCAATCCCGGGAATCGGCAAAGTACGCCGCGAAGCCCTATTCAAGCATTTCAAATCGCTCAAAGCCATCGAAGCGGCAGCCATTGAGGAACTGCAATCGGTAGTGCCGAAAAGCGCGGCAGAAATAGTGTGGAAGCACTTTCACAGTTCGTAGTTGTCAGTCTTTCACAGTTCGTAGTTGTCAGTGATTAGTGGTCAGCGGGCGTAGGAGCAGTAGACGCGGACACTTTTCGCCGCGGCAAACTGCTAACTAACCACTGACCACTGACCACTGACCACTGACCACTGACCACTGCGTAATACGGAGGACAAATGCGAATAATCAGCGGGAGCAATAGAGGGCGTAAGCTCAAAACCCCTCCCGGGGACGGTATACGCCCGACGGGTGATAAGGTCAAAGAGAGCATCTTCAATATATTGCAGTTCGACATAGAGGGACGCAGGGTTCTGGACCTATTCGCCGGAACGGGACAGCTCGGAATCGAGGCGCTCAGCCGCGGCGCGGCCTCCGTAACTTTCGTTGACAGCTCTCAGGAGGCAATAACGCTTGTGCGCGAGAATACCGCCTTGCTGCAATTCGCGGAGCCTAAGCCGCGGATAATGATTTTCGCGAGTGACGCAATTACCTACTTGCAAAAAACGGAGAAATTTGATATAATTCTACTTGACCCGCCTTTTGCGTCTGATTTGCTCGTAAAGTGCGTTCGGCTAATCACCGAAAAGCAAAAAGTAGAAATCGGCGGGCTGATAGTATGCGAAATGGACAGCTCAACGCTGAAAACTTGGGCTAAGGACGCATATCCGGGCTACACGGAGAGAAGCTATTCCTACGGTAAAACCTCGCTCCTTGTATATACGCGTGAGGAGTAAAATAATGGGAACTGCAATATACAGCGGAAGCTTTGACCCGATAACGCTCGGTCATCTTAATATAATCAAGCGCGCGCGGATAGTTTTCCCGCGGATAATCGTCTGCGTAACTGTCAACGCCGGGAAATCGCCGCTGTTTACCTTAGACGAGCGGATAGCGCAGGTCGCGCTGGTAACTTCGAAATTCCCTAATGTCGAGGTAGCCGTCTGCGACAATCTTATCGCGGAGTTTGCGCGGATAAACAAAGCGAATGTCATTATACGCGGTTTGCGCGCCTTGTCGGACTACGAACGTGAGTTCAGTATGGCGCTTGTAAATAAAAAGCTCAATCCCGATTTGGAAACGTTCTTTCTTGCCGCCGATGAGAAATATATGTACCACAGTTCGAGCGGGGTGAAAGAGCTTGCGCGTTTCGGCGCGGACTTGACAGGCTGGTGTCCGCGTGAGATAATCGAACCGCTTACATCTCGGATGGAGCAAATAACTCTCGGGGGTAAAGCTCAATGAATCAGGACATAATGTCACTTCTGGAGGCGATTACGGAATCCCTCAACCGCGCCCGCAAGGTGCCTTTTGCCGATGACCTGTACTTCGTATCTAAGGGCGAGATAATCGACATTATCGCGGAGATAAAGTCGAACTATCCCCGCGAAGTCAGCTCCGCCAAGCAAATCGTGGAAAAAGCCGACGAATACGTCCGGCGCGCTAAGGACGACGGAGCGCGGATTATCGAAACCGCCAACGCCAAAGCGGAGCGGCTTGTGCAGAATGAGGAAATTGTCCTGCTCGCAAGACAAAAAGAGCGCGAGATTGCCGAACGTACACGAGTCCGCGCAAATGAGATTATGGCGAAAGCTAATCAAGCGGCAGGCGAAATCCAGCACCAAGCTAACGTCTACCTCGAAAGCGCACTGCGGAAAGCCGAGGAAGCGCTGTCAACCTCGGTTACGGAAGTTCGCAACGCCCGTCAGTCGCTCCGCAGATAGTACAGCCGCTGCGCTTGTTTTTTTGCTTTTGATGTTTGACAAGCGGAGTTCGTTGTGTTATAATATCCTCAAACAATAATTATTTCAGGAGGATTTTCAACTATGGCATTTGAAGTTCGCGTAAACCCCCGCCGTCCGGGGAGCAAGCTCCAGACTATCGTCTGTTACTCCGACGAAAACGGTTTCAAGGTCGCGTCGGTCATTATCGCGGGTGAAAAGACCTGCGCCGTGGTAGACGCGCAGTGGACTATGAGCTACGGCTACAGGGTTCTCGCGGAGATACTCGACCGTAACCTCGAGCTGACGCAGATTTACGTCACTCACGCTCATCCCGACCACTACTTCGGTACGGAAGCGTTGCTGAAGCATTTCCCCAACGCCAAGGTCTTTGCTCGTCCCTACGTATGCAAAGTGCTGCAAGGTCAGTTCACGGCGAAAAAGGACGAATGGGTTGAGCAAATCGGCTCGCTGAACGTCCCGCAGTTTGACTCTCCCGCGGTTCCGCTCGAAGAAGACCACTTCTTCGTAGAGGGCGAGAAAATACAGATTCACGACTACATAATGGGCGATTTGCGCTGGAACACAGTCGTCACAATCCCGAGCCTGAATACTTTCTACGGGAGCGATATGCTCTTTAACCAGGCGCATCCGTTCACCTGCGAAGTTACCGAAGAGGAGCGCAAACAATGGATTGCGGACTGCGAAAAGTTCAAGGCTCAAAACTTCGACACGGTTATCCCGGGTCACGCGAAGCACGGGCTTCCGTTCGATAACTCCGGCTTTGACTTTACCATTGAATACGTAAAGGCAACTGACGAGCTGCTCAAAAAGTGTAAGACAAGTTCCGAATTCTACTACGAGATGCGTCAGCTATTCAAAGAAGCCGAGCTCTGGAAATCGGACGAGATGAACGCCCGAGTTCTCTACAATGAGCGCGACTGGGACTGGCGCGAGGACGTTTAGTTCAGTTAACAGTGAACA
Organism: Oscillospiraceae bacterium; assembly: GCA_031260685.1. Classification (GTDB taxonomy): domain Bacteria; phylum Bacillota; class Clostridia; order Oscillospirales; family Oscillospiraceae; genus JAISJH01. The sequence continues at coordinate 35,483 of JAISLB010000007.1, read as the reverse complement.
GATATCAGATATCAGATACGGGGGCTTGGACGTTTGGTTACGTTCTAAGCCCCCGTAATTATCAATTATCCATTAACAAAGCGTTTCTGATATTAGTGCCATATTGCTTAGTTTTGCCAGCTGTTTGACTTTTTTCAGGTTTAGCTTCATTGCTTCCGTCATCGCCTCTCCGTACTCCGGGTCCGCTAAATAGCAGTGAACAGCGTGGCGGTATTTTACGTTTTCGGTGACAAGTACGATGTGATTCGCGGTATTGCAAATCAGCAGCTCTTTAGCTGCCGGCAGCAGCAAGCGCCAAAGGTCCCCGGCTGCGCGGAAATTATCGTCAGTGGGGTCGTCATTAGGCTCGTAGCGCCAAGCGCAGCCCTCGAAGTACAGCGGAGGTTCCGTAACTTCGGGCTGAGCGGTCCAAAATCCCCCGCTGTTGGGCGTATAGGCGGGAGTTCGCCCGAAGTTGCCGTCGGTTCTCATCGCTCCGTCGCGGTGATAGTCATTGACGGGAACTTTCGGCATATTCACGGGGATTAGATTGTGGTTAACGCCGATACGATAGCGTTGAGCATCGCCGTAGCCGAACAGCCGCGATTGCAGCATCTTATCCGGCGAGAATCCTACTCCCGGAACAACGTGCGAGGGGTTGAACGCAGCCTGCTCAACCTCCGCGAAAAAGTTCTCGGGGTTGCGGTTGAGTTCGAGGATTCCGACGTCAATAAGCGGGTACTCGGCGTGGCGCCAAATTTTCGTAATATCAAAGGGATTCTCGTAGTGATTGCGCGCTTGCTCCTCGGTCATAATCTGAACGGACATTTTCCAGCGCGGAAAGTCTCCCGCTTCGATAGAATCGAATAAATCGCGTCCGTGAGTCTCGCGGTCCTTACTGACGAGAGCCGCCGCGGCTTCGTCCGAGAGGTTCACGATACCCTGCTGGGTTTTGAAGTGGAATTTGCACCAAACGCGCTCGTTTTGCGCGTTATAGAACGAATAGGTGTGCGAACCGAACATATCCATATTGCGGAACGACCTTGGGATTCCGCGGTCGCTCATAGTAATGGTACGCTGGTGCATTGATTCGGGTTTCAATGTCCAGAAATCCCAGTTATTCTGCGGGCTTCTAAGCCCCGTACGCGGGTCGCGTTTGACAGCGCGGTTCAAATCGGCGAAGTCGTGACCGTCGCGGACAAAGAATACGGGAGTGTTATTGCCTACAAGGTCCCAGTTACCCTCCGAGGTGTAGAATTTCATCGCGCAGCCGCGAATGTCGCGTTCCGCGTCCGCCGCTCCGCGCTCTCCGGCAACTGTCGAGAAACGTACAAAACATTCGGTTTCGGTATTAGGCTGCAAGACGGCGGCACGCGTATAGCGCGAAATGTCCCCGGTTATCGTGAGTTTGCCGTAAGCGCCCCAGCCTTTTGCGTGCATACGGCGCTCGGGAATGATTTCACGGTTGAAGTGCGCCATTTTCTCCATAAGCCAGACGTCCTGCATAAGCGTCGGACCGTGTAAACCGGCTGTAAGCGCGTTTTCATTGTTCGCTACGGGCGCTCCGACCTCGTTAGTAAGCAAATGGACGGAAGTTTTCTCCTGCGGCTGCAGCTCCGGCAGTTTAGGTGAGTTGTGCATAATAATAATCTCCTTCGGCGATATACAATGTATTGCGGATATTATTACCTGTCAGGACAAAAGTTATACATTAGGTACAGCATAAAGCGGATTTGATTCTCAAGGTAAAAAGGTAGTTGCAATTTCCGTACAGTTGTGTTACAATAGGTAGAGTAAACGATAGACCTGTCCTGAAACCCTGCGTGATTAAATTTGCGTAAGATTTTTAGCTCTGCAAGGCGGAGGACGAAAGCGGGCTGCCGCCCGGTGAGGACGACAACGCAGCAGTGCTGAAAATCTTGCGTGAAGTTGGTCGCGCAGGGTTTCAGGACAGGTCTAATACTTTGGGAGAAAGACATATGTTTGAAGAACTATTACTTATAGACGAGAAAGACGGCTTAGGACGCGTGATGAACAATGCCGCGCTGTACAAGAAGCTGCTGCGTGTTTTTGTAGCGGGAGAAGAGCTTCACGCAGTCGGAGCCGCGCTGAAAACGTTCAATGTGGAGCAGATAGAGTCCGCGTCGCATATGCTGAAAGGGCTGTCCGGCTCTCTCGGCTGTATGCGTCTGGCGGCAATCTGCACAGAAATCAACAACTCCTGCAAAGCGGGGAATTTGCCCGAGATGTCCGTTTTCGGCGCGTATTCGTCGATACTGACGGAAACTACCGCCGAGATAGACAAATATCTCAACGCCGGCTAATTCTAATCTGCAAAACGAGGAAACGCGAGTAAAACCGCAATACGGCGCGAAAACGCGAGTTTTTATGTGTCCGTATTGTTTTGTCAGCAGAAAAGCCTTGACAAAGCCCGTAAGTGTGTGTTATTATGTTCGGGCGTGATTGAAAAGGGTTCAAAAGCTTAACCGTTTGGCAATGCGCAAACCCGGGCTGCAACAAAGAGCGTTCCGCAACGGATATGCGGCAGTAAAAAGGAAAAGGAAGGGATATTACTTTGTCTACCTATATGGCTAAAAACGAGTCGATAGAGCGTAAATGGTACATCATCGACGCGGAGGGAAAGCCCCTCGGACGCGTAGCCACTCTCGCGGCTTCTATACTACGCGGAAAGCATAAACCTATCTACACCCCGCACGTCGATTGCGGAGATTTTGTCATCGTCACAAACATCGACAAAATCGTACTCACAGGCAACAAGCTCACCCAGAAGTATTACCGCAGACACAGCGGCTGGGTCGGAGGACTTCACGAAACTCAATACAAAAAGATTATGGCAGAGAAGCCCGAATTCGCGGTGGAGCAAGCCGTCAAGGGTATGCTCGGCAAAAACACTCTCGGGCGCGAACAAATCAAACGTGTCAAGTGCTTCCGCGGTCCGGAACACAATCATCAGGCTCAGCAACCTGTTGCGAGTCCGTGGGAGGTAAAGTAATATGTATCAACCTAAGAAACCTTACAAATACGGCACGGGACGCCGGAAGTCCTCGGCTGCCCGCGTACATCTCTTTGAGGACGGTAACGGCAAGATTACTATCAACGGACGCGACATTGACGACTACTTCGGTCTTGACACACTGAAGCTGATTGTCCGTCAGCCTTTCGGCGTTACTTCGACTATTGAGAAGTTTGACGTTGTTGCCACAGTCAAGGGCGGCGGAGTTACGGGACAAGCCGGCGCAATCCGCCACGGTATTGCACGTGCGCTTCTTGAGGTTGACGAAGCCTACCGTCCGCTGCTTAAAGTCGCGGGACTGCTTACTCGCGACCCTCGTATGAAAGAACGTAAGAAATACGGTCTCAAGGCTGCGCGTAAAGCTCCGCAGTTCTCAAAGCGGTAAATTTTCAGTGAACAGTGAACAGATAACAGTGAACAGATACGGGGGTTTGGACGGGAAGTGCGTTCGAACCCTCTAAGTTATAGCTGTTACATTTTGACAATTGTTACGGCTGCGAGGTTAGACATCAGTTGGTTAGTACTTACTTTACGAGACTTCGGGTCTCGTAAAGTAAGCCCAAAACGGCAAAAACATAGCCGGATGGCTATTAGGATTTGGAGATTTGCATAAAAATTCAAAATTTGTGAATATTTTTGCATAGCCCCTTGACAAGTCGCACAGAAAGGTGTATACTATGAATATCGAACTTGAAAAGCTCAACGCTGTACTTGACAAATACGCCGATACCGCCGGGAGTCTCATCTCCGTTCTGCAAGCCGCGCAGGAGATTTACGGCTGGCTTTCGGAGGGAACTATCGAGCTAATCTCGGAGCGTACCGGCGTTAAGCCCGCTAAAATCTATGGCGTGGCTACGTTCTATACGCAATTCCGGCTGAAACCTATCGGCAAAAACCTCATTATGCTCTGCAAAGGTACCGCCTGTCACGTTAACGGAGCGGACGACATAGCTGCCGCCGTTTCGGAACATCTCAACGTCGCGGACAACGAAACTACCGCCGACGGATTATTCACGCTGAACCACGTCGCCTGTCTCGGCTGCTGTTCTCTCGCGCCGGTGATGATGATTCGCGGAGCTGAGGGCGAAGAAACCTACGGTTCGCTGACCAACGCCAAGGTACGCAAAATTCTCGACGACATCAAAGCCAAGGAGGTAGCGGCATAATGAAATACATCGTAAAAGCCGTAATCGGTCAGGGTTCCTGCGGTATAGCCTCCGGAGCTAAGAAAACAGCCGCAATCCTCGAGGAGGTCGGAATCCCCGTTGAGCCTACGGGCTGTATAGGTAACTGCTACCTTGAACCTATCGTGGATTTTCACTTTGCGGACGGTTCCTCCAAGCGTCTCGTGCACTTCGATGAAGAAGCCGCGAAAGCCGTGCTTTCGGGCGAACCGATTGCGAACTACACTATCAGCGAAGAGGACGAACGCTACCTCACTGACCAAAAGCGCATAGTTCTTCGCAACGCGGGAGTTATCAACCCGGAGGACATCAGCGACTACGGCGATTACTCCGCGCTCCGGAAAGCCGTAAGCCACAAATCGGAGGAGATAGTCGCAATCCTCAAAACCTCTGGGCTGCGCGGGCGCGGAGGCGCGGGTTTCCCGACTTGGTTCAAGTGGGACGCTGCCGCTAAAGCCGCCGGCGATGAAAAATACGTCGTCTGCAACGCCGACGAAGGCGACCCGGGGGCTTTTATGGACCGCTCGGTGCTTGAAGGCGACCCGCACTCGGTGCTTGAAGGTATGGCGATTTGCGGCTATACAATAGGCGCGTCCGAGGGAATAATCTACGTCCGCGCGGAGTATCCGCTTGCTATCAAGCGGCTCGAAACCGCAATCGCGCAGGCGCTTGACAAAGGCTACCTCGGAGACGGCATTTTCAACACTCGCTTTAACTTCAAAATCCGCATCAAGGCGGGCGCGGGAGCGTTTGTATGCGGAGAGGAAACCGCGCTTATAGCGTCCCTCGAGGGCGAGCGCGGAATGCCGCGGCTTAAACCTCCGTTTCCGGCGCAAAAAGGTTACTGGCAGAAGCCGACTAACATCAATAACGTCGAAACTTTCGCCAATATACCGTGGATATTCAACCGCGGCGGCGAACAATTCGAGGCTATAGGCTACGAAAAGTCGAAAGGTACGAAAGTATTCGCGCTGGCGGGGAAAATCCGGCGCGGAGGGCTTGCGGAAGTTCCGATGGGCGTAACCCTCCGCGAAATAATCTACGGCATAGGCGGCGGGATTAAGGACGGCAAAAAGTTCAAGGCGGTTCAGCTCGGAGGTCCCTCGGGCGGCTGCGTACCGGAAGATTTGCTCGATACCCCCGTTGACTACGAGTCAATCAACCAGACGGGCGCGATAGTCGGCTCCGGCGGTATGATTGTAATGGACGAAACGACCTGTATGGTGGATATGGCTCGGTACTTCCTCGATTTCACGCGTAAAGAATCCTGCGGTAAGTGCAACTATTGCAGAATCGGGACTAAGCGTATGCTCGAAATCCTCGAGCGTATCACCGAGGGCAAAGGCGAAGCCTCCGACATCGAGCTGCTTCACGAATTAGCCGATAAGGTCAAGGAGGGGAGTCTCTGCGGCTTGGGGCAGACTGCTCCGAACCCCGTTCTGACGACGCTTCGCTATTTCGGTAACGAATACTACGACCATATCTTCAACAAGAAATGTACCGCGCATAGCTGTAAGGCGCTGATACACTACGAGATTAACGAAAACTGCGTCGGCTGCGGAGCCTGCAAGCGAAACTGCCCGGTAGAAGCAATCAGCGGCGAACGTAAAGAGCGCCACGTGCTTGACGTTGGCAAATGCGTCAAGTGCGGCAAATGTATCGAAAGCTGCAAATTCTCCGCAGTTGTTCGGCAGTGAGCAGTGAGCAGTGGTTAGCGGGCAGTGGGCAGTGGGCAGCAGACGTAGGAACGGCGGTTAGTACGCGGACAAAAAGGAGTAACGCAGATGCAGAATGAATGTACACGGGCTGAAATCCTCATTGAGGCATTGCCTTATATCCAGCAGCACCATAACCGCGTTGTCGTAATCAAATACGGCGGAGCCGCGATGAAATCGCCGGAGCTTATGTCGGCTGTACTTCGCGACACCGTTCTGCTGTCGCTTGTAGGTATCAAGGTCGTTCTGGTACACGGCGGCGGACCTGAAATCGACGAACTCGCCGGGAAGCTCAATCTCGGGAGCAAAAAGGTCAACGGCTTCCGTTATACCACTCCGGAGATTATGGAGCTCGTACAAATGACGCTCTGCGGCAAAATCAATAAGAATCTCGCGGCGGGACTCACGCGCCTCGGCGGTAAAGCCATCGGCTTATCAGGCATCGACGGCGCTATACTCTCCGCTAAGGAGCTTCGCGGCGGAACCGATTACGGAGGTAACGTGGGCGACGTCACGGAGGTCAATCCGGAGCTGCTGCTGACCGCCCTCGACAACGGCTATATCCCGGTCGTAAGCTCCGTAGCTCTCGGCGTTGACCGCGAGTGCAACTATAACGTAAACGCCGATACCGCGGCGGCTCGTATAGCCTACGCGCTGAAAGCCGAAAAGCTTATAGTTTTAACCGACGTAAAGGGCTTGCTCCGCGACCCGGGCGACGAAACCTCGCTCATCTCGCGGGTTACGCTCTCCGAGATACCCGGGCTTATCAAAGACGGCATAATCTCCGGCGGTATGATACCAAAAATCGACTGCGCGGTAGAAGCCGTCCGGCGCGGAGTTCAGGAAGCCGTAATCCTCGACGGGAGAGCCGCCCACTCAATACTAATCGAGCTGCTCTCCGACACCGGCGCGGGTACAATGATTAGCAGATGACAGATGTGGTTAGTGGTCAGTGGTTAGTGAGCAGTGGTCAGTAGTAACGAACATTGTTCGCTCCTACTGAACGGGATTGTACGTTCCAAAGATATTGTGCAACCGTGACAATCCGGGCGAGACAAGCCTCACCCCTACAAATACTGACCACTGACCACTTACGGCTGACCACTGACAACAACAACCACAGGAGGTTCGCGTTATGACTACCGCACAAATTATTCAGCAGACCGACGAACACATTTTAGGCACCTACGGCCGTTTCCCTGTTGCGTTTACCCGCGCTTCCGGGGCTACGCTCTATGACGCGGAGGGCAAAAGCTACATCGATTTCGCCAGCGGCATCGGCGTTAACTCTATCGGTTACGCTAACTCCGCTTGGACCGCGGCGGTCGCAAAGCAAGCGGAAACGCTGCAGCACGTCTCGAACCTCTACTACACCGCGCCGGGAGCCGAACTCGCGGCAAAGCTCACGGAGCGGAGCGGTCTCGCGGCTGCTTTCTTCGCTAATTCCGGCGCGGAAGCCAACGAGGGCTTGATAAAACTCGCCCGCAAATACAGCTACGACACTTTCGGCTTGCAAAACCGTAAGGTTGTGCTTACGCTTGAGAACTCGTTCCACGGGCGCACGCTTGCAACTCTCGAAGCCACGGGACAGGAAAAATTCCACGGTCCGGACTTTTTCCCCTATACCGGAGCGTTCCGCTATGTTGAACCGGGGAGCATTGACGCGGTCAAAGACGCGTGCGCAAGCGGAGATGTCTGCGCGGTTCTCATAGAGCTTATACAGGGCGAGGGAGGCGTGTACCCGCTGCCGCAAAGCTACGTAACGACGCTTGCGAAGTTCTGCGCGGAAAACAATCTGCTGCTCCTAATCGACGAGGTACAGACGGGAATCGGACGTACCGGCAAGCTCTTCGCCTATCAGCATTACGGGCTTAGTCCGGACGCCGTAAGCTTCGCGAAAGGCATTGGCGGCGGACTTCCGCTCGGCGGTTTCTTAGTTTCGGAGCGTTTGCGCGGAGTTCTCACCGCGGGTACTCACGCAACCACTTTCGGCGCGAATCCCGTATGCTGCGCGGGAGCCAACGTGGTTCTGGACACGCTCACTGACAGCGTACTCGCGGAAGTTACGCGCAAGGGCGAAACCGTCAAAGCGTTCGTGCAAAATCTCAACTCCGCAAAGCTCGGAGCCGTTCGCGGAATCGGGCTTATGCTCGGCATAGAGGTCAAAGCTCCGCTGACCCACCGCGAACTCGTGACGAAGCTTCTCGCAAATGGTCTCGTAGCTCTCACGGCGGGGAGCGACACTCTGCGCTTCCTCCCTCCGCTGACTGTAAGCGACGCGGAACTGCACGCGGGACTTGAAATATTGGCGAAAACTATACAGCTGCAATATTGAACAACGGCATAAAAAGAGGTGTAACGATGAAAGACTTACTGAAACTGCTCGACCTTTCGGGCGCGGACATAGGCAAAATACTCGACCTCGCGGATCAGCTCAAATTCGACGCTAAGAACGGTATCGCTCAAAAGCCTCTCGCGGGTAAAACGCTTGCGATGATATTCGAGAAGAACTCTACGCGGACGCGGGTATCTTTCGAGACCGGAATCTATCAGCTCGGCGGTCAAGGGATTTTTCTCTCCGGTACGGACTCTCAAATCGGGCGCGGCGAACCGGTTCAGGACACCGCGCGGGTACTTTCGCGCTATTGCGACGGGATAATGATTCGGACCTTTGCGCAGGAAACTGTCGAGAAGCTTGCTTACTACGCCGATATTCCCGTTATCAACGGCTTGACAGATTTTGCGCACCCCTGTCAGGTGCTTGCGGATTTGATGACGATACGCGAAAAGTTCTCGCGGCTTGACGGTCTCAAAATCTGCTACATCGGCGACGGCAACAATATGGCGAACTCAATTATCGTCGGCGGATTGAAGTGCAATATGAGCGTTTCCGTAGCCTGTCCCGTTGGTTTTGACCCGCACCCGGGGGTTATAGCGTTTGCAGGCGACTACGCGGGCTTCAAGCTTACGCGCGATATTCGCGAAGCAGCTTCCGGAGCGGACGTAGTATTCACGGACGTTTGGGCGAGTATGGGGCAGGAGAACGAGCGCGAACTCCGCAAATCCGCGTTCTCCGGCTACTGCGTGGACGGCGAATTGATGAAGCTGACTAATAACGCGATGGTTCAGCACTGTCTGCCGGCTCACCGCGGCGAGGAAATCACCGAAGAGGTCTTCGAAGCTCACGCAAGCGAAATCTTCGACGAAGCCGAAAACCGTCTCCACGCCCAAAAAGCCGTAATGGCTTTGACAATGGGCAATATTAGTTAGCAGATAGCAGATATCAAATATCAGATACGGGGATTAGGACGCAACCAAACGTCCAAACCCCCGTATCTGATATTTATTATTTAATATTTGATATCTAATATCTGATATCTGATATCTGCTAACTGAAAAAGTTCCCTGCCGCTAGAAAACGGCAGGGACGCGTTGTCAGGAGCATATGGGGGAGAATCAGCCCCATTACAGCTCTCTTTTCTATTATACACTCGCAGTTCATAAAAGTCAACACCTCATTGAGCATATGCGGTGGATAGCTTTGGGGTAAAATAAAAGCAATATGAACTGTGAGGCGTAATCAATATGGACTTACTGGCGATAGGACAACGTATACGCAAGCAACGCGAGGCGTTCGGGTATACCCGCGATACGCTCTCGGAATTACTTGATATTACCCCGCGCTTCTGCGCTGATATTGAGCTTGGAGTCAAGGGAATGTCGGTACAGACGCTTATAAACATATCGCGGACGCTTAGGCTCCCGACTGATTATATACTTTTCGGCACAAGTCAGCGCGAACCTCCGGACAGCTTAGCGCTAATGCTGCAATCCTGCGAACCGAAGCTGTTACCGCACATTGAGCAGCTACTGCGAACCTTTCTAGCAGCTGTTGACAGATAGCAGATAGCAGATAGCAGATACGGGGGTTGGACGTTAGCTCACGTCCAAACCACCGCATCTGCTATCTGCTATCTGCTATCTGCTATCTGACTAATACGTTTCTCCGTTTTCGTAGGCGCTGGTAGCTATCGGGAGCTTTTTCTTTTGCAGACGCTTTCGCAGGGCGTTTCGGGCTATTTGGTAGAGTACCGCGAATATCGGAACGCCGATTATCATTCCTACGAAACCGAGCAGTCCGCCGCCCACGAATATGGCTACGATTACCCAAAAGCCCGAAAGCCCCGTGGAGTTCGAAATAAGCTTCGCGCTTAGTATGTAACCGTCAAAGGTTTGGAGCGCGATGATAAAGATTACGAATATCAGGCAGTTGACCGGATTGTCAAGCAAAAGCAGCAGCGCGCTCGGTACGGCTCCGATAAAAGGTCCCACGAAGGGAATTACGTTGGTTATGCCGATGAGTATCGCTATCAGCGCGATATACGGCATCTTCAAAATCGCCATAAATACCGCGCAGATTGCGCCGACAATGAACGAAGCGAGAATCTTGCCGCGGAGAAAACCGCCGAACAGCTGGTGTATGTCGCGGCTGCCGCGGATTATACGGTTAACCGCGTTGCCGGGAAGAAGCGAGTACATAGTTTTCTTTATCTGCGCGGTAAAATGCTCCTTGCTGAATAGCAGATACGCCGAGACGATGATACCGATGATAATGTTAACCACAAACTGAATAGCGGTCCACACCCCGGAGGATATACTCGCCGCAATGGAATCCGCGCGTGAGAGGACGCTCGTCTCGAGCCAAGTCCGCAGGTAACGTACCGCGGTATTGACCCAATTGATTACAGTGTCGTCGAGGTTCGGGTCAGTTCCGAAAGCTGTTTCCGCCCAGTTGCGTATGGCATTGACGTAGCGGTCCATATTTGACATCAAACGTTCTACGCCGCCGATAACGCTCGGGAGTACGAGCTGTATGAATCCCGCGACTACCGCGATTAATATCGCAAGCGCGCAGATAACTCCCAAAACTCGCGAAACCGCACGCGCTTTCTTCTCGTTTTTGATAACGCTCTTAGCGAAAGGAAGTAGGAACGCCCGCTCACAGCTAGCCATAACGGGCGTAAGCAGATACGCAAGGATTATTCCCGCCCAAACGGGGTTCAGCATAGCCAGCAAACTGCGCGCCTGAGCAAATATCCCGCTCCATCTATTGAGCAAGGTGAAAAAGAGCAATGACGCCGCTATAACCACAAACGCGGTCAAGCCCGTTTTGAAGTATCTGTTATCCAGTTTAGATTTCATTCGCTTCACCTTTCAAAAACGCTATATCCTCCGGGGTTACAAGCTGCCGTATAGCCTGATATAGCGCGGCACTTTCGGTAACCGCCTGCGGATTGTCCGCTATGTCCTTAGCGGCGGCGATGAGGAAGAGTTTGTCTTTGAGCCCCTCCTGAGTTTTCGGCAAATCCGGAGCGATTTTATACAAGCGCGAGAGCAGCTCGATAAGCTCCGGGACACTTGACCCCGTGCTAATAAGCGTATGCATATACGGACGGATTATGCCCTTTTGGTATTTGTCCTCTTTGAGCATTAACGTTGCGTAACGTATTACCCGCGGCATATCGTCAAGCTTCTGCGCACACTGCATCTGATAGAAAAACAGCCGGAAAACGTCTTTGACTACCACCACGGATTCGGTTGCGAGAGTATCGCCGCGGAGCATTTCCTCCGTTTTGTCGAGAAGCTTTTGAGCCTCCGCGGGATTGCCGTTCAGCAGTTCGAACACTCCCAATAGGTATATGAGGTCCATACATTCGGGGTACTGCTCACAGCCGAGCTTTGCGAAACGCAAAGCTTCCTCCTCCGTCTCCTCATTGCCCGAGTATTCAATGCAGAGCGCGATAATAGCCGAGCGGCGAAGCTTCTCGTAATCCGGGGGAACGGAGCTTAGCGCGACTTCCTTAGCTAAACCTACGGCTTCCGCGAGGTCCTCCGGCTTTTTGGTTACGAGCAGCGACTCCATTATGTAAGCTTTGGTGATAATGTCGTCCGGCTTCTCCGCTAAGTCTAAGCGTAAGAGCCGTAGGTTGCGCTCGATTTTGCTGCCGTCCGCGTACGCGCTCTCGGAGTAGCCCGTGTGCAGAATCGTCAGGCGGTCGGTGGTGCGGATAACGTGCCTTTCGATGTCGATGTTGATATGTTCGTGAATCCGCCCCTCGTAGCGAATTTCCGGAACGTTACGGAAAAATCGCCCTGTAGTATGCGTAGAGGCGGTCTGCCCCTTATCGTTGAGGTTAATAAGCGTACAGTTGAGAACCGCCGCCCGTCCGTTAGTCTCGCGCTCAATACGTTCCAGCTCCGGGATAACCTTTGCGGCGTCCTCGGGCGAGAGCGTTTCGTCAGCGTCAAGAAACGCAATCCACGTCCCCGAAGCAGCCTCAAGCGCAACGTTCTTAGCGGCGGCGAAATCGTCGCACCATTCGAAGTGCAGCACTTTGGCTCCGAGACTTTCGGCTATCTCGACTGTTTTATCGTCTGAACCCGTGTCTACTACAATTTGCTCAATACAAATATCGCGTCCCCACGTCAGCGCGGACACAATGTTCTTTTCCTCGTTTTTGACAATCATACACTGCGAGAGCTTGACAGCTCTCCGCAGAATCTTTTTTCCCGCGGTATTGCGCGGCAGCTGCCGCGCGGAACGCCGGAACGCCGATTTATTCGCCATATTGATAATCCCTCCGCAACAGCTCAATTATACAATATCCGTAAGGTTTTGTCAATCGCAATTTGCCGCCTCGCTCCATACCGGGCATAAACATAGCCGAAAGCGGGATTCCCGGAACCCCGCTTTCCCACATTTTAACTTTTCAGCTGAAATACCGCAGCGGGTCAACAGCTACGCCGTCTACCCTCGTTTCGAAGTGCAAATGCGGACCTGTGGAGATTCCCGTGGAGCCAACGAGCCCTATCACATCGCCTTTCGAAACCATATCGCCCGCCTTGCATTTCAGCTTGCTCATATGTCCGTACAGCGTGGAACGTCCGCCGCCGTGGTTGATTACCACGTAATTGCCGTAACTCGAGCTGTACGTTGCGGTAACGACTTTGCCGTCGTCCGCGGCGTAGATGTTATCGCCCTGATTTGACGCTATATCAAGCCCCTGATGATTCGACGAACCGCCCGCGGTGGGGCTTTGACGCTTCCCGAAGCCCGAGTTAATCTTAGTATTGTTAGAGGGCCACTTATACACTCCGGAGGAAATTATAACGTTTTGAGCTGCCTGATTCTTTCGCGCCGCTTCCTCACGGGCTTTGCGCTCCTCCTCGGCTATTTTCGCCAGAACGTTCGTGATTTCTTTATTCAGCGCGCTGCTGCTCGCTTCGAGAGCGTCGAAAGCCGCTTGATTCTCCTCGCGGTTTTCCTCTAGCTCCCGAATCATCAGCTCCGCTTCGTGGCGTTGTCCTTCGAGTTCGAGCTGTTTTAACTGAACCTGACCGCGGTAGTCGTCTACCTCGGCTCGTACGAGCTCAAGCTCTCCCTGAACCGCGATAGTCCGCGACTGTGCAGCTACGTAATCGTCGGTAACGCGGCTGTCGGCGGTCATAATCTCCGTGATAAAGTCCACGCGCCACAGCAAATCGGCAAAATCTCTCGCTCCGAACAAAATCTCGAGATATGTAACGTCTCCGTTCTCCTCCATTGCGCGGACGTGAGAGCGGAAAACCTCGTAGGTAGCGTCCTCCGCGCTTTTCGTTTGCCTGTACTGCGCTTCTTTTTCGGTAATCTGCCCCTCAATGACGTCGATTTGGGCGTTAAGATTGTCAATCTCGTCCTCGGTTAGCGAAATCTCATAGTCGAGAAGCGCCTTAGTCGTACCTACGGCGGCAATCTGCCCCGAAGTTTCCCTGATTTGCGACTGGACGTCCTTCTTTTGATTAGAGATAGCCGTCTGCTTAGCTCGTAGCGCGGCTAAGTCGTCCTTCAGCGCGGCTCCCGCACCGGAAAACATACTTATCATCAGTCCGCCGACCAGTAAGACTACAAGCAATATGCAAATTATTCGAACAATAAGCCGTTGCCGCCGCATAGTTTTATACCTCCGTTGTGTGCAAATAACAGTGAACAGTCCCGCTTAGACTTTTAGGTAGTTCTTTATTGCGGTTACGCTGCCGCCCACTCCGATTAGTATGCCCACTCCGCCGAATATCGCAATCAGCGGGAGCGCGACGAGACCGAAGGGCAGCAGTCCTATGCTAAAGCTGAACGTTTCAGCCCACTGCGACGCAAATTGGTACAAGCCCCACTGTACGCAAAAGGCTATCGCGGAACCCAGCAGCCCCAGTATCAAGCCCTCAACGATAAAGGGCCAACGTATGAACATACTCGTCGCGCCGACCATACGCATTATCCCGATTTCCTCTCTCCGGCTGAATGTCGTCAGCTTGACCGTGTTCGTCATCATAAATACCGACACCACAAAAAGGATTATCACGAGCGCGATTGATACTATACCGACCACATTGCGGACAGTCACGAAGCCGCGCGATATATCAAGATGAGCGTTGACCTGAACTATCCCCGTTATTGTCGCGAGACCGTAGATTGTATCCTCCGTAAGAACTAAATCGTCCAGCGATATCGTATACCGCGACCTAAACGTTGACGGACTGATAGCCGAGAACATACGCGCCATATCGCTGTCGGCAAAAGTATTGAGAAAGCGTGAATACGCGTCCTCGCGGGAGAAATACTCGGCGTCTCTCACATTTGCCGAAGCCTCTATTTCGGCTTCCAGCGCTATCGCTTCCTCCTCCGTGAGGTTTTCATCTACGAAAGCCACTACCTTGTTTTCGTTTTCGTATTCGTCGATAATGTGGTCGATGTTAATCGCTACAAGCGCGAAACAGCCCATTATCAGCAGACAAGCCGAAATGATAAACACCGAAGCAAACGAAAGAAAGCCGTGGATTAGCACTCCGGCAATCCCCTCTTTTAAGTAGTAACCGATTTTGCTCAAAGTGTGCATCGCGTCCTCCGTTTTTTTCAGATATGCAGTTATGCAGTTATCAGTTATCAGATATAAAATGCGTTGGCTTGGATTGCTTCGCGCCGTCCAAACCCTATTCCCCTCTTGGGAGGGGTGCCGTCCGCAGACGGCGGGGTGGTGTCCCCCGCAGGGCGCAGCCCACGTCCAAACCAACGTCCCACTGACCACTGACCACTGACCACTAACCGCTAACTACGTCCTCGAAATCTTTCGCTTGCATTGGGCTGTACGCGTAGATTTTCGCGGCTCTTATCGTTTGCTGGACGCAGTAGCCCTCTTTCACTATGAAGCGTCCGAAAGCGCCTGTAACGTAGTATTTACCATTGTATTCATCCGTAAGAAAGAGGTAGTACACGTTAGGAGCGGACATTTGCGGGGTTCCGCCGAAGATTTTTCCGTTTGTGCCGCCCTCCTCAGCTATCTCAATCGTATCGCCTTTGGCAAGCTTACCCTTGAAGCTGTCCGTAAGCTTGACGCTCGTGAGGGTTTGTCCGCCCTCTACCTCGACGCTTACGACCTCGGCTTTGACAATGTACGCAGCCGCGGAAGCGAGTTCGCCGAGACTTTCGAAGTGTTCCGCAAGCTCCCCGGGAACGTCAGCGTCTACGAATTCGCTGTCGTCAAGAGCTTGCAGCTCCTCCGCTGAAAGCGCGGGAGCCGCGGGGTTTTGAGCGCAGCCGGTAAACGCGAAAAGCGTCAGGCAAAGCGCAAGGACAAGCAGATTCTTACTCATAGTTCTCCGTTCTCATCTCCGTCAGTCTCCGTCTGACCGCTGACCACTGACCACTGACCACTGTCGTCCGTCTGTTCACTGGCTTCAGGTTTCTCGTTGTCGAGAATGTCGCTCATCATCGCGTTTATGAAGTCGCTGACGTCGCCGCTGATAATGCGGGGATATTCGGGAGCCTCGGGTTTGGCTTCGTCCGGAACCGCGGGAACATAGGGCGCGTCCTCACCGTAAGTGGCATAATCGTAGTAGCCGGCAATCTGTATATCGCCCGGGTCGGGAGTAACCACGGGAATACCCGCCAAATCGAACGTCAGCTGCTCCGCGGCTTCATCGTAGGAGCCGATACTGTCGCGGACTATTCGTCCCTTGTCGATTGCGATAACTCTACGGTTAAAGCGGTTGACGAGTTCTTTTTCGTGGGTGACTACGACGACGGTGGTTCCAAGCCCGTTGATACGCTCAAGTAGGTGCATAATCTCGAGGCTTCGCGCCGGGTCGATATTACCGGTAGGCTCGTCCGCGATAATCAGCGAGGGCTTATTGACAAGCGCGCGCGCTATTGCCACACGCTGCTGCTCACCGCCCGAAAGCTGCGGAGGAAAGGCGTGCGCGGATTTTTCGAGCCCCACGAGCGAGAGGACTTCGCCGACCCTCTTGCGGATTTCCTTGCCAGTTTGCCCGAAAACTCTCATCGCAAGCGCTATATTGTCGTAGACAGTTTTTTTCTCAATCAGCCGGAAGTCTTGAAAAACCACGCCGAGCGTTCTGCGGAGCTTCGCCATCTTTCTGCGCCGGATTTTTCCCACGTTAAAGCCGTTGACTTCGACGCTCCCCTGCGAGGGCTTTATCTCGCCGGTAAAGAGCTTCATAATTGTGGACTTACCCGAGCCGGAGGGTCCGACGAGAAAGACGAATTCCCCCTCGTCTATGGCAAAGCTCGCGCCTTTCAGCGCGTGCTTACCGTTGTCATAGCTCTTGTGTACGTTTGTAAATTGTATCATATCACCTTTTTATAGTGGTCAGCAGGCGGAGTGGTCAGTGGTCAGATATCTGCTATCTGCTATCTGAACAACTGCTATCTGGAATGTTCGTGCATATATTTTCTTATCATCAGGGCTACTTTGAATACTATCGCGTGGTCGAATTCTCTCAGGTCAAGTCCTGTAATCTTCTTAATCTTTTCCAGCCTGTACACAAGAGTATTCCTATGAACAAAGAGTTTGCGGGAGGTTTCGGAGACGTTGAGGTTATTCGCGAAGAAAAAGTCGATAGTTTGCAAAGTCTCCGCGTCGAGAGCTTCAATCGGATTCTTCTGGAAAACTTCGTTGATAAACATATCGCAGAGCGTGTTGGGAAGCTGATAGATAATGCGCCCAAGCCCAAGCGCGTTATAGCGGAAAATCGAGCGGTGCTCCTCAAAAATCGGTCCGATTTCGAGAGCCGCGTACGCTTCTTTGTAACGGTCGGAGAGTTCGCGGATTGTTTCGGCTTCGGAACCAATACCGATGCGGGCTGTTACGTAAACCTCCGTCGTAAGCGCGTCCAGAATCTCGGCTGCCATAGTTTCGTAGTCGAGACTGGTGACGTCGGCTTCGCGGTCGATTTCTTTGATTAGTACGACCTCCTCGTCATTCATCGGGATAACAAAATCGTGCTGCGTATCGGGGTGGAGAGTGCGGATAATATCGGCGCAGAGAACATCGGGACGTTCAAGCTGGCGGATAAGGAACACAACGCGGCGCGCGGTCTGATTGAGGCGAAGCTCCTTGCTTCGAGTGTAGACCTCGCTCAAGAGCGTGTTGTCGTTCATAAGGTTTTTGAGGAAAAGGCTCCGGTTATATTTCTCGGCGTTATAACTGCGCGATTCTTTAATGCAGATAGCGGTAAAGACGGAGGCTTTACGGGCTTCTTCGTCCGAACCTTCGCAGAAAGCCGCGTAGTCAAAGTCGGAGCCGGGTTCGCGGACGTCCGGCAGCCGGAAGTAATAGCCGTGAAGCATTAGGTCACGGTTGTCGGTCCCGTAGTATTCGTCCGCTATCCCCGAGAATACGTGACCGACGAAAGTTACGTCGGAGGAGGCGACGACAGCTCCGGAGCCGTCGATTATCCCGACGTGCCGCGTTGTCGCGCCGCTGATTTCGTCTATTAGGTTTTGAAATTGTACATTCATATCATTAAGCCCTTCGCGTTGAATTTTTTTAGTTGACGTTTTCACCTGACTCACCGATACTGTCATATTATACAATATCCGCCCGAAAATTACAAGCCCTGTTTCGAAATTCATTTGTAAATCTTTCGTAAACATTTACCGCGGAGCGGTACTTCCGCCGCTATGGGTAGAGTACTCGTACCCTTTCCTACCCGGAAACATCAGTTTTCAGTAACGCTGTAGTATTCCGCCGAAGCCTTACGATTGACAAATCCGTTCAATCGGTGTACAATATAAGTGAACGGAGGATTCTCACTATGGCAAAAATACTTATCGTGGACGACGAACCGGCTATCGTTGATATTTTGCGCTATAATCTCGTCAAAGCGGGCTACGGAGTTGTTCAGGCGTATGACGGTAAACAAGCTCTCGAAATCGCACAGTCCGAAGCTCCCGACTGTGTACTGCTTGACGTTATGCTTCCGGTGCTGAACGGTTTTGAAGTGTGCCGCGAGCTTCGCAGACGTGACAGGCTCGTCCCAATCCTTATGCTGACCGCGAGAGAAGAGGAACGCGACAGAGTTTTCGGACTGGACCTCGGAGCCGACGACTACATCATTAAGCCTTTCTCCGTGAAAGAGGTTCTCGCGAGAGTCAAATCGAACCTGCGGCGCGGCGGCGTACTCGAAGAAATCCGTCCCGCGGAGCAGGAAGTTCTCACTATCGGGCGGCTCACGCTCGAAACCTCCGCGCAAAGGCTGCTCAAAGACGGCGTTACTATCGAAATATCACAGCGGGAGTTCGGACTGCTCCGCTTTATGGCGAAAGGTCCCGCTAATACAGTCTATTCCCGCGACCAGCTTATGAGCGAAGTCTGGGGCTACGGCTACGTAGGGGACGCGAGAATCGTTGACGTAGCGGTACGCCGCTTGCGCGAAAAGCTCGAGGACGACCCCGCGAATCCGACTATCCTGCTCACTAAACGCGGCGCGGGATACTATATCAACAGCTGACGTATATTTTCGCTCCGAAACGCAAATAATCACAACACAATATTTTTTGTAGGGTGATTGTACTATATGCAAACTAAAATTCTTTCCGGTAAAGCCCGTATTCTCGCTTTCGCCGCGGTCGGCGGAGAAATGGAGCGCGACGGGCCGCTTTCCGGCTGCTTCGACTTTCTCTCGGACGACCAGTACTTCGCTCAGCCCACTTGGGAACGAGCCGAGAGCGAGATACAGCGCAGAACGTTCTCAATTGCCTGCGGCAAAGCGGGGCTTTCGCCGTCAGAGGTGGAAGCCGTATTCGCGGGCGACCTCCAAAGCCAGTCTACCGCGAGTTCTTTCGCAATGGCGGAGAATAACGCTTCGGCGTATATAGGCTTGTACGGAGCTTGCTCGACTATGGCGGAGAGCCTCGGACTTGCCGCGCTGCTGACAGATTGCGGACACTTCGGAAACGCCGCCGCCGTAACTTCTTCGCACTTCTGCGCTGCCGAGCGGCAGTTCAGGCTCCCGCTGGAATACGGCGGTCAACGCTCCAAAACCTCGCAGTGGACGGCTACCGCGGGAGGAGCGGTAATTCTGCAATCCTCCGACGAGCCGGGGATTTACGTTTCCTCGGTTACTTTCGGACGTATACGCGACAGCGGCATAAAAGACCCGATGAATATGGGCGCGGCTATGGCTCCCGCGGCTTATGAGACCCTCCGCAGCCATTTCGGCGATTTATCGATTGAACCCGACTGGTACGACCTGATTGTCACGGGCGACCTGGGTGATTTCGGTCATTCGGTAGTTACGGAGCTATTCGCGAAGGACGGCATACCGCTGAATAACTACAACGATTGCGGACGTCTAATCTACGACTTAGAAACGCAGGACGTTTGCGCGGGCGGTTCCGGCTGCGGCTGTTCCGCGGCTGTACTCTGCGGCTATATACTGCGCGAAATGACGAAAGGAACGTTCAAGCGCGTTCTCTTCGCCGGTACGGGTGCGCTTATGTCGTCTACAAGCTCGGCGCAGGGGCTGTCAATCCCGGGAATCTGCCACGCTGTCGCGCTTGTAAGTTCGCTGTGAAAGGAGCCGTATTATGCTGATTCTGAATCTAATCAAGGCTTTTGCCGTTGGCGGAGCGCTCTGCGCGGCGGCTCAGCTTCTCATCGACAAAACCGCGGTTACTCCCGCGAAAATCCTGACCGGTTACGTAGTTCTCGGAGTAATTCTCGGGGCTTTGAGAATATTCGAGCCGCTGGCGGACTTCGCGGGCGCGGGAGTTACGGTACCGCTTTTAGGCTACGGAAATTCTCTCGCGGAGGGAGTGCGCAAAGCCGTTACGGAGAAAGGCGCGCTGGGAATCCTCACGGGGGGCTTGACAGCCTGCGCGGGAGGGCTTACAGCCGCCATAGTGTTCAGCTTTGCCGCGGCTCTCGTAAGCCGCTCAAAGGCTAAGTGACGACGCCGCGGAAATTCCGGCGGAGCGTCCCGTCGCCCAAGCTATTTGCAGGTTGAAGCCTCCCGTATACGCGTCTGCGTCGAGTATCTCACCGCAGAAGTAGAGACCCTCGGTAAGCCGGCTCTCCATCGTTGACGGATTGACTTCGCGGACGTCTACCCCGCCGGAGCTTATCACAGCCTCCGCGAGAGGGCGCGTACCGGAAATGTTTACCGTGAAACACTTGAACAGCCGCGCGAGAGCCTGACGCTCGGCTTTTGTAACGGAGTGAACCTTTTTCCCGGGCGCAATCCCGCTTTTGCTCACCAAAACGGGGCGCAAGAGCGGAGGAGCCAAATCCTCGAGCGCGTTCGAGAAATCGCGGTTGCTGTACTTCTCAAAATCGCGCTGTAACCTTTTGTCAAGCGTTTCGAAGTCCAGCGCGGGCTTCAAATCTATTTCGAGCGTAACGTTTTCAGCGTCCCGCGGTAAATGGCACGAAGCCGACAGCACCAGCGGTCCCGAAACTCCGAAATGAGTGAATTGCAGCTCGCCCATTTCGGAGTACAGCGTCTTTGCCCCGCTCCTCAGCGCGGCAGTGACATTTTTCAGCGATAAGCCCTGTAAGGCTTTACAGTCTGCATCGTCCGAAGTGAGCGGGACAAGCCGCGGACGCGCTTCAATCAGCGTATGTCCGAAAGCCCGCGCAAGCTCGTAGCCGCCTCCGTCCGAGCCGGTAGCGGGGTAACTCGCTCCGCCGGTCGCGATAATCACGCGGGTACCGCAGCTGATAAGTTTGCGGATTTTGTTCGCGTCGTTTACTTTTTCCGGGATTATCGTTACCCCTAAGCGGAGCATTTCGCGCCCGAGAGCTTCCGCAACGTCATTTGCATCGTCCGACACGGGGAAAACTCGGTTCCCGCGCTCTGTTTTCAGCGGTACTCCCAAATCCTCGAAAAACTTCATTACCTCGGAGGGAGGAAAACGTTTCAACGCGCTGAACAGAAACTTTCCGCTCGTTACGACGTTCGCTACGACCTCGTTAACGCCGCAGTTGTTAGTAAGGTTACAGCGTCCTTTGCCCGTGAGCCGGAGCTTGCGTCCGAGCTGCCTGTTAGGTTCGTACAGCGTAACCTCCGCTCCGAGCGAAGCCGCGCTTACGGCAGCCATACAGCCCGAAGCTCCCCCTCCGATGATTGTTACCTTTTGCATAACCTCTCCTTTGGCTACTCGTAAACGTTGCTATCGCTCCAAATGTTTTCGAGTTCCGCGAAACGCGCCGATATATCGTCCTGACGCGCTCCCGCCACCGACGCTATCAGCGCGTTTATAACGCTCAAGGGCGCAACAAGTGAATCCGCAAAGCTCACCATATCGCCCTTCGCGTAAATGCAGATGTCCGAAACGGCTTTCAGCGGCGAACTTACAGCGTCGGTCAGCGCGATTACTTTCGCGCCCTTGCTCTTGGCAAATTGCAACGCACGGACTGTACGCTGAGAATAGCGCGGGAACGATATGCCGATTACGGTGTCACCCGTTTTGCCGACCGAGAGAATTTGCTCCGGGACTCCGACCCCTCCGGCGGTTTCCGTTAGGATTTTTACGTTGTCAAACATAATGTTGCAGTAATAACCGAAGAACAGCGCGAGAGCCGCCGACGTTCTCGAGCCTACGATGAAAATCCGCTCCGCGTTGTTCAGCGCTTCGGCGGCTTGACGGAACGTCTCGCGGTCAAGGTTTTGGAGTGTTCTGCGGATATTGTCAAGGTCTGATTTCAGCACCGTGTCGAGCAAGTTTTCCAGCGATTCATTCGTGTGAGCGGCTTTGCCCTTTTCCTTGAACGCTTCAATACGCTGTACGCTTGTGAGCTTTGCGCGTACAGCGTCCTGAATAGCGCGGCGAAGCTGCGGGTAACTCTCGTAACCGAGCTTTTCAGCGAAGCGAACTACTGTGCTCTCGCTCACTCCGACCAATACCGCGAGTTTACCGGCTGTAAGCGCGTCTATGTCAAAGCCGTAACGCTCGGGGTTTTGAGTAAGCTGTGTAACGTATTCCGCAATAAGCCGCTGGCTCTTAGAAAGCCTCCGTCCGCAGTTAACGATAGCTTGTTTTATATCAAGCATAGTAATCTCCTGTTGGTTCATTATTCAGATAGCAGATAGCAGATTTCAGTTAGCAGTTAGCAGATATCAGATATCAGATATTAAATACGTTGGTTTGGACGGGAGCTGCGGAGATTGCGGGGATTGACGCCCTAACCCCCGTATCTGCTATCTGATATCTGCTATCTGCTATCTGTCATATCTGACAAGGTGTCTTCGGAGTTCCGCCTTTACCCGCCATTCGGGATAGCCTTTACGGCGGTAATACTCGCAAAGTTCAGCTCCGTAGCTCTCGTCGTCTAGCAGCCCTTTATCCAGCAGATAATTGACCGCATACGCGGAATTCTCGGAGCTTTCGCCCTTAGCCTTGAGCTTACGGCGAAGCTCCTCAACCCCGTGAGACCGGAAGCCGAGGATTCTCAAAGCCCGCTGCACGCATTTGCGCTGTTCCTCCGTAGGCTCGTCAGGCTCCGTCTCGTCCGCTTCCCGCAGCGAAGCTGACTGCGCAGCGTCCGCAATTGATTGCGCAAGCGTCTTGCGCTCTTCAAACTCTAAAGATTTATCCATTCCGGTTTCCTCCCGCTGTATAGCGCGTATTTAGTGAATCCCGCTTCTTTGAGCAGCTCCGCGCCAAGTTTGAGCCTGTCGGCTCCCGCGCCGGTAACGTGGGAATCGCTGCCGATGGTTATCAGTTCGCCGCCGAGAGCTTTGTACTCGCGCAATATCCCGAGCGAGGGATAGAAGCCTCCGCTGCAATTCAGCTCTAAGCCTTTGCCGCCTGCGATTAGGGCTTTCAGCACCGCCAGCAGCGCGCTTCCCGCGGCTTCGTCCTCCCTAAGTTGCTCCATAGTTAAGCCGAAGCTGTTATTGTATCTAAGCGGGTAGCCGAGATGCGCTATAACGTCAAATTGCCCGTCGGCTATAAGCGAAAGGTGAAACTCAAAGTATCGCCGCATATTCTCAATATGTTCCGAAACGCTTGCGGGGTGATAAGTATAGTAATCCTCGCCGTCCGGGTCAAAATGCACCGAGCCGAGGACTATATCGAAAGGATAACGCGCAAGATAATCCCGCGTGGCTGATGCGTTCAATTGCCCCGAACCGAGTTCTACGCCGACTCTCGCAGTAGAATCCGCAAAAAACGGAGCGCGCTGCTCCGGAACACAAGTTTCGTAGTGTTCTGTAAATGTCAGTCCCGCAATACCGCTCCGCGCGGCTGCTTCGGAGGATTCCGAACGAAGCGCGTAGGAATCATACGAAAACTGCGAATGAACGTGCTGGTCATAAAGTATCATAAAAGTCTCACCCTCTTCAGCCATAGAAAAATCCCGTAACCACTAACCACTGACCACTGACCACTGACCACTGACCACCGACCACCGACCACCGACCACCGACCACCGACCACCGACCACTGACCACTGACAATCAGATAGTCGTCGCTATCGCGACTTCGTCGTCGGCTACCGTCAAATGCGATGACATAGCAATCGCGGCGATTTTGCCGGCTCCGTCGATTAGCGCGGGAACCCAAAGCGGCAGTCCCGCGGTGAGAACCACAGCCGCAGTGAGGATTTTTATAAGCATTACCGCGCTGAAAGTCAGCGTATTCCTGCGGCGCACCAGCCGCGCTATCCGGAACGTATCGGACAGCCGCAGCGCGGAATCGGAGAATAGCGTAACGTCCGGAGTATCAACGCTGAAACCCAAATCAGCCGCGGGAGCCGTAACCCTCAAATATACCGAGTGCTTATCGGCTGTTCGCGAAGCTATATCGCCGCTGTCCCGCGAGTTTCCGGCAAAGAGGATAGGACCGCGGGTATTCGTAAGGATTTGAATTTTCTCGGCTTTTGTGCTTGCGGTGTAGAGCTTGCCTGTACGTCCGTTGGCGCGAATCCAGTCCCCCGCTCCGCTGAAAAGGGTTTCGGAGAAGAAGTTGACGCGCTTAATGCCGTAGAGGTCACGCATACGGAGAAACGACGCGGCAGCGCCCTCGCGAAGCTGTTCGGTGAAAACTACGCGCCCGGCAAAACGTCCGTTGACCGCGATATAGAGCGCGTTGCGCTCTCCCGAGTCGTCACCTGTGGACAGTCCCTGCGCCGCCATAAAGGAGGCTTTGCCGACAACAATCGGAACCCCGCGGATAGTGACCGTAATGCCGTCCGGCTGTTCGCTGAAATCCGAAATAACCGAGCGGTCGAGCGGCTCCGGGTATTCGCGGCGAAGCGCTTCGTACTCGGCTCCCCCCGGAACCGACAGCGCGTAGACGCTCATCATCAGCAGCCCGGGCTCCGTAACGCCCGGCTCCGGCTCTACTCCGGAGACCAGCAATTCGCCCGTTGTGACAGTTCCGTCCCATTCTATGAACGCGATTTTGATTCCCGTGAGTTTGTCGAATACTTTGCCCTCGCGGAAAAGGATTCCGAGCTTTGTCGCACCCGATATCGCGGCTTTGTAGACTCTCGGAACCGCGTTAATAAGCGGACTCGCGGAGCTTACAAGCATTATCGGCAGCACGGACAAAAGCGCGGAAGTCAAATACTCCCGGCGAAGTTCCAAGGCGTATTCAGCGGAAGCCATACGCAAACTAAGCGCAATCGCCCCGGCGATTACCAATAAGGCGGGGAGCGCGAAAGTCATAACCCTCGCGGCTTGCTCCGCTCTCCCTCCGGAGGAGTTAGCGTTAATCCACTTCATCATTCTCGCCGCGAGAGAATCACCCGAACCCGCCTGAGCTTCGACGACAATAGTTGCGGAGAGATTCGTAAAGCCCGCGACAACTTTGTCGCCGCGATGAATGTGCCGCGTGGTGGTAGAACCGTTGAGCATTAAGGTGCTGACCATAGTGTCGCCGTCGCGGACAATTCCGTCGGCTCCTATGCGCTCCCCGGGACGTACCGAGAACGTAGTACCGCTGGCGATAGGCTTCTCGGGAACGAGCGAGAGCAAATGCGTCGGTCCGGAATCGAAATATTTAGAAGCAAGCTCCGCCGCAAGCTGAACAGTCCGCGCAACGAGCAAAGCCGCGAGAACACTCCACCTGTGAGCCCCGAGAATCCACGCGGCGGCGCAAACGATAACCGCTATGAACTCGTCGTTGACTATATCGCCCTTGAGCGCGCGTTTAGCTCCCGACAGCAGACAGGTCAGCGCAGCCGCCAGACAAGCCGCGGCATAGATATATTCGCGGATTCCCTCCGGAGCTGCCAAAGCGACAATCCCAAGCGCGGCTCCAATAAGAATAGTAAGGAGTTGTTTCATTTGAATACCTTAATTCAAGCAAAAATGTTGCGGATAGTCAAGCGGCCGCCGATTAACTGCCCGTCCGCCATATCCTCCGAAAACAGTACCGTGCAGTTGTTTTCTAACGCCGAGGCAAGCATAAGGCAATCGTAGTACGAATAACGATATCGTTCGTGAAGCCGCAAGGCAGAAAGCTCGGTTCCTCTAGTAACAGTTGACACGTGATATTGCTGGTATATTTCGATAACCGCTTTCTCCACTTTACTAACCGGGTATTTCAACTTTCGTAAGCATACATTACAAATTTCATTGATAACCTGCGTACTTATTACCCGTGTAATCCCGTTCATAGCGCGCGCCGCAGCTTCCCGTTTTCCGGGGTCCTGCTCTGACAGTAAGTAGAGCATTACGTTTGTATCTACGAAAGCTCTTTCAACGTTCATTGGCTTCCTCCCTGTCGAACTTGAAGTCAACATCAATGAACGGTGTAATTTTATCTATCGAGAAATTCCCGGCTTTTGCATATTCGGGAAAATCATCATCGTCGTACTGCCTGGGTGTTTCTATCGTTACCAAAAACTCGCTATCCTCACAGTTGTTTGGTTGATACCAATCGGGGAGTTTGATTGTCCTTCCTATAAGTTTTGCCGCAAACTGTACTTTATTCATATAAGTGTCTCCTTATCAGATGAATGACAATATCACGCCGAATATTCCCGCCGAGAAGCAGTATACCGCGAAACCGCCGAAGCGTCCGCGCTTCATCACGCGGTTTACGAACATCACAGCGCAATAGCCGCTTACTGCCGCGACTATTATACCCGGGACGTACACCGCTTGAAACGTGAACGTTCCGCTTTCTAACGCGTCCTTAGTTTCGAGCGCGAGACCCGCTAGAATTGTCGGGATAGACAGCAGGAAGCTGAACTTAGTAGCGAACTCCCGCGTAAAGCCGCGAAGCAATCCCGCCGAGATAGTAGCCCCCGAGCGCGAAATCCCCGGCAATACCGCTATGAGCTGCGCGATACCTATTACAAATGGGTCGTACCATTTGGCTTCGCGCTCCGTCTTGCCATAGCTTATAGCAGCGTCGGAGATTTTGAGCATTATACCCGTGAAGATGAGCAAAATCCCGATTGCGAGGGTACTCGACGAAACTACCTTAACGTAATCGTCCAAGTCAAAGAGCGGAACGGCTACAAGCGGCAGACAGGCCGCAATCCCCATAAGCCACAGCTTACCGTTGCGATTCGGGTGGAGAAAAAGGTTCGCGACATCCTTGCGATAATATACGCAAACTGCAATAAGCGTCCCGCCGTGAAGCAAAATGTTATAGAAAAAGTCGGTATCGTCAAAGCCGCTAACTCCAAACTTCCCGAAAAGCGCCTGCGCAAGGCTCAAATGCCCCGAGGACGATACCGGCAGAAACTCCGTAAGCCCCTGAATAAGCGCAAGCAAAATGGCAAAAAACGCGGTCATCAGACGTTCCTCCGGTCAAATGCGATTATATATATGCATATATCGCGCAAAGCGGCGCGGCAATTCACGTTACCCAACGTCCAACCCCCCGTATCTGACCACTGTTCACTGTTATCTGTTATCTGTTATCTGTTATCTGTTATCTGCTCCGCCGTACACTCTATCGTTCCGTCATTTAGACGGAGCGTCAGCGCGTCTCCTGCGGTTACTTCGCGAACGGATTTCAGCGCGGAACCATTTTTCAGCGGCAGCGC
The DNA here is from genome assembly GCA_031260685.1 of Oscillospiraceae bacterium. Classification (GTDB taxonomy): domain Bacteria; phylum Bacillota; class Clostridia; order Oscillospirales; family Oscillospiraceae; genus JAISJH01. Next base: position 8,230 of record JAISLB010000007.1, on the reverse strand, counting down.
GTAGCCCCTTGCAAGCACCTTCAGCGGGCTCAAAGCGTCCACGCTTGCCGCAAAGTTGCCGAGCCTGCTTCTGCGCGTTTCGAGGTAACGTTCATAGGCTGTACGGAACCTCGCGGAGAGCATATCGTGCGTCTGTCTGCGCTCCTCAACGTAACCCATTGGGGAGGCGAGAACACGGCTTTGCGACAGGTTCGTGAGTTGTCTGCGCCGGTTCGACGTAAGATTCGTGATATTCGTCTCAAGGCGATTCAGCGAACTTTGGAGATAAGCGCGTAAAGCGGCGGAGTCGGGGACGCAGATTTCAGCCGCGTTACTGGGCGTTGCGGCTCTTACGTCCGCCGCATAGTCCGAGATTGTTACGTCCGGTTCGTGTCCCACAGCGCTTATTACGGGGATTTCGGAAGCCGCGATAGCTCTCGCCACCCGCTCATCGTTGAACGCTATTAGGTCTTCGTAGGCTCCGCCGCCGCGTCCCTCGATTATTACGTCGGCAATCTTATGGGCGTTAGCGTAACGCAATGCCGAGACGATTTCGGCGGGGGCTTCAACGCCCTGTACGCGGACGGGCATTACAAGCACCTTTGCGAGAGGATAGCGGGCTTTCAGTATCATACAAATATCGTGGAGCGCGGCTCCGTCGCCCGAAGTTATCACGGCGATTCTGCGCGGAAACCGCGGCAGCGGCTTCTTGCGGCTTTCGTCGAAAAGTCCCTCCGCCCCGAGCTTTGCTTTGAGCTCCTCGAAAGCCGCGTAGATGTTCCCCACGCCGTCTTGGTCTATCCGAGTTGTATACAGCTGATACGCGCCGTCACGCGGGTACGTCGAAATACGCCCGTAGCACAGAACGCTCATACCGTCAGCGGGACGGAAGCGCAGCGTCTGCGCGGCGTTTCTGAACATTACGCAGCGAAGCGCCGATTCGCTGTCCTTGAGCGTAAAATAATGATGTCCCGAAGTGTAAATCTTATAGTTCGACAGCTCCCCGCGAACTATAAGCTTCCCAAGCTCCGGATTCTTCTCAAGAACGCTCTTAATGCGGTTGTTGACTTCCGCAACAGATAATACCGTAGGCGTCATAGTTACCTCGATTGTTCAGATATCAGTTAGCAGATATCAGATAGCAGATACGTTGGGGTTGGACGTTGAGTTTGGACGGAGGGACGCCCTGCGGGGGACACCACCCCGCCGTCTGCGGACGGCACCCCTCCCAAGAGGGGAATGGGACGAGAGTTTGGACGGGGGACGCGCCCTGCGGGGGACACCACCCCGCCGTCTGCGGACGGCACCCCTCCCAAGAGGGGAATGGGCGACAATTGACAATTGATAATTGATAATTACGGGGGTTTTGGACGAGGGCTGCGGGGGACACCACCCCCCGCCTGCGGGCGTACCCCTCCCAAGAGGGGAAGGGGACGAGGGTTAGGACGGGGGCTGCGGAGATGCCGCAATCTTAACAATAGCAGCGACCAAATTCCCCTCTTGGGAGGGGTGGCGCGAAGCGCCGGGGTGGTTTCCCCCGCAGGGCGCTCCCCGCAGGACGCTCCCCGCAGGACGCTCCCCGCAGGGCGCTCCCCGCAGGGACGCTCCCCCGAAGGGCGTAACCCGCAGGACGCTCCCCACAGGACGCTCCCACGTACTCCGCAGCCAACGTCCAAACCAACGTCTCTGATATCTGCTATCTGCTATCTGATATCTACTATCTGCTATCTATTATCTATCTCACGGCTGAACGTTCCCAGTATGCCGTTTACGAATTTTACAGTTTTCTCATCTTCGTAACATTCGAGCATATATACAGCTTCGCTTATTGCCGCCGAGACCGGAATTTCTGTCATATTGAGCAGTTCGAACACGCAAACGCGCAGCGCGGCTCTCGCAACGCCCGATATGCGCTTGACCTCGCGGTCCGCCGAGTATTTCGCAATTATGGCGTCTATCTCTTCGAGCTTTCCGCAAACGCCGGTTAGTATAGCCGCTATATAGTCATACTGCGGAGTTTCCGGGAAACCCGCGTATAGCTCCGCAAGCTCCTCAATATCCTTATACTTAGCATAGTAGGACGGCTCAAAGGCGAAGTCAAGCGCGTCCCCGGGGCTTTCGGGGTTGAGATTCATCGCGAACACGCGGTGAACCGCAAGTTCGCGGGCCGCCGAACGTGTCATTGCTTCTCCGCCTTTCGGAACGCTATGCCGATGACAGTTACGTTAACCGCGCTTACCGTGAGACCGGTCATCGCTCCTACCGCCTCCGTAACTTCCGACTGAGCGCGTTTGGCGGCGTCGAGAACGCTGGTGCCGTAAGCCGCGAAAATAGCCGCGCTGATAGTGACGTTGCCGTCCTCGACCTTAACGCGTATAGTCTTTTGCTTTGCGTGCTGCTTATTGCCCGAAGCCGCGGGCAGCACTACGCCCTCCGTGTGCGATAGCGCTTCCAGCGCGATTGTCGCGATAACCTCTTCCGAGATTTTGATGGAACCTCCGTCAGCGGGAAGCGAAGTGTAATCTTTGTTTTCCATTTTGAATCCTCTCCAAATAATTCGTACTGATTTAGCCGTTTTGGGCTGCCTTTACGAGACCTAATGTCTCGTAAAGGCAGTGCTTACCAGTGTCATCTTACCTCGCAGCCGTAACACTTGTCAAACGTAACAGCCTTATATGCTCAGTATATCACGCCCCGGCAGAAAAGTCAACCGCTCCGGCGCTGCTCATTCGCCCTCTACCGTCCGCATTGCGAGTATTGTCCGCTCAATTAGTTCTTCAAGCGTCCAGCCTAAGGCTTCCGCGCCGCTTGAGATTACCTCGCGTGAGCAGCCCGCCGCGAACTTTTTGTCCTTGAACTTTTTCTTTACGCTTGAAACCTCCATATCGGAGACGCTTTTAGACGGACGCATTATCGCGACCGCGCCGATTAAGCCCGTAAGCTCATCCGCCGCGAAAAGAATTTTCTCCATTATGTGTTCAGGCTCGTAAACGGTTCCCGAAAGTCCCCAGCCGTGGCTCATACACGCCCGAATTACGCTCTCCTCCGCGCCCTCTCCGCGCAGCAGCTCCTCACCTTTGACGCAGTGTTCTTCGGGGTACAGTTCGAAATCCACGTCGTGGAGTAAGCCCACAATTGCCCAATGCTCTGCGTTTCCCGGGTCGTACTCTTCCGCGAAGTGTTTCAGCACCCCCGAAACTACCCGCGCGTGCCGCAAGTGGAACGGCTCTTTGTTGTATTTTTCAAGTATTGTCTGCGCCTGTTGCAGTGTCATTGTTCTTTAACCTCCGTAATAGCCGTTCGGCTATATCAAATAACGTTGTACAGTCCGGAGCGTAGATAGTCGTAAAGTTCGGTATAGTCGTCGCGGGAATTGAGCCAAAGCGCGGCTTCGGAACCGTGGTTCAGGTCACGAACCAGCCGCAGCGCGGTTCGAGGGCTCATAGCTTCCGGCAGCTCTCCGTCTTCCGCCGTCAAATACGCGGGATTGAGAAAGCCCAAAACCTCTCGCAGATAGGGCGCGGCATCGGAGGAAGCGGGAGCCGCTAAGTTTCCCTCTCCGCGAAGTTTCCGCAGCAGGTTCGCGTCAATCGCGGCTTCCTCCGCGCTTACCCAATACGTTGCCGTGTAGCCGCCGGTTTCCTCCGTCACCCCGATGATATTGAGCGTTATCGTAACATCGCCGTAGTGCGCTTCGGTAGGTTCGGGACTTGGGGACGGGCGATAGACCGGTGACGGACCGGGTCCGGGACCCGGAGTATTAACCGGCGGCACGTAAATCGTCGGAGACGGCGTAGGAGCCGCGCTCGGTTTAGCCGCGTTATACGCCGTAAGCGCCTGGCTCATTCGCGTGTAACCCGCTTGCGCAAATTGCGAATCGGAGTATACTTCCGCACCGCTCGTTACCCGTATTACGTCCGTCCTAAGGTCTGTCGGAAACCTGCTGTAATTCAGCCCGAGGTAGTTTGCGGTGGAAAGAGCCGGGACAAAGGGGATTCCGTCACGTACGTAAGCTTTCCAGATGTACTTTTCGCTTGCCGCCCCTACGCCGGTGGTTCCCGAGGAGTTTTCGTCCGCAAGGTTAAACAGAAGCTCCGTCTTATCCCGCAATATCTGCACAAGCTGCTCGGAACGGTGATAGAACGCGAGACTTCCGAGGTCGTTGTCGTGGAATACGTTGTACGGCACATAGATTACGCGGTCGATAACAACCGGCATAGACGAGGAATCGAGCGTAAGAAGCCTGTCGTTAATCCCCGTGAAAAAAACGTCGTCAGCGGCTCGGCTTTGCGGCAGCGCCGGCAGCCACAGCGTCAGTAACACGGCCGACAATACCGCGAAAATCGCGCGTCTGAGCTTTTTCATTAGAGCAGTCTCCTTTCACCTCTTTTTGAGCCGTAACAATTGTCAAACGTTACGGCTTTATAGCGTAACGCACTACGAAACCGGCTATTCCGCCGCCGATTATGATGAATATCACGTTTAGATTGGGAAACGCGAAAATCAGCGCCAACGCCGCGAGGAAAAATATCAGCGCGGTTCGGTCAATTAAGCTGTCGCGGCGCATTTTCAGCAGCGTTGATGCAAAGAGCGCGGCTACCGCGGCGCCTATCCCGCGCAGAAAGCCCCGAACTACCGTATTCCCGATTACCGCGTTATAGAATACCGCAACAACGCAGATTACGAGAAAGGACGGCAGTACCGAACCAATTCCCGCTGTCAGCGCACCCGGAACTCCCGCAATCCTGTAACCTACCAGCACGGAGCTGTTAACGGCTATAACCCCGGGCAGCGTCTGCGCGGCGGCAATGATGTCGGTAATTTGTTCGTTGTTTATCCAGCCGCGCTTCTCGCAGAATTCGGCGCGGATAAACGGTATCATCGCCAGTCCGCCGCCAAATGTCACAAGCCCTATCTTGAACGTTGCGAGAAAAAGCGTTAGAAGCAAACGCGGAGGGCGTAACTGATTCATAAAAAAAGGTCCTTTGCCCCAATAAGCGTTATTCGTCTGCGACGAGCCATATTGGTTTTCCTGCTTCGTCATAGGCGAGACGGATTTCGGCTCCCGGCTGCCGGACGCTTACCGCCGCCGCAGCCTGAACCGCGGGGAGAAGCGGTACAACCTCCGACGCGGTCAGCGGGGCAGCCGAAAGCTGGTGTATGTCGGCTTCGCGGATTCCCGTGCCGTCTATCGTAACCGTCGCGCCGGGAACACGGATTTCCAAATCTCCGTAATACCAAACGAAGCTTACGCGGTACATCGTTCCGTCATATTCAAAGCCCGAGTAACGCAGCGCAAGCTGTTCGCTCCCCGCTGAAAAGGCGGAGGTAAGTGCGCGTGCCATTTCGATGGCAGCCGATAAATCCTCCGCGGGCTGCGTAACCGCGTAGCGCGTGAACTTGATTTCGCCGCCGGAGAGGATTCGCGCCTGACGTTCGTCCTCTACGTAGAGTCCCGTTCCGTCCGCTCCGTAATCCGCCTGTAAGTAAGCGTTCATACCAAACAGCGGAAGAATAGTCCGCGCGTCAAAAAGCGGGTTCGAGAGCGCAATAGCGCGGAGGTCCGGAATAGCGTCGAAAAACAGGCAGTAGGGGTCAATACCGTCCAGATTATGCTCAAAAGCGAAGTAGCCGTTATTCGGGATAAACGCGCTAAGACGCGGCATAACGGGTGCGAGATTCGCGATAGTCTCCGCTTTGAGAAATTTGCCTCCCGCCTCGTAGTACAGCCGCGCAAAGCCCTGTTCATCGGGCGATAGTATAAATCTCCGCGCGTAAGTGTTGTGCCTGCGAATACTCGTTACCCCGCACCAAACTACCAAACTGTCGAGCGGAACGTCATAGAGATAGTCGAAGTATACTCCCGAGGACGTGAGCGCGGTTCTGAACTCCTCCTCGGTGATTTCTTCCGCTTCTTTCGCGGTTCCGAGAGCTTCCCCGAGCGCGACTGAAACCGCGCGGTACAATATCCCGAGGGCTTCGCTGTCTCCTAAGGCGACATATCGCGAGGGGTCGCTTACGGCGATAATCGCGGGATAAGCGGCGGGAAGCGGTGCGCTCACTCCCGCGGACGTTACAGCGGGTGCGTAAACCTGAACGCTTCCCACGTTAAACGTCTCCGAACGGTAGCCGAGAAACAACAGCAAGACAGTGAGCAACGCCGCAAGCGTCATCAGCAAGAAATTGACTCCGCGGTGATGACGCTGCATATAGGTCAAGAGTTTCGTACGCCGCACGTCTAAACCTCGTTCAAATCGTCGTCCGCGTCTTCGGCTTCGTCCGCTGCTTCGTCCGCGTCTTCATCCGCTGCTTCGGCTTCGGCAAGCGGTATTTGTTCATCGCCGGCGGGACTAAGCGCGGAGTTCGAAGTAAACAGCAGCGCAGCCGCAAAGCAGACAGCCGCGTGAAAGATGAAAATCCCGCGGAAGCGCGGCTGCGCGGGGTTTCCGGCTGCTATGCCGTTGAGCGTTGTCGCTATCCACAGAAACATCAGTGTCCACTTAGGCGAAGCGGTTTCGGGGGTAAACGCGAAGCCCGCAGTGTACAACGCTGCTAAGGCTACCGCTCCGAGAGCTATCATATCATAGCTGTACAGCAGCAAATTCGGGAGCGGAACGTAGTTCAGATAGGTCAGCACCATATGATAGCAGGGAAAAATCGTCAGCACGGCAAGCGCAAGCTTCACTTCGGAGCTTTTACCGCGTATACCCGCGAAGTTCGCAATCCGCAAGCCTAAGGTTAATACCGCAAGCCCCGCGAGAGCCGTGAATACCGTCATTACAGCGTCCGGAGCAAAACGTTCGAGCGCGGGTACCAAGCCTTTTCGCACCGCGATATAGTACGAAAACGCCGTAACAACTATAAAAGCCATCGCAACGCAGGACAACAGCGGGAGCAGCAGCCGCGGGGCTTTCGCGGGAGCCGCGAACATCTCCTGCAATACCCGCCCGGAAACGTTTATGCTCCGCGATACCGCCCGCGACATTAGGAAGCTGCCGATAATAATAAGCGCGCAGCTTGCGAGAAGTACGAGACTGATTGGCGCCCACGGCTCCGCAAGCCCCGTTTCGGCGTCTATGACAGTCAGGTACTGGATTCTGCGCAGCGCACCTCCGCAGATTGCGAGTGCCGCCGAGATTGCCGTAAATATATACATTAGTCGTTTGGTGCTTTTTGTCATAAGGAAACCTCCGATAGCCGTATAAACGTTCTATTCGCATAGCTAATAACATAGTATATCACAAGTCTCCGCAAATGTCAATTGTGAGGTTTTGCGAATGAAACGTTTATTGCCGGTTTTTTTCTCCGTCGCTCTCTCCGCGCTTACGCTTTTGCTTGCCGCCGTAGCAGCTAAGCCCGGCGCGGCTGCTTTGCCCGAAGTTTCCCCGGAATCCGCCGGAAACGAGCTTCCCGCGGAGCAAGCGCTTCCGAGCGCAAATCCCGAATCAAGCGATTCGCGGCAGCAAATCACCGTCCTCGTCAAAGGCGAACCGCTGTCAATGTCTCTCGCGGACTATCTGCGGGGAGTTACCGCGAGTGAAGTTCCGGGAACTTTCTATCCCGAGGCTATTAAGGCGCAGGCAGTAGCCGCGCGGACAAACCTCTATTGGAAGCTGAATCACACGAATCCCGGACACCCCGGCGCGGACGTTTGCGATGACCCCTCGCACTGCGCGGCGTATGCTTCCGATGAGGAACTGCGCGAAAAATGGAGCGCTGACAAATTCGACGCGCTTATGACCAATATCGCAAACGCGGTAATCGCGACCGACGGCGTATTGGTACGTTACAAGGGCGAAGTCATACAGGCTGTGTTCCATTCCTCCGGCGGAGGTTACACGGAAAACAGCGGAAACGTCTGGACGGAGCAGCTTCCGTACTTAACAGCGCGGGAATCGCCCGAGGGTTCCGCAAGCGTCCCGAACTTTATCTCGGAATACGCCTTTACTATCGAGGAATTCAAAAGGCTTGCGAAAGAAAAATACCCCGAGGTATCTTTCGACCCGGGGCTGCTGAGCGGCGAGGTTCGCAGCTCCGAAACTACGCGGCTTATCAGCGTAGTTCTCGGCGATAAGCGGATTAGCGCGACGGAGCTGCGGCTCCTCTACGGTCTGCGCTCCGCTATGGCAACGTGGACGGTTGACGGCAACGAAATCCGCTTCACAACTAAGGGCTACGGACACGGCGTGGGACTAAGCCAATACGGAGCAAACGAATTCGCCCGAAACGGCGCGGCTTACGAGGATATTCT
>JAISLB010000140.1 GCA_031260685.1 Oscillospiraceae bacterium | reverse complement strand
CATTTCAAGTACTTTTTGTCTTAATACGGGGTCGAACCTCCTGAGTTTCATTTCAGGGTGATTTCGTAGATATGCAGCTTTCTGTGTACAATTCTGCGAACAGTATTTGCTGCTATGTGCTATTTCCTTCTTGCTGAATTTTTTACCGCAATGCAAGCATTCCTTTACCTCCGCGAACATATATATTCCTCCGATTACTGCTTTTACTCTATCGTAACAAGAATATACTCGCTTTGGAATCCACTGCCTTATTTGACGCTTACAAAAAAACAGCCGTTATCCTGTAAGTTCAAGCCGCTTATTTCGCGCGTATGCGAACTACGTCGTCCGCGTTTAAGTTCCCGATGAGAAGCGGCGAATTAACATCGTGAGCGGCTGATTTATCGGCTACCCGCGTTTGAGTGTGATTCGCATAGCAATAGCTGCAATTGTGCAGGCAAGTTGAGTATTCGCCGAGGTCAACACTTTTCGAACAATTGCAGTTAGCGCGTTGGTTAATATCGCGCGGGATTGCAGCGCCGAATATTGTTCCGTCAATGCACTTAGCCGGAACAATTCCTAAACTGTGAAGCTCCGCGGCGCAGCAGGCGGAAATTTGCAAACCGTGAGTGTGTGCAATTTCGGCAAGTTTTTCCGCAAGCCGGAGCTGTTCAGGGCGTTCGTACGAAATATTCAGCGGTGCGATATTCTTCACGATACTTTTATACGGAATTACAAAGCTGATTGTTACATTTTTCGTATAAGCGTTTAGCTTCCCGCAAATTTTACCAAAAGCGCGAACGTGATAGTTGAAGTCGTAACGTTCGCTTATAAAAATCGGGTCGTAACGCCAATTAACGCGTTCCGCTCCGAGCCGGTCTGACAATTCCTTAAATATGGGGATTAACACACTGTTTTTGTCCGGCACATTCGGCTCGACGTCGCGTCCGTATGGTGTGAGCGTAAATTGGAATGCGCTCTTGTAACCCATATCCGCAAGTTCGCTAAGTCGCGGAAGAAGCGGCGACGGATTCTTAGTCCAAAAGACTATCCCCTCGACAAATTCCGGTGAAAGAGCAACACGGCTGACTTGCCGCGGGTTCATAGGATTCCGTACAAGCGCGAATCCATCGTGAAGACGGTTAAAAAACCACTCGGAGTAGAACGCCGGAATATCTGTCCTCCGCGACGCTGATATTATCATTATCGACCTCCGAAATTAGCTGCCGGCGGTACCTCACGAAGCGTTTACAGCGATTCCTCAGCAATATAGCTTTGCCGAAATCAGCACGTTCCGCGGGATAACGCGAGAATTATTCCCATTCCTCCAAGTTGGCACAGCAGCGCGCTGCCTCCGTAACTAAACAGCGGGAGCGAGATTCCCGTGCAGGGAATCAGGTTCGTCACAACGGAGATGTTAAGAAATACCTGTATGCCGAGCTGAGTCGTAATTCCGGCAATAACAAGTGCCGAAAACTTACTTTTACTCTTGATTGCGAGCCAGTAACCTCTCGCGATTAAAATTCCGAAGAGCAGCATAACTATTATCGCGCCTATTAGTCCGAACTCCTCACAAACTATCGCAAAGATGAAGTCATTATGCTCCTCCGGGAGATAGAGGTGCTTTTGACGGGATTGCCCCAGCCCTAAACCTAGAAGTCCGCCGGAACCTACCGCTATGAGGCTTTGGCGCGTCTGGTAGCCTTTGTCTTCCGCGATTTTGCTGTCGCCCCAAGGGTCTTGATAAACGATAACGCGCTCTGTTATGTAGTCGCTGGGAAAACCCGTCTTGTACATTCCGTAAGCCGCAATACTTGCCAGAATGAGAAGAATCGCGATATAGCGGAATCGCGTACCCGCCTGAAACATCATACAGCCTGTAAGAGCGATAAAAATTATACACGCCGAAACGTGCGGTTCCGCAATAAGCAAGCCGCAGATTACAACCAGCCAACCGACATACGGCGCGACGCCCTTGCTGATTGTTCCGATTTTCTTACCTACCGAACACATTCTTCGCGCAAAATACAGCACCATAGTGTATTTTACGAGTTCCGAGGGCTGTAGGTTCATAAACCCGAGGTTAATCCAGCGTTTGCCTCCGCCCTCGCTCGTTCCGATTACCAGTACCGCGGCTAAGAGAATAAGCGAAGCGAAAAACGTAATCGGCGACCATTTCTCAAAGAAACGTTCGTTAAACTTCGGGAAAAGCGCTATGGCGAACATCGCCGCTACCCCAAGCCCCGAGAATCCGAGCTGACGAATGAATATCCCCAGCGGAGAGCCGTTATCTTCATAGAAAGCGCGCGCGTAACTTGCGGACAGGAGCATTACTAAGCCAACCGCAAGCGTCAGCAATGTGAAGCCCGCGAATACAAAGTCTATACGTCCCGCGGCTGCTTTCTCCCGGTAATCGGGCAGTGCGTCCTCCGCGAAAACGCTGTTGTTAGGTTCTGCTGTCATATAGTCACCTCGGTTTGGCAGATAACAGTTATCAAATATCAAAGACGTTGGTTTGGACGTTGGATGCTGGGGCGTGGTCACTGCTCACTGACCACTGACCACTGACCACTGCTAACTAACCACCGACCACTGTGAATCCTGCAATACTTACGTATGCCGCAATCGCGCATACTGTGCTGATTATTGTGTAGACTGCGAAAATGCGGTACTCGCTCCATCCGCTTTTTTCCAAGTGGTGGTGGAACGGCGACATTTTGAACACTCTATGCGATTGAGCGTATTCCAAACCGCGCGTCTTGCGGCGGATTTTGAATACGCCTACCTGAATTATTACGCTCAAAGTCGTCCAAATATATATCAGGCAGAGCGGAACGAGTACCAGCGGGATATTCAGCGAAAACGCAAGCGCGCAGATTGCCCCCCCGAGAAAAAGGCTTCCCGTATCGCCCATAAACACTTTCGCCGGGTGGAAGTTGAACAGCAGATAGCCCGCTAAGCCCCCGATTAAGACTATCGCAAATACGAACTGAACGGTTTGCCGCGATACAAACGCAAGCAGCGCAAAACAGCCGAGCACCGGCAGCGTAACGCCCGTGAGCACGCCGTCTACGCCGTCCGTGAGGTTTACCGCGTTGACCGTGCCAACTATTACAAAAGCGGCAAACGCGAAATACAGCGGGACGGGGATTGCGATTTCAATATACAGGAATGGTATGAATAAGTTTGACGTAAGATACCCGAAGTTTCGCATAAGAAATAGGAACACGAGCGCGGCAATCAACTGCAGCAGGAACTTCACTTTGCCTGTCAATCCTTCGTTCTGCTTCTTGCGGATTTTCGCGAGGTCGTCTATGAAGCCGATAATCCCGAATACGAGAGCAAAGACGAAAATCGCGGCTATAACGGGCAGTCCACGCGAGGTTTCAGCCGCCGAAGAATTTAGCCAACGCCATACAAAGATTCCCGCAGCTCCCGCGAGGATAAATATCCAGCCGCCCATTGTCGGCGTACCGGCTTTCGAACTGTGCCAGACGGGTCCGATTGTCTTTATCGGCTGCCCAAGTTTGAACGCCTTGAGGATTGGGATTAGGACTAAGCCGATTACGACGGCTATGATGAAGGACGCAAGCGCTATGATGTACATTGTGTTATTCTCCGGCTGTCAGTTCGTTTATTATTTCGTATTCGTCGAAGGAGCGTCGTTCTCCGTTTATCTCCTGATAAGGTTCGTGACCTTTTCCCGCGAGGATAATCAGTTCGCCGGGAATTGCCCGCTTTATCGCGTAGGCAATAGCTTCGCGGCGGTCGGGAATAGCCTTAGGCGGTTCAGCGGGGAAACCGGAAAGTATTTCGTCGATTATAGCGTTCGGGTCCTCGCTGCGCGGATTGTCGCTCGTTACAATTACGTAGTCCGCGAGTTTTGCGGCTATTTCGCCCATTACGGGACGTTTGGAGCGGTCGCGGTCGCCTCCGCAGCCGAATACCACGGTGAGCTTCGAGGGTTTGAGCTTACGTCCGTAGTCCAAGATATAGCGCAGACTGTCCGGCGAATGAGCATAGTCAATCATAACGGTGAAGCGTCCGCAGTAGGCTAAGTCGGCGCGTCCTTTCGGCGGTTTAGCCTCGGCGTAGGCGGCTTCGCAGTCTGCGCGGTCAAGTCCGAGCGCGGTGCAGATTGCGAGAACGATAGCGCGGTTGTCGCCGCCGTCAACGAGTTGCCAATTATTTGCCGCTGACGGGAGCTTTATACGTTCGTCGATGATAAATTTGTCGGAAACGTCGGCAAGCTTCAGCTTTGCCGCGAGGTAGTTTTCCATAGTTCCGTGGAGGTCGAGATGTTCGTGCGAGAAGTTTGTAAGCGCACCGACCGCGAAGCGCAATCCGCTCACTCGTCCTACCGCGAGAGCCTGCGAGGAGACTTCCATAAAGACCGCTTTGCAGCCGGCTTTGACCATTTCGGCGAATAAAGCGTAGAGGTCACGTGATTCGGGAGTAGTAAGCGTCGAGGGAGTGCTGACGTCTCCGACAATGTTTGCGATAGTGCCTATCAGCCCTGCTTTGTTGCCGCTTACAGTCTCGTAGATTTGCTTACAGTAGGTAGTAACGGAGGTTTTGCCCTTAGTTCCGGTTACGCCGATTAACGTGAGTTCGCACTCCGGATGGCCGAAAAATTCAGCTGAAAGCTCCGCGAGAGTGCGCCTGTCAGCAGCGAAAACGGCTTTTGCGCCGCGCTTTATAGCGTCCGCCGCGAAGCCGCGCCCGTCGCGTTCGCCGTCTGTCAGCGCGACAAAGAGTGCGCCGGGAGTAACCTTGCGGCTGTCGTAGGTTATATCCGTGTAGTCCGAAACGTTAGGCATAGCGCGCTCCTTTTTATTTAGTGGGCGTATGTAGGGGCGGGGTTTCCCAGCCTCGCCCGGATTGCGGTATCCAAGCCCCCGTAATTGTTCACTATTCACTATTCACTGTTCACTGACCTACCCTCTGCCTTCAAGAACATTCGGGTCATTGTCGATTAGGGTTACTATAACGACGGTGCCGTAGGCGACTTCTGTGCCGGGGTCAAAAGACTGTCTCGCGGTAATGATTGTTGACTTTGCGCCGTCTGGATTAACGCCGACTGTCTTTATAAATAGTCCTATGGCTTCGAGTTCACCCCGCGCCCGTGTATAGGTAAGACCGAAGATGTTCGGCACTTCCACAAGTTCTGAGGGCTTGCCGCTTTCGGTGTAGAGAATTACCTGTGAACCGGGGTCAAGCTCCTCGTTGACCGCGGGTACTTGGTCCGTAACAGTGGAGCCGTTGCCGTAGATACGAGCGGTTATACCGAGTCCTTGTATTTTAGCGTTAGCTTCCGAGATATTCATTCCTTTTGCGTTCGGCATTGTGACGCTTATTTCTTCCGAGGTAAAATTAGGCGGAATCCCGAGGTAATCTAAGCTGTCCGCGAGAACACTGCTAACCACGGGAGCTGCCATCGCGCCGCCGCTGACCGCGTTGCCGGCAGTTCGGTCGGGGCTGTCAAGCAATACGAGAACTGCAATCTTTGGGTCGTCAGCCGGAGCGAAGCCAATAAACGATACTACATATTCATTGCTTGCCTGACCGATTTTTTCGCCCGTTCCTGTTTTTCCGGCTACCCGGTAGCCCGCTACACGGGCGTTTTTGCCTGTGCCGGAGGGTGCGCTGACTACCGTCTCCAATATATCGCGGACGAGTACGGAAACCTCCTCGCTGACTGCTTGGCGAACCACCGTGGGCTTATTCTCTTTGAGGATTGTACCGTCCGAGGCGGTGATATTTTTCAGTAAATAGGGCTTCATTAAGTTGCCGCCGTTTGCTATCGCTGAAACCGCTGTAATCAGCTGAATGGGCGTAATATTAAAGGTCTGCCCGAAACTTGCGGAAGCCAGAGACGAGTTCGAAGCGTAAAAGTCCGATTCGGGCCACCAAAGTCCGTTCTCTTCTCCTATGAAATCTATACCGGTTTTGTCCTGTAAACCGAGAGCTTTGATATAGTCGTAGAAGCCTTTGGCTCCGAGCTTCATACCGATTTGTATGAACGCCACGTTGCAGCTGTGCTGCGCCGCTTCGTAGAGAGTTTGCGAGCCGTGACCGCTATGCTTCCAACAGTGGCGCACGTCAGGGTCGCCGGGCAGTGAGTAGCTGCCGCCGCAGAAAAACGTATCGTTAACGCTTATAACCCCCGCGTCGAGTGCCGCGGCGAGTGTGATAATCTTAAAGGTAGAACCCGGCTCATAGGTATCGCTGAACGTCCTGCTTTTCCACAGCGCTTGCAGCGCCTTAGTTTGAGCGCTTACTCCGGCTTCCCGCTCTTTATCTGTGAGAGTTCCCTCGTATCTTGTGATAGTTTCCTCGGGGATGATCGAACTATCGCTGAATTTATTCGGGTCAAAATCCGGCAGCGTGGCGGCTGCAAGCACCGCGCCCGTGTTAACGTCCATCATTATTCCCATTGCGCCGTTCTTGACTTTGTTATCAATTATAGCCCGTGAGAGGTGCTTCTCTAAATAATACTGCAAGGTCGAGTCAATAGTTATCGCAATAGCGTTGCCGTCCGCTGCGTCATAGTAGTTTTCGTACTGGAGGTCAATCATATCGGTTCCGGCTGCGTTAGTAGCGCGGACTGTCGAGCCGCCGATACCGCGCAGCGTCGATTCGTAGTAGGCTTCGAGTCCCGAGAGTCCCGTATTCTCGTCCCCTACAAAACCGAGAAGCTGCGAAGCGAGTGAACGCGCCGGGTAATAGCGCTTGCTGTCCTCTGCTATGTGGACGCTCTTGAGCTTGTTTTCGGCAATAAACGAGCGCACTTTCGCCGTTAGTTCAGGTTCTAGGCGTACCGCAACTTTTTCGTACCACGAAGTAGTTTTGTCCCACTTAGGTATGATTTGCTCGTAGGAGTTTCCGGCTTCGCCCCAAAGGTCCGCGAGTGAGCGCGCGATGAACGTTTTGTCTTCTTCGTAGGTGATAAGCTCTTTCGGTGAGATGAATACGGTATATGCGGTAGCCGACTGCGCGAGAAGCTTTCCGTTAGTGTCGTAGATAGTCCCGCGCGCTGCCGGAATATCGACCTCGCGAGTTTGCTGGTTAATCGCCATACGTTCGAATTCGTCAGCGCGTACGTATTGCAAATCGAATAACTGGAAGCCCGCGCGGACAAAGAGCGCGCCGAAAATAATCAGCAGAACAGTCGTCCGGCGAAGTACCTGCTTCCCCGGACGATTACGTTTTTTGCGTTTACTCTCGCGGATTTCATCTAGTTTTGTCAGCGGTTTGTCTTGTTTCATTGTTGTTGCCTCGCCTTATGTCCCGCGCTCCGCTGTGTGGCGGAACGCACATTGCCCGTAATACGCTGCTTGTACAAAGTTAGTTTATTGTCAGCGCAGCCGAATTATGCGCACTAAGGTTTAAGCCCCGCGCAAATGCCGTCGTTCCTGCTGACCACTGACCACTATTAACTAACCACTGCCTTTAGCCGATTAAGCAAGTCGGTTATTGCGCCAAGTATGCCGTCGTTAGCGTTTGTTTCGGTTTGAAGCGTTATCACGCGTTCCGTACCGCTGCGTGTAAGGTAGGTAATGTGCCGCGCGTCAGCCTTTTTCATTCCGTAGCGCGCTGCCGCTTCCTGTTCAAGCTCCGTCAGTGAGAACGCGAGTTCGTGATTGAGCTGTAAGCGCGACTGTTCGGCTTTTGCCTGAGTAAGGTCTGTCCGCAGCTGCATTGAAACCGCTGTAACCTGTCCGAGCAAAATATGTGTGATTAGCGCAAAAACTACAAGTCCGAGCGCAAGCGTCATTGCAAGCAAGCCCATAGGCGTGAGAACCGCGGTCTTAGGCTTAACGGACGCGGCTTTGAGCGTTACCTTAGCGGGAGCGACCGGAACCGCGGTCGTGAGCCGTTCAAGCTCAAAATCCTTAGGAGTTACGCGATATTTGGGCGCTTCGGCTGAACCTTTACGCGGTATTGCGCGTGAGTTATCCATAGTATTTTGCCTCCGTTTATGTTCTCGCTCCCGCGGCGCGAAGTTTTGCGCTGGCGGAACGCGGATTGTTCGCTAATTCGTGTTCGGACGCGGTTACGGTGTGCTTAGTAATGACGTTCAAGCGTTCGTCGTCCCGAAACGCGTACTTCACAAGCCTGTCCTCAAGAGAATGGAAAGAAATGACAACAAGCCGTCCTCCCTGTTTCAACCGCTCCGGGGCAAGAGAAAGCATACGTTCAAGTTCCCCGAGTTCGTCGTTGACGGCAATCCGCAGCGCCTGAAAGACTCGCTTCGGATGCCCTTTGATAAGCTCCGTCAGCTCGATAGTTGTTTCAATGGGTTTGTACGCCCGGCGTTCGCAGATACGCTGCGCTATTTGCCGTCCGTAACGTTCCTCACCGTAGCTGTAGAATATCCGCGCAAGCTCCGGAGCTTCCCAAGTGTTAACGATTTCGTATGCCGAAAGACTTTGCGTAGTGTCCATTCGCATATCAAGCGGCGCGTCCTTAGAAAACGAGAAGCCGCGCTCACCGTTGTCGAGCTGCATAGAGGAAACCCCGAGGTCAAAGAGCATACCGTCATACTTAGTATCGCTGTTAGCCAGAAACTCCGCGAAAGAGCTGTGTATAAGCGTGATACCCTCGGAAGCCGAAACGTTAGGGTCGCGGTCGGCGGCAGTGACAATCCCGCCGAGTTGAGCGATAGCACGGGAGTGACCGCCGTTACCGAAAGTACCGTCAAAGTAGCTCCCGCCCTGCTTTACACATAAGAGTTCAAGCGTCTCGGCAAGGAGAACCGGTATATGCGGAATGTGAATATTTTCGTCCATAGCTAGATTATACCACATCGGTTAACATATTGTCAAGACAATTTTAATATTTTATTAAAATCTATTTATTTACAATATATTCCAAATATCGCCGCGAGTTGTTTTTCTATTTCGACTTGTTTCGCTTGCAATTTTGAGCGGATTGGTGTATAATGGTGCTTAGAAACTTGGAGGGTTTTATCAATGCTTCGAAAACTTTTAATACGTATGTCCGCGTTTGTATTGTCAGCCGCGGTACTTTTCTCCGTTACAATCGCAAGTAACGCTCTGGCTTTTTCCGACGTCCCCGAAACCGCCTGGTACTATGACGCGGTAAATCTGCTCGACCAAAAAGGTTTGCAGCCGGGCTTCGGAGATGGCTCGTACAGACCTGACCTTACGCTGACTAAGGGCGAGATGCTTCGGCTTTTGGCGTCCGCGGTTATTCCGGACTGGACGGACGGACGCGGAGCCACTTCCTATTACTACGCAGCGTACGAGAAGCGGCTCATTCTCTCGGGTGAGTTCCCGGAGGACAAGCTCAACACAGCTATCTCGCGTTATGACGCGGTACTACTCCTCGTTAGAGCTTTGGAAAACGTTCTCGGAGAAAAAATCGACGTCACAGCCGGTATCTCGAGCCGCATAGCAGATAACTCCGAGATACCCGAAAAATATCTCCACGCGGTTCACGCGGCTTATTCCGCGGGTCTAGTGAGCGGAGTTCCGGGCGGAAAATTCAGCGGTAACGACAATGTTTCGAGAGCTACCGGCGCGGTACTGCTGCAACATTTGATTCAGCCGACCTCACGAAACCCCGTTACCGAAGTTGCTCCGGCAACTCCCGCGGCAATCCCGGAAGCCGCAGAAAGTCCGAAGCCTACTCCCGCGCCTACTCCCGTTCCTACTCCGGAACCTACGCCTATTGTCGTTAACGACGATTGGTTTGCGGACGCTGCGTTTATCGGCGATAGCCTGACCCACGGACTATACCTGTACGGCAGATTCAGTACGCCGACGTATTACTACTCTACCGGAATGAGCATTTTCAGGGTCGGCAAAGACATCTTTTCCTCACCGGGTAAAGGCGATGGACTATCCCTCGCAAAACAGCTTCCGTTTGGAAACTACAAAAAGCTCTACGTTCTATTGGGGATAAATGAACTGGGTTCGTACGTCGGTGACTATAAAGAATCATACGGGATATTCATTGAAAGCCTCAAAACATACTGCCCCGGAGCCACGATATACGTTCAAAGCGTTCTTCCCGTAAGTAAAAATAAGGACGCTTCCGGCGGAGCTTTTACGAAAGCCAAAGTACAAAGCTTTAACGAAGCTCTCCGCGAACTTGCAGCCGCCAAAAATGTCAGGTTCGTAGACGTCAACTCCATTCTGTCGGACGAAGAAGGCTACCTCCCGGAGAATTACACTTGGGACGGTGTACACCTAAACAACGCGCAGTA
>JAISLB010000075.1 GCA_031260685.1 Oscillospiraceae bacterium | reverse complement strand
GCCGTCAACTATGAGCGTCAGACGTTTTATGTCCGCTATAAAATGTTCGCGGAGGGAACCGTAACGATTCAGAAGCAAATCGCAGTCGGCAAGTTCGGAGCGTGCTTCAATAATCTCGCCGAGTAACAGTTTGCCGCGCTCGTTCGCCTGTTCAATTCGTTCTTTCAGCGCGGATACTTCGGATATTATCGCGTGAACGTATTCGGTCAGATTTATGTCTCTGTATGCCGCAAGCTGATTTTCCATATCAATTTTACGTTTTGATAAATCGTTTATCTCCGCGTTGATATGCTTGACTATCTCACTTTTCTTCGCATCGCGGATACGTTTTTCCTCACGCTTGTCAAAGCCCGCAAAGTCTTGTCCTGTCATAAGAAAAAGAAGCGACGACATAAAGAGCGTGTTAGCTTCCTTTCGTTCGGGTAGCATTATCGCGCCTTTTTTATAGACGGATTCCTCGTCGATTAGGAATGTGTGCGCGAATATTCGCCAAGTCAAGCGGTCGGTAACAAAGTCCTTGTTCTTAATGAGCTGATGTTCTTCTTCTATACCGATAAGTCGCAGAAACAGCGTACTTATCGTTTCATAGTTGGAACGAGATTCGTACTTGCAGTCATATTTGCCGGACGCTATTAGTTTATCCGTACTTGATACGGTAATTTTTCGTCTGCCGAGTTCGCGTTCAAGCGTAATGCTGCCGCGCGGCGTTTCTACAAGCACACGCACTTTGGAATAGCCGGTAATTTCGTCGAAAGGCGGTTCATCGCCGCCGAAAATGAAGTCTATGCAAAGCAAAATACTGGATTTGCCCGTGTCAGAAAGACCGTGAATGATATTCAGTCCCGGTGTCAGTTCGATAACGGCGTCTTGTTTGTTTTTGCCGAGCGCGGTGACGCGCTTGATATAAAAGTTAGCCATTTGCGCGCCTCCTGTTAAATGTATCTTCACAAACCTTGCTAATCCTTGCGAATACTTCCCGCTCCGACATAGCGGCAGTTAATTTATTTGCTGTTCTTGCCAATTCAAGATATTCAACGGCATAATCCGATTCAAGCCTGTCCGTAAATTCCGCGCCTTTACCCGAAAGCGAATATCGAAATCCGTCATCATATTCCGATACGTTCACGAGTTCTCTGAGTGTAAGGTCTTTCAACGCGGTTTTTATGAGTTCGCGTCTTGTGTCGTATTCATCAAGTACATAGTCAATGCCGCCGTGCAGGTTCTTTGCGGCAATTCCAAACTCGCCGCCGTAAATCGCGATTGTGTCCGTCAACGCAAGCATATCTGCGGTTTTAGCCGTGCCGCTTGACAGCAAAAGCAAGGTCAGCCGAATTGACATCTCAAACGGCGTATCAAAAACACTTTTCATAATACCACCACCCAAGAGGGTATCGTTCCCTCGCTCACAAGGATATGGCACACGCCTTTCTTTTCGCTTATGCCTATAAGATTGCCGATGTTGCTTAACAGCGACTTGCTGACGTCAATAACGGCGGCTTGCTTCAAAACGGCGGTAAGCCGCGCAAAGCCATTGTCATAATCATCTGCATAGACATCGCTGATGCCGAAGTACGTTTCCTTTTTCAAAATGTCAAACTGGTCGCCGTCCTCAGCCGAAAAAACGCCGCGAACGCGCTCAAAGATATAGACCGCGTTATAGTAGTTCTCACGCTGTTCCGTAAAATTACGCTGATACCTCTGAAATTCCGGCAGATTCGCCTGTGTTACTTCGATTACCTTTTCCGCGTCGGTATACGCTTCCAACAGTTTCGGAATGTATCCCATTTCAATCTTATCAATCTTTTCAGGTGGCAACAGCCTTTCGGGTAGTTTTATCGTTGTGGCGCCTATATGAATTTGTCCGTCGCGAATGTATACCGTTGATAACTGCGCTTGCGGTATGCGCGGCGATGCCAAGTCAGGAGCGATTTCGTCGGCGAACTCGACTTCCGAATTAGACGCTTGCCGCTTTGCCGTTGCGATTACGCAAGACTTCAAAATGCCCTCAAACAAATCAGCGCAGACCTCGCCTACGTTTTGAGCGTTAGCGTCAACGCCGTATTCACGAAGTTTCGCGCACAAAGCCGTCAGCGCGTCAAGTGAGAATCCGAAAATAAAATCGTCAAACTTACGCTTATCAAGATGACCTAAGATAACCGTGGCGGCTTTTGCGGATATGTTGCGGCTTCCGTTATGCAGACGCTTCAGCGCGTCGGGTTGTAACGCTACAAGGGGGTTATATTCGCCGTCATTTGCTTTGCGCTTGTCGGATTCGTTTGACGGTTCTTCCATTATGTTATCGACCAAGACGACAACGAAATCCGCAGTCCTACGCCCGTCTCCGCAGAACGGAAACAGAGCTTGTGAAAAATCACCGAATGTCATTCTCGCCCCTCCTTGTCAATCATCTTGTCCCCGTTTGTCCCCAACTGTCCCCGTTTGTCCGAGTTCTGATTTTGATTTCAGTTATAATTTGTATTAGTTAAGCTATTTGGATAAGCGTATACAAATGCTCACCATACATTATACACTATCCAGACGCAAATATCAAGATATATTTTGCAATTGCATTAAAAAAATTGACCGTATTCAAGAACATCGCATAAAGGAGGACACTATTATGCTCAAGGACATTCGTACCCCGCGAGGGAAGCTCGTCGGCAAATTTGACCAGCGGACAAACACTCTGTCAATCAAGGACGGTGGCAAGGTGACGCTAATTGAAATCCCGCCGAGCGGATTGCGGCTTAAATTCACGCCCGGCGACGGTATTACCGAGGACGTGTACATAGTATCAAACGCCGCGTAACCATTACAACCACCACAACTTAATACCAAAACCGCCAGATTGCTTAGACGACCGTGCGGAGGTAAGCCCGATAAGGGCTTCCTCTACGGTCGTCTTTCTTTTTCCGCGAGAAAGGACGTGCTTATGAACCGCTTACATATCCCTGCCATACGCGCACCGCCGAACGTATCACCGTTCGCAAGCTAACCAAACAGGCGGTTGGATGCCGCCCGCTCAACTACAAAATAACAAACTATAGGAGAATACTACTATGAAACGCTTTATGGCCTTTATGCGCCACAGCTACGATAACTACTACGTTCAACTGTCGGACGGCGAGTGCGTAGAAGCCACCCGCAAGGAATGTTTCGCGCCTACATACGACAAAAACCAACGGTGGTACTGGGACGCGGAAGATTTTACCATCGCCGTCAGACTCGCACCCACCGACGAGGGTAAGGCA
>JAISLB010000028.1 GCA_031260685.1 Oscillospiraceae bacterium | reverse complement strand
TACGACAAGCTTCCGACCGCATAGATTGGAGAAGCGTCAAACTCTTGCAGCCTTTCGGTGACTTTCTTCTGCGTTTCGCTGTCAATCGGCGAATATTTTACGTCGCCGGTTTGACCGTCCTCGCTGATGTATGTATAGTGAACGCTGCTGGAAAATTCCGCAACGGCAGTAGCGTTAATCGTGGGGAAAACTATTTGCGTCAGCTGGCTAATTTGTGCGCCGAGACTTGCCGCCGAGAGGAACAGCACGATGCTGATTGTCAGCGAAACAACCGTTGCGCGGAAGTTCCGCTTACTGCGTTTGAGCGATTTTGCCGCAAGTGTTCCCTCTATGCCGAATAGCTTAGCGATAAGCCGGTTGGTTTTGATTTTTTTCGAGGAGAGCAGCACATCGCCGGAGTTGCGGATTGCGTCAATAGCGGCGATTCGGGACGCTTTACGCGCGGGGAGCCACGCCGACAGCAGCACCGTCACAAACGCAACTATTGCCGCGATTATCAGCGCCTGCCAAGCAACGACAAAACTGAACTCGAGTTTTACGCTGTTGATTTTGTTTATACCGGCAAGGAGGTAGTTTGCGACAGATGTTCCGGCAAATTCTACCAATAAGCCGACTGCGATTCCGGCGGGGATTCCGATTGCGGAGAGCCAAAGTCCCTCGTACATTACCGTTGAGGCGATTTGCTTCTTGGTTGCGCCGACGCTTTTGAGTATTCCGAACTGACGTGTACGTTCGCCCGCGCTTACTCTAAACGCGTTTGAGATTACTATCACGGAAGCTGAAACGATAATCAGGCAGAGTACCGCACCGATACCGATGAGCGTTCCGAGATACAGCCCTTTGTCATAGTAATTATCGCCTAAGAGCGCAACAAACGCTTTGTTCGCGCTTGCGATAAGACCGCAGATTGCGCTAATCATCGCGGTCGAGAGAGCGATTCCCGCAAGTGTCCAGACAGTCCGCTTGGAGCTTGATTTTATCTGGCTGTACGCGAGTTTGGAGGTTAGTTTCATCACTTCACCACCTCGTCCCGGAGAATTTTGCCGTCGCCGATAGTTATCACGCGGTCTGCTTGAAGCGCGATATTCTCATCGTGGGTAATAATTATGAGCGTTTGCCCGTAGCGTTTGTTAGACAGTTTCAGGAGGTCGATAACTTCGCGGCTTGACTTACTGTCAAGATTGCCGGTTGGTTCGTCCGCGAGTATGACCGCCGGGTCGTTGATAAGTGCGCGTCCGATTGAAACGCGCTGCTGCTGACCGCCGGAAAGCTCGTTCGGCAAGTGATTTGCACGTTCCGACAGTCCGATAGTCGCGAGAATATTGCGAAGTTTCTCGTCGTCGGGCTTACGGTTATCGAGCAAACGCGGCAGACTGATATTTTCCTCGGCGGTAAGCGTCGGAATAAGGTTGTAGAACTGATAAATTATCCCGATGTTACGTCTGCGGAAGATTGCGGTTTCGCTTTCGTCGAGCTTGCCGATGTCGTTGCCGTCAATGATTACGCTTCCCGACGAAGCTTTGTCAACCCCGCCGAGCAAGTGCAGAAGCGTGGATTTACCGCTTCCGGAGGCTCCGACGATTGCTATGAACTCGCCCTTATCCACGCTGAACGATACCTTGTCAAGAGCGGTGACGGTAGTTTCACCCTTGCCGTAGACTTTCGAAAGGTCCCTGACTTGTAAAATAGACATATCTTGTGTCCTCCATTGTTGTTCTGATACGACTATTATAACAAGCCAAAGTGACAATCCGGTGACTGAAACCGCGCCCGAAAGTGACAGTTTAGTCACTTGAATAATTTCAGCGTGAAGGTTGCGCCGGTGTCTTTTCCGCCGCCGTCTGCCTCAACGTCGCCGTTTTGGCTCCGCATTATCGAGAGTGCGAGCGGCAGCCCGATTCCGTAGCCCGTATCGCTCCGGGAACCTTGAAAGCGTTTGAACAAGCCCGCGATTTCAGCTTTCGGAATCCCGGAGCCGCTGTCCGTAACGCTTATCCACGCGCAAATAGGGTTTTCGCCGACGTTTATTGAGAGCGTTCCGCAGTCCGGGGAGGATTCGGAAGCGTTTTTCAGCACATTGGTGAGCGCTTCGGCAGTCCAGCGTTTATCGCAGAAGAGTTCGGCTTCTCCGCTGATTACGGCTTGCTGATTTTTCATATCGAGCAAAATCCTGAGCGGTTCGAGCGCGAGAGCTATCAGCGCGTCGGAGTTTACAGACTTTCGCTTGAACTCTATCGCTCCGGCGTCCAGCTTCGCCATTTTGAGCAGCGCGGAAACGAGCCACTCCGTGCGGTTGAGACCTGCGCGGATATTAGCCGTAAACTCAGCCTGTTTATCGGGAGGAGCGTCCGCGAGTAAGTCAGCCATAATCCCAATAGAAGTCAGCGGGGTCTTAATCTGATGTGAAATATCCGCGAGAGTGGTTTTGAGCAGGTCGCGTTCCTTTTGAAGCGCTTCGACCTGTTCGTTCTTTTGAATCGCGAGAGTGTAAATATCGTTTTTGAGTATGCTCAAAGCGCCCTCGCGGTTGTCGCGGAGGTCAACGCTTTGTCCGTCGATAATCCTGCGGATATCAGCGGACAGAGCGTTGAGTTCGCGTTTACTAATCAGCACGATAACCAAGCCCCCGAACTGTTTCGATATTTACGGAGTCCCCGAGCTTTTCGCGGAGCCGCTTGATGTAGACGGTAAGCGTATTGTCCTCTACGAAGCTCCCCGCCGAGTCCCAAATGTTCTCGAGAATCTGCGTCCGCGAGAGAATTTGTCCGCGGTTTTGCGCAAATGTCAGAAGTAGGCGGTATTCAAGTGCGGTAAGCTCTAAGAGTTCGCCCTTAGCTCCGCTGACTTTTCCGGAGGCGGTATCAATAGTAACTGCACCGAGCGTAAGCTGTGCGCTTGTTTCGGGTAATGTCCGGACGTTGAGAACGCGCTTAACCCGCGCAAGCAATTCGCGCAGTCTGAACGGCTTTGTGATGTAGTCCTCCGCGCCGCTCTCGAAGGCTTTGACGATGTTGCCCTCGTCGTCAATAACAGTGAGAAATATCACCGCGGTTTCGGGCGTGAGCAGCTTTTGAACCTCAAAGCCGGTTCCGTCCGGGAGCTGCATATCGAGCAGCGCAAGCCGCGGAACGACGCGCGCAAGCGTTGTACGAACGTCCGCAACACTTGCGCAGTGTACTGCGTCGTAGCCTTCAAGCGTTAGCGCGTATACAAGCCCCGAGGCTATCATCGCGTCGTCCTCAACGAGCAGAACGGTGGTTTTCTGCGGCATAGTCTCACCTCCCGAATTTGTTACAGTATACCACATCTATGCCGAAACTTCAATACAGCCGAACGACGGTATCACAATCTCCCCCGCCCCGCATAGACTGCAATATCAGGTAATTGTTAATTGCGCCGGGAGGATAATATGTGCGGTATTGCGGGAAGAATAGGCAGCGGTCAGCCGCTTTCGGAAAAACGGCTTAACGCTGTATACAGAGCGCTCGGACGCAGAGGTCCCGACCAGCGAGGGTACAGCTTTGACGCTTTTTCCGAGCTTATACATACAAGGCTTGCGGTTATCGACGTTAAACACGGACGGCAGCCTATGCGGCTCCGCGTGAATAACGAAGAATACACGCTTGTCTACAATGGTGAGCTGTACAACACGGAGGAGCTGCGGAGCGAACTGCGGAGCCTGGGACATAGCTTCACGGAGAAGAGCGATACAGAGGTACTGCTGCACGCTTACGCCGAGTGGAAGCAGCGCTGTGTGGAGAAGCTGAACGGAATATTCGCGTTTGCGGTTTGGGAGCGGAATTCAAAAAAGCTGTTTTTGGCGCGTGACAGAATCGGCGTGAAGCCGCTGTTCTATCATCTCGCGGCTGACGGTACGTTCGCTTTCGCATCTGAAATTCCCGCGCTGCTTGAGCTGGGAATTGAGCCGGAGCTTGACGCGGAGGGAGTTGCGGAGCTGCTGTTCTTAGCGCCGGGTAGAACGCCGGGCTGCGGAGTTTTGCGCGGAATCCGCGAAGTCTTACCGGCTAGCCGGGGATATTTCGACAGCGGCAGGCTGACGCTCGAACCCTATTGGCAGCTCAGCGACCGCGAACACCGCGACAGCTTCCGCGATACGGTTCTCAACGTCCGCGAACTTGTTACAGGCGCGGTAAAACGTCAGCTCGTGAGCGACGTTCCGGTTTGTACGTTTCTTTCGGGCGGTCTTGATTCGAGCGCGATTACCTCTATCGCTCACAGGGAACTCGGGGAATTGCACAGCTTCTCGGTTGACTACGAGGATAACGCTAAGTTTTTCAAAAGCAGCAAGTTCCAGCCTAACCCTGACAGCGACTATATCGGAAAAGTCGCGGATTACTTAGGCGACGGGCTTACGCACCACAGCGTAATTCTCAATACAGCGGACCTCGCGGACGCGCTGTACGAAGCGGCAGAAGCCCGCGGACTGCCGGGAATGGCTGACGTAGACAGCTCACTGCTGCTGTTTTGCCGCGAGATAAAGAAGTTCGCCACAGTCGGACTTAGCGGCGAGTGCGCAGATGAAATATTCGGAGGTTATCCGTGGTACCGCGACCCGGATTTGCGTTCGAGCTATGGTTTCCCTTGGGCGCAGTCAAACGAGTACCGCGCGGGCTTTATCCATCCCGATTACGGCGGTCTGAATGTCGGAGAATACGTCAATATGCGATATGAGAATACGCTGAAAGCCGCCGACATACTGCCGGGTACGCCGGACAGCGAAAAACGTTTCCGCCAGCTGGTTCGACTCAACTTCGACTGGTTTATGCAGACCTTACTTGACCGCAAGGATCGTATGTCTATGTATTCGGGGCTTGAGGTGCGCGTACCGTTTTGCGACCACAACATTGCGGAGTATTTGTACAGCGTACCTTGGGATATGAAAGATTTTCAGGGACGCGAAAAGGGTCTGCTGCGCGAAGCGCTCCGCGGACTGCTGCCGGACGAAGTGCTTTGGCGGAAGAAATCGCCCTATCCGAAAACTCATCACCCGGAGTATCTCGCGGCGGTGCGCAAAATGCTCTCCGAGGTTCCGGCTGACGCTCCGCTGTATTCTATTGTCAGGCGCGAGGCAATAACGGAGCTGCTGAATGGCGGAGGAAGCGAAACGCCTTGGTACGGACAGCTTATGACGGCTCCGCAAACGATAGCTTATTTCGTACAGCTGAACTACTGGCTGGAACATTTCAAGGTCCGCTTAGTCTAGAAATTTTTAACTAATGACGCGCCGGAGCGCGGGACGGAGGTTCAACTAAACAGGAGGGCGGCGGAAATGACATACAGCATAGAACGTGAAACCGAGCTGTGGCGCGAGGAAGAACGCGTAGTTCTCACCGTAGCTATTGAATTTCCGCTTTTTGCCGGGACTTCTAAGGCTATCAGAAGAATCAATAAATATTACAGTCAGAGAAACAGCAAATTTATCGAGCTGTGTAAGCGTTCATTGATGAAATTTTGTGACGGAACCGAAGCCGCGCTTCAAAGCAGGGTTGTTTTCGCGGATGAAAACTATATTTCGATTGTGAGCGACACGGGATTCAGCGGACACGCGGAAAGTTCCCGTACAGCCGACGTTTGGAGAGTCAGCGACGGTATACCGGTATTGCTGCGCGACCTGCTCCCGGGAAAAGCGGAGCGCGAACTCCGCAAATTTGCCGCGTCCGAACTGACGCGCAGATTGAATATCGACCCCGCGCTGTACTATCCGGATGTCGAAAAACGCGCCGGACGCCATTTTTCAGCGGAAAATTTTTATATCAGCGCGGACGGTAAAATTACGCTGTTCTACCAGCAAAATACGGTAGCGCCGAGAAGCTGCGGGTTCGTACAGCTGACGGTAAATGCTGAGCGTTGAAAAAAGCCGGACGGCTGAAAACGTCTTAACTCATACCATAGCGCATCGCGTCTGAAAAGGTCATAAACCACGCTTCATTGGGAGACAGAGTGTACATTTCGGGGAATCCGGCGTCTCCCGCAATGTCAAATTCAGCGCCGGTGTCAATAGCGCAAACAGTCTTGAACCACATTACTTTTTCCCCGCCGATAACTACGCGCTGAATATTTTTCGGAGCTACGGCGGCTCCGCGGAAAAGCGGGCAGCTATCAGCTTCATAAATCCTTCCGTTCGGTCCGAGCGCTGTGATTTGCAGAGCTTTCATAGCGAATCTCCTTGATAACTTTTGCTCATTATACACCACACTATGAGGTTTGTCAACACGTTTTGAATAATTTTAGCCAATTCTGCACACAACTCCTATACAATCATATTCGAGGTGAACGATATGATGTTTGGAGACATACTGCGGAATCTGCTGGAAGATAACGGGCTTACGCAGAAACAGCTTGCGGCAATACTTAATATTGCGCCGTCAACGCTTGGGAACTATGTGCGTAACGAACGTGAGCCGGATTACAAAACTTTGAAGCACATTGCGGAATACTTTAAGGTTACAACCGACTTCTTGCTTGACTGTAATACTTCGCAAGTGCTGACACATTCCGAAGCGGAGCTTCTGCGCGTGTACCGGAATTTATCGCCGGAGCGTCAACGCTTATATGCCGACGTGGGCAAAGTATTCGGCAAATGACAGTCCGCAATGTCGCGCGGCAGTCCCGGGTTAGCCGGAACTGCCGCGGCTGCGCTGTTTTTACATATAACGCGGACAAAGAAAAACGTTGAGTTAAGTTAAATGTTGTGAAAATCTGTTTGACAAACTGTCTGAATTGTGTTATACTAATGTGTATGAGACTGGGACACGCATATTTACTCGTCGGTGACGTTCAGGCTGCAACGTCCGAAGCCAAAGAATTGGCGCGGGCGGGCGTTTGCGCCGGCGGAGGCTGCAATGCCTGTAAAGACTGCCGCAAAGCCGATTCGGGCATCCATCCCGATATTATCACTGTCAGCAAAGAGGACGGTAAACGCGAACTCACTGTTGACATTATCCGCGGTCTTATCGGCGACGCTCAAATCCTCCCTAATGAAGGAGAGCGAAAAGTCTATATATTGCCCGAGGCGGGAGCTATGAACGCTAACGCGGCGAACGCCTTCCTCAAGCTCCTCGAGGAACCGCCGAGCCGCGTTATGTTCGTTCTAATCGCCGAACGTGAGAAAGAGCTTCCGCAGACTATCCGCAGCAGGTGCGTTATTAAGCATATGGCGAATATTGCTCCGGCAGCCGTTCCCGATAATGAACTGCTTACGGCGGTTTTGCGGAGGGACGCTATAGCGGTAGCCGCTGAATGTGTACGACTTGAAAAATTCAAAAGGGACGAACTGCTCAGTTACCTTACGGAGCTTTATACGGGGCTTGTACGCAAGGGACAAGTCGGCGCGGCGCAGCGAGTAGGTGTATACGCTCCGAGACTGCGCTCTCGGATGAACATCGGCAGCGCGCAGATAGCCGGCGAGCTTATGGTAGATTTAGCAGAGCTAATGTAATAGACCTGTTCCAAAACCGCGTATTACTTCGTTGTCCTCCCTTGCAGTATCTATACACAGCGGCGGTCGTCCGCCTTGTACTACACGGTTTTGGAACAGGTCTAATAAAGATGGAGAACACAATAATGACAGATATAGTCAGCGTAAAATTCCGCAATAGGGGTAAGGCGTATTACTTCGCGCCTAACGGTTTCACTCCGTCCAAGGGAGAATCCGTAATAGTAGAGACAGCAAAAGGCATAGAGTTCGGAGTGTGCGCCAGCGGGGTAGTATCAATAGACGATACAAAGGTTAAAGAAGCGCTTAAACCCATACTCCGTATAGCTAACGACCGTGACCGCACTCTCGAGGAACAATGCCGCGAACAAGAAACCGCGGCAATCCCGATTTGCCGCAAAAAGGTTCTGGAACACGGACTCGATATGAGAATTATCGGCTGTGACGTCAGCTTTGACGGGCTGCGTCTGCTGTTTTTCTTTACGGCGGACGGACGCGTGGACTTCCGAGAGCTGGTACGCGACTTAGCGTCTATATTCCGCAAACGCATTGAGCTTCGTCAAATCGGAGTTCGCGACAGCGCGCGTTTGCTCGGGGGTTTGGGAATTTGCGGACGCGAATTCTGCTGCTCGACGTATTTGAGCGAGTTTCAGCCGGTATCGGTGAAAATGGCTAAAACGCAGTCGCTCTCGCTCAATCCCGTAAAAATCAGCGGAACCTGCGGACGTTTGATGTGTTGTCTCAAGAATGAAGAGGACGCTTACGCGGAGCTTTTGAAAGACGCGCCGCAAGTTGACAGCACCGTCGAAACCCCGCTCGGCAAAGCATTGGTGGCCGAAGTCAACCTCCTGCGCAGAAAAGTAAAAGTCAAAATTTCCGAGGGAACCGGACAGGTACTGAAAACGTTTCCGTTTGAACAGGTCAGTTACACTTCGGACAATGGTTTCGTGGCGGCAACGGCTCAACCCGAACCGCCGGCTATCTCCGCGAGACCGCCTATACGCTCCGGAGATGATTCGCGCCCCGGCACCCGCGGGGCTTTCAATTCCGGGGTAAAGCAGCAAGCGCGTCACGAGCGTACACGCGAACATTCATTCAGCGAACCGCTCACAGTCGGAGCGGAGCAGCAGCAGAAAACGCAAGGCTTTGCAAAAACTCAGCGCGCAGCTCCGATTAAGCCGGGTTTCAGCACCGTGCCTAACAGCGCGGTCAACAATAACGCGCCCAAACCTTTCAATAAGGACAAGCGGCGTTGGAACAACAACAAAAAGAAACCGCCGCAGAAAGACTCGGGCGGGAATTAACCGCGTATGAAAAAGGAACGGCTTGCAATCCTTATCTTAGTCTTTTTAGCTTTCGGATTCACTATGTTTATCGCGGGTCACTTCGTAGGTCAGCGGCGCGTCGGAGTCACGGTATTAACTGATTACGGCGAGCAAGTCTCAAATATCAATAACCGCGGCTTGGACGAAGCTGCGGCGGCTTCGCCGGTAAGTACGGAATCTCCCGGCGCGGTTGAAACTTTTGAGTCCGCGGCTGAAGAAACGTTTGCGCCGACAGCTTCACCTGAGCCGGAAGCCGTAACGGAGACGGAACCCGCGCCCGCGCCGGAGATACTTCCGGAGCCGCCGGAGGAACCCGCGCCAACTCCGGAACCGGAACCGGCGCCTGCTCCCACTCCTAAGCCTACGCTGCCGCCTAAACCTATTGAAACGCAGGTTGTCTACACTCCGAAACCGACTCCGCAGGGGCTTGTCAACATTAACACAGCCACGCTTGCGGAGCTGCAAACCTTGCCCGGGATAGGTCCCGCTTATGCCGAACGCATAATAGTATACCGAGAATCGCTCGGCGGCTTCACGTCAATTGCCGAATTGCTGGACATAAAAGGCATCGGCGAAAAGACTTTTGAAAAGCTTGAACCGTATGTATACTGCGATTAACCCTTTAACAAACAGAATAGGACAAAACTATGAACATTTTAGTAGTGGACGACCAAGAAGTCATTGTAAAAGGCATAAAATTCAACCTCGAGAACGACGGCTTCGCGGTTACTCCCGCGTATGACGGCGAAGAAGCCGTAGAGCTGGCGCGCAGCGGGAATTTCGCGCTGATTGTTATGGATCTTATGATGCCGAAGCTCGACGGTTTAGCCGCTTGCCGCGAAATCCGCTCGTTCTCGAATGTCCCGATTATTATGCTCACCGCGAAGAGCGAAGATGCGGACAAACTAATCGGCTTTGAGAGCGGAGCCGACGATTATCTTACTAAACCGTTCAATATCTTAGAGCTGAAAGCCCGCGTCAAGGTACTTCTGAAGCGAAGCGTCGCAGCAGCCGAGGAAGAAGCTAAGCAGGCTCCGAGCGCGGTCCTGACACTCGGCGGGATAACGCTTGACTTTGATTTACACTCCGCCAGTAAAGGCGGCGCGGAAGTCGAATTAGCCGCGAAAGAGTTTGAGCTGCTGACTATGCTGATGAAAAACCCGGGCAAAGCGTTTTCACGCGACGACTTGCTTCAAATGGTTTGGAACAATCCCGGCGGCGTTGACATACGTACCGTGGACGTCCACATCCGCCGTCTGCGCGAAAAACTTGAGAACGACCCGGCAATGCCCGAACACATAATGACACGCTGGAAAGTAGGCTACTACTTCAAAGGATAAAGCTATATCTAACCTCGCGGCCGTAACAATTGTCAAACGTAACAGCTGCACACAGTGAAAAAAACAACCGTGACGGGAGACGGACGCGCACTGTCCGGTCTCCGCGCGGTATATTAGGAAAGGCGGTGAGCGAGATTTCCGCAATACGGCGTATACGGCACAGTGTTCAGCTCAAGTACGCCTTGAGCTATATTGTTATTATTTTGACTGTTTTGGGATTCCTGAACGTATTCCCGGTTGTACGAATCAGGGATATGCTGTTTGACGCTAAGTTTAATTCGCTTCAGAATCACGTTAGCGTAATAGCGTCCTCATTGTCGCCGCTGGGTTTCTTATCCTCGGAGGAGGTCGGGCGAATAATGGAGCTTCTCGGCGAAAATCAGAATGCCGAAACGCACATTATTGTCACCGACAATGAGAACCGTATTGTATACGATAATCAGCCGGAAGACGGGAGCTTTATCAGTAACCCCGTTCCGCAGGAGCTTACAAGGGCGATAGCCGGAAATTCCGTTTTCCGGGCGGCGTATACGGAGGGTTCGCTCTCCTGTGCGGCAGCGCAGCCTGTAGTTTACCGCAACAGCATTATCGGCGCGGTGTATATATTTCAGCTCGAGACTGAGCAAGCGGGAATGTTACTCGGTCTTCAGTCGGATTTAGGAAAGCTGTCGGCTGCGATAATAGCCGCCGCGATAATAGCCGCGTTTCTGCTTTCGCGAATTCTTACGCGCAGGGTTTTGAATATTTTGCGCGCTATAAAGGCTGTACGCGCGGGGGAATTTGACTACCGGCTGAAAGTCAGAGGCAGGGACGAAATATCGGAGCTGGGCTTTGAATTCAACCAACTTGCGGAACGTTTGGAAGCCACGGAGGAAATGCGCGTACGCTTCGTCTCGGACGCTTCTCACGAGCTGAAAACCCCGCTTGCGGGCATACGGCTTCTGACTGACAACATTATCTCTACGCCGGATATTTCGCAGGACGCGGTGCGCGAATTCGTAGAGGACATAGGCGGGGAAGCCGAACGTCTGACGCGGCTCACGGAAAAGCTTCTGATGTTAACTAGGCTCGACAGCAAAGCCGCGGACGAGACTGAGACCGCGGTTCACGTGGACGTTTTGGCTTCGGACGCGGTACGCTTGCTTTCGCCCTTGGCGGCTAAGCGCGGGATTGAGATAAGGGCGCATATGGACCGAGGTTGCGATATTATCGGAGAATCGGACGATATATTCCGCGCGGTGTTTAACCTCATTGAGAACGCGATAAAATACAATGTGGACGGCGGGACGGTTTATGTCTATACCTACAATAAATCGGGCGAAGTACGTTTGATAGTTGACGACACCGGTTACGGAGTTCCGCAGGGTGAGGAAGAACACATATTCGAGCGTTTTTACCGCGTTGACAAATCGCGGAACGGAAAAATCAGCGGGAGCGGTTTGGGGCTGTCAATAGTAAAGGAAACCGCGCTGAAATACGGCGGCGAAGTAAGAGTATCGGCGAGAGAACAGGGCGGGAGCCGCTTTGAGCTGATATTACCGATTGTTTCGTGACACAGATATTGAGAGGAACCACAATGCCCCACGAAATCAATACCCTCGGACTTGCGTATATAGGCGACGCGGTCTACGAGCTGAAATGCCGCGAAGCGGCTTATTCGGCGGGCTTTTCCACTGCTGAGACTTTGCACAGGGAAACTGTCAAAAAAGTTAACGCGAATTCGCAGGCGGTGCTTTCGCACAAGCTCGCGGAGCTTCTGACGGACGAGGAACGAGCGGTTTGGACGAGAGGGCGCAACGCTAAGGTTCGCGCTATCCCCAAGAATAGTTCGGAGGCTGAATATCACTACGCAACTGCGCTGGAAACTGTATTCGGCTGGCTTTTCCTAAACGGCGGAGGGGAGCGTATTGACGAACTATTCAGCATATTGCAGCAAGGTGAGAAATGAAAATTGACGTAAAAACAGTCGCGCAGTTAGCTGCGGAACTAAACGGTAAACTCTCGGGCTTCCGCGTTGAGAAAGTACAGCAGCCGGAGCGCGACACGCTTCTGCTGACCTTTAACAAACGCGCTGACGATAAGCTGTTAATCAACGTACACTCGGGAAGCGCGAGAGCGCAGCTCACGTCGTATTCTTTTGAGCAGCCTCCGAACGCTCCCGCGTTTTGTATGCTTCTGCGGAAGTATTTGCTGTCGGCAAAGCTTACCGCCGTGACGCAGATTGCGGGAGACCGCGTACTCCGCTTTGATTTTAACATTGCGGATAATTTTACGGAGGGCAAAGCCTGTTCGCTTATTCTCGAACTGTTCGGCGCGGCGAATTTGCTTTTGTGTTCAGATGACGGACACATTATCGACTGTCTGCATAAGGTCGGAATTGAGGCTTCCCGCCCTGCCCTGCCGGGCTTGCTTTATGAAGCGCCTGTTCCGGTTGCGTCACGCAATTCGGCTGATACGGGATTTCCCGCTGCATTTACGGAAACCGCGGTTTCAGCTTCGGACGGAATGTCCGAAGCGCCGCAGACCGACCTTTCGAGCTTATTCGACGAACTCTTTACTAAGCGGGAACAGCAAACGAAAGAGCAACAGCGCGGAGCCGCGTTGGGCAAAATCCTTAAAACTTTGCGAGACCGCGCAGCCCGTAAGCTCACGGCTCAAACTTCTGAGCTTGCGGCAACCGCTGACCGCGAGAGATTCCGTGAATCCGGCGATATTATCAAGGCGAATCTCCACGCCATAACCCGGGGAGCGGCAAAGCTCACTGCGGATAATTTTTACGGTGAGGGTGAGATTACGATTGAGCTTGACACTAAGCTGTCGCCCAGTGAGAACGCCGCCCGATACTATAAACGTTACCGAAAGGCGAAAATGGCGGAGACTGTACTGACAAAGCAGATAGAACTTGGACAAAACGAGCTTGCTTACCTCGAAACGGTAATCTCGGAGCTTGAACTCGCGCGGTCTCGAAGCGATATTGACGCGCTCCGCGAGGAACTTACTGCCGGAGGCTACTTGAAATCCGCGGAAGCCAAAGGTAAGAAGCGTCCGCAAAGCTCGAAACCTATAACCGTTACGTTTCCGTCGGGGGCGGTAGCAGCGGTAGGGCGCAACAACCTCCAAAATGACGAGCTGACGTTTCGTCAGGCTGCCCGCGGCGATTTATGGTTTCACGCGCAGAAAATTCACGGCTCTCACGTGGTTCTCCGAGGTAAAGCGGATGAGAACGACATTTACGCAGCTGCAAAACTTGCGGCTTACCACTCAAAAAGCCGCGGCGATACGGTGGTTCCGGTAGATTACTGTCTCGTGAAATACGTAAAGAAACCTAACGGCGCGAAACCGGGCTTCGTGATATACTCAAATTTCCAAACGGTAATGGTAAAACCGGAAACGGCGGGAAAATAGCCGGAAGGCAATAACTGACAGGCGGTGACGAATGAACGACCTCATACTCGAAATCAAAAACGTTTCCAAAGCGTACAAGGGAAAAACAATCATCGACAACTTTTCGCTTTCGCTCAGGCGCGGTGAGATAGTCGGCGTAACCGGCAATCACGGAGAGGGCAAAACGCTGCTCTGCCGGATAATTACGGGGCTTACTTTGCCGGACAGCGGTTCCGTGGAGTTTTTAATCGACCGCAGAAGCGTGGGCGCGCTTGTAGGGCTTCCGGCGTATAACCGTGAGCTTACAGCCGCGGAGAATATCCGCGCCCAGCTCCATACCGCGGCAATACCGGGACGCGAACCTGCGGCTGACGACAAAGCGAGAGTGCGCTACATAATAGAACGTATGAACGTCACCGAAAACGTAGTCGGACGCCGCTCTCTGCAATACAGCAATATCGGCGAGCGTCAGCGTGTAGCTCTCGCGATGGCGCTTGTAGCCAGCCCTGACCTGATAGTTCTTGACGAACCGCTTGCCGGAATAGACGTTTCCGAACGAGGTACCCTTGTCGGTATGCTCCGCGCGGAATTTGCGGGTAAAGCCGTACTGCTGACAGGTAATTCTCACGGAGAACTGGACGATATAGCAACGCGCCTCGTGAGAATTGATAAAGTAAGAGCTGCGAATGAAAATCTGCAAAACTTATAATTGACAAAAGCGACGCAATGTGCTATTATTAAAGAAGCGTGTAAATGGACGCTAATAACCCGTACAAATATTAACAATATGTTAGGAGAGTATTAACAATGCGTGAAATCTATGCTGTTTCGGCGGTGCGTACCGCGATTGGTTCTATGGGCGGTTCGCTCAAAGACGTTCCCTCGGCTACTCTTGGCTCGATAGTGGTTAAAGCTGCGCTCGAACGTTCGGGTGTTGCTACCGCTTCTGTTGACGAGCTGATTTTCGGCTGTACGCTGACCTCGGGCTTAGGACAGAACGTAGCGCGTCAGGCGGCTATCAAGGGCGGACTTCCCGTCGAAGTTCCCGCGTATACGGTCGGAATGGTCTGCGGCTCCGGTATGAAAGCGGTCATAGAAGCCGCGAGAGCCATCGCCGCGGGAGACGCCGAGATAATCCTCGCCGGCGGAGCGGAAAATATGTCTGCCGCGCCTTACGTTTCGGACAAAGTCCGCTACGGCGCGAGAATGGGCGACATCAAGCTGATTGACAGTATGGTTTACGACGGTTTGACAGACGCGTTTAACGGTTATCATATGGGCATTACCGCCGAGAACATTTGCGACAAGTGGGGCATAACCCGCGAGGAACTCGACGCGTTTGCGCTCTCGAGCCAGCAAAAGGCTGCGGCGGCTATTAAGTCGGGACGTTTCGAAGATGAGATTATTCCCGTTCCGGTAAAAGTGAAGCGCGATACCGTTGACTTCAAAGTTGACGAATTCCCCCGTGAGACAAGCGCGGAAGCTCTCGCAAAGCTCAAACCCGCGTTCAAACCGGACGGCGGACGCGTAACCGCAGGCAACGCCAGCGGCATAAACGACGGCGCGGCGGCGATTATTCTCGCTTCCGGCGAAGCTGTGAAAAAATATGGACTGAAACCTATCGCAAAGCTCGCAACGTGGGGACAGGGCGGCTGCGACCCGGCGATTATGGGCGTGGGACCGGTTTACGCAACCCGTAACGCCTTTGAGAAATCCGGACTGACTATCGGCGATATAGACTTAATCGAAGCCAACGAAGCTTTTGCGGCGCAGTCAATTGCAGTTGCCCGCGACCTCGGCTTTGATATGGCGAAAGTAAACGTCAACGGCGGCGCGTTAGCTCTCGGACATCCCGTGGGAGCAAGCGGCGCGAGAATCACGGTTACTCTCCTGCACGAAATGCTCAAACGCCCCGACGTTAAGCGCGGTCTCGCTACCCTTTGCATCGGCGGCGGAATGGGCGTTGCGACAATCTGGGAGCGCGTGTAAACGTTTTTCCGCTCAATACATTGAAAACGGAGGTGCGGTATGGTCAAAAGAATTATCCCCTTGGCGCTTATTCTCGCGCTGTCGATGACTTTCGCCGCATCGTCCTTTGCGAACGCCGAGACATTGTATGTGCGGAAATATCCGCAGGATTTTACGGCGAAAGAGTGGACAGAGGCTGAACTAAAACAATCGGTCGATACCGGCAAAACGGCGGACAATATGTTCGCAAACTTCGGTGAGCTGTTGCCGGAATCCTTTGCGGGGTGCTACATTGAAAACGGCGGCCGGCTTGTAATCTTACTCGTTGACGGTACGGACACGGAGGAAGAACGCCGCAAGTACCGCGATAAAGCGCACAGCGATGATTTGCTCTTTGACGTTGCGGAATTCTCTTGGCGCAGTCAGGAAGCGGTGCGCGAAAAGCTGACTGACGCGTTAATATCGGATAAGCTTCGCGGTTACGGAGTTTGGAGCGTCAGCGACGACGTATACGGCAACCGCGTCGCGGTAAGCTATGACGGCGATATGCCGCCCGAACAGGTTGCTTCGGAGCTTGCCGCCGCGTATGGCTTTGACGCTCGTCTGCTTACTTTGGAGCAAGCTCCGAATACGGTCACATATGCATAATTATTAAACGGAGGTTATGTATGAAAAATTCAAGCAGTGAATTGCTGGAAATCACAGCGCGAACTACACAGCTGATTATTGTGTTGGAAATACTTGACCATTGTGAAACAGTTGACGAAGTCCGCAAAATCATTCAGGAACAGGCGGCTATTAACTCGCAGGTTATTACAGAAGCGTTAAACGGATTGACTAAATCCTGAATTGAATACTTTAAGGAGAATGAACAAAATGGCATTACAGAACAGACCGCTTTCCGGCGTTAAAGTCGTTGAGCTTGCAACGTTTATCGCGGCTCCGACTTGTGCGCGTTTTCTCGCCGACCAAGGCGCGGACGTTATCAAAATCGAGACCACGGGCGGTGACCCGGTACGTTTCGCGCCGCTTGCCGAGGGACGTCCGGTACTAAAAAACGAGAACCTTACGTTCGACCTTGAAAACGGCAACAAACGCTCTATGGCGATGAACCTCAAGAACCCGAAATGCTTTGAGGTTCTTATGAAGCTCGTCGGGGAAGCCGACATATTTATCACAAACTGGCGTCCGAAAGCTCTCGAAAAAATGGGCTTAGAGTACGAACAGCTCAAAGTTAAGTTCCCGAAGCTCGTCTACGCTTCCGTAACGGGCTACGGAGATAAAGGTCCCGATAAGGACCTCCCGGGCTATGACTATACTGCGTTCTGGGCGCGGAGCGGTATGCTCGGCTCACTCTATGACACTGACGGCAAACCCGCGAACCTTATTCCGTCTATGGGCGACCACACGGCGGGAATGTTCCTCGCGGCGGGAGTCTGCGCGGCTCTGTTTAACGCGGCCCGCACCGGCAAAGGCGAAAAAGTCAGCACCTCGCTGCTTGCAAGCGCGGTCTTTACGCAGGGGACGCTCCTGCAAACCGCGCAGTACGAAATGCTGAAGTACCCAATGCAGAAGCGGAATAGTCCGAACCCGTTCAATTGCTGCTATGAGACAAAGGACGGACGCTGGATTCAGCAGTCAATGCCGGTATTCGCGATGTTCCCGAAATTTGCCGAAGCTATGGGGCTGGAAGCGCTCCTGACTGACGAACGTTTCAAATCGGAAACGGGAATCGTTGACGGAGGTCACGGACCGGCTCTCTACGACGCTATTGCCGCGGCTTACGCACAGTTCACAGCGGCGGAAGTAGCCGAAAAGCTTACGAAAGCCGACATTCCCTTTGCGCTTGCCCAAACGTGGGGCGAAGTTCTCAAAGACGAACAAGCGTGGGCTGACGACATTTTCACCGAGCTTGAATACCCCTCCGGCAAGCGCGTCGCAATCCGCAACCCCGTAAAATTCGAGGACGCGGGACTTCCGGATTACGTACTGTCCCCGCACGTCGGCGAACATACAGCGTCAATAATGAAAGACTTAGGCTACAGCGAGGGCGAAATCAACGAACTGCTGGCGGCAAAAGAGATACGTGTAACGACCGAGAGCTACGTGTGAGTTAATCGACTGACAGGAGGATAATACTATGACATCAACATTGGCGGCAATAGATTTGACAAACGAACAATTTTACGCGCACGTTAAATCAATCTTAATGACTTTCGCGTCAACGAAAGATAAGTCGAAAGCTGAAAAAGCAGTGTTAATGCTTCTTCCTGAAAAGCAACGTGCTGAGCTTGCCCCTGTATTAGCAGAATTGCACGAAGATAGCAATAACTTGGGGAGGTAAAGAATAATGAAGTTTACAAATGGTGAGTTAATTGATATCAACGCACGAGTTGCGCAAATACTTCTTGATTTAGACATACTTGACGAGTGCAAAACACTTGATGAAGCGCGTAAACGCTTGCGTCAGCAAGCATCCAAGAGCGCAAAAATATCAAAAGACGGACTGCAAGGCACAGACGACTAAACTACGTTAACCCGCGGGCGGGGTAAACCCCGCCCCCACAACATAATAAGGAGACAGCAGCAAATGGTTCTAACGGAAAAGTACAAGCTGGTTAAGCAGCTGGCACGGAAGTTCGCGGAGAATGAAATCCCGCAGGAGCTTCAGGACGAAATCGAAGCTACGGGCGAACTTCCAATTGAATTCCGCAATAAAATCGCAAAGAGCGGACTTCTCGGTATGAAAGTCCCAAAGAAGCTCGACGGTCAAGGGGCTGATACACTCGCGTATATCCTCGCGATTGAGGAAATAGCGCGGGTATCTATGGTTGCCTCAATTTATATCAGCGGCGCGAACTCTCTCGGAAGCGGACCGCTCCTACTTGCCGGAACCGACGAGCAGCTCGAAAAGTATCTTGCTCCGATAGCGCGCGGAGAAAAATACCCCGCTTTCGGACTTACCGAGCCGGGAGCCGGTTCTGACGCGGGCGGACTTCAGACAACCGCGGTACAGGACGGCGACTACTGGATTCTCAACGGACGCAAGTGCTTTATAACCGCCGCGCCGTACAGTGATTATTGTATGATTTTCGCTAAGACCGACCGCTCAAAAGGTTCACGCGGTATCACGACTTTTATAGTTGATATGAATCTCCCGGGCGTTTCACTCGGTAAGCCCGAACATAAAATGGGCATCATCGGTGTTCCTACCAGCGACGTAATCCTCGAGGACGTACGAGTCCACGACAGCGACCGTCTCGGTGAAATCAACAAGGGCTTCTCAAACGCTATGAAAACGCTCGATTACGGACGTTTAGGCGTTTCGGCGCAGTCACTCGGCGTCGGACAAGCCGCGCTTGACGAAGCGATTAAGTACTCCAAAGAGCGCAAACAGTTCGGACAGCGTATCGCGGATTTCCAAGCTTTGCGCTTTATGATTGCGGATATGGCTACGGAACTATACGCCGCACGCGAACTTGTCTATAACGCGGCGGTACTTAAAGACGCTAATGACCCGACGGCGAGTATGCAGTGCTCAATGGCGAAATATTTTTCGTCGGAGATGTGCAACCATTTAGCGTATAAGGCGGTTCAAATCCACGGCGGTTACGGCTACATTAAAGACTACAAAGTAGAGCGTTTGTACCGTGACGCGCGCGTCAACTCAATCTTTGAGGGAACTTCGCAAATCCAGCAGATTGTCATTGCGAATAACCTACTGAAGTAAGGGGAGGAAAAACTTGTGAGCAATAACAAAGTTTTTTATCCGCAATTTCTAGATTTTATGGTGAAAAGCGGTGCATTACTCTTTGGGGATTTTACATTAAAGAGTGGACGTAAGTCGCCTTATTTCATCAACACAGGTGAGTATAGTGATGGTGAGGAATTGGCAATATTAGGTAGTTACTATGCAAAACTCATTCATAACTCGGTGCGAGAAAGTCCCGGCGGTATAGATGAGCATGTAGAGCAAGCTGAAATTGATAGGTTGAATTTGCTCATCGCGAAAAAATTCAATGTTCTCTATGGTCCTGCATATAAGGGAAT
Source organism: Oscillospiraceae bacterium (assembly GCA_031260685.1). Classification (GTDB taxonomy): domain Bacteria; phylum Bacillota; class Clostridia; order Oscillospirales; family Oscillospiraceae; genus JAISJH01. The sequence continues at coordinate 7,926 of JAISLB010000028.1, read as the reverse complement.
AACATTAGTATCATTAGCCGGAGCAGCACTTGCATCGAAGGGCTTAAATCTGTACTTTTCATTCAACCGCAAAGAGCGCAAAACACATGGAGATGAGAGTCTGTTCTTCGGTCATACGCCGGAGAACGGAGATAAAATTGCTATTGTCGAGGATGTAACAACTGCGGGGACATCTGTACGGGAAACCATTGCAATCCTCAAAGAGCTTGGCATTGATGCCAGGATAACTTCGTTGTACATATCAGTAGACCGTATGGAACGAGGAACACACGATATTTCTGCTACTCAAGAACTTCAACAGGAATATGGAATTGATGTTCATTCTATCGCAACTACCTATGACATTATCGCATATCTTGAAAATCCCGCCTGTACTATTCCGGAAGCGGCTAAGCACGCAGACGCAATGCGGGAGTATCTCAAACTTTACGGAGCAAAACAACTATAAACCTTGAAAGGAACAATATACTGAATATGAAAATTGTAGTCTGCGCAAAACAAGTGCCTGACACAAACGAGGTCAAAATCGACCCGGTCAAGGGTACTCTTATCCGTGACGGCGTACCGTCAATACTTAACCCCGATGACGCGAACGCGCTTGAGGCCGCGCTGTCTGTTAAGGACGTAACTCCCGGAACTACCGTCAGCGTAGTTTCGATGGGACCTCCGCAAGCTACGTCAATGCTTAAAGAATGTATCGCTATGGGAGCCGACGATGCGTACCTCCTGAGTGCAAGAGCTTTCGGAGGTGCTGATACTTGCGCTACCTCAACGACTATTGCTGCGGGAATCACAAAAGTCGGCGATGTTGACCTAATATTCGCCGGACGTCAGGCTATTGACGGAGATACCGCGCAGGTTGGTCCGCAGGTTGCCCAAAGACTCGGACTGCCGTTCGTCACCTACGTTCAGAAAGTTCGCGAACTCAAACAGGGCAGCGTAATCGTAGAACGTCAGCTCGAGGACGGTTACGAAGTTATCGAAGTCCCGACGCCCTGCGTGCTTACCGCGGTTAAGGAACTCAACACCCCGCGCTATATGTCAGTCGGACGTATCTACTACGCCTGCGACGAAGCGGAGATAACTGTCTGGAACGAGGCGGACGTAGGACTTGACCCCGCGGATTGCGGACTTAACGCTTCGCCCACCAAAGTTATGCGCAGCTTTACACCTGAACCTAAGGGTAAAGGCGAAATGCTTACAGGCACTGTTCCCGAAATGGCTAACGCGGTTGTCGAAAAATTGCGCGCTAAATTTGTGATTAAGTAAGGAGAAACGAATAATGGCTGTAAAAATAATCAATGACAAGTGCATAGGCTGCGGGATTTGCGTTAAAAACTGCCCGTTTGACGCTATCAAAATGGACGGTAAGCTTGCCGTTGTACAGGATAACTGCACGGGCTGCAACGTTTGCGCCGAGGGCTGCCCTAAGGACGCTATCGAGAAGACTTCCACAACGATGACCAGCAAGGTTGACATCTCGCTTTACCACGGAGTTTGGGTATTCGCGGAGCAGCGTCAGGGCAAGCTACAGGGCGTAGCGGTTGAGCTTCTCGGAGAGGGACGCAAGCTCGCTACCGAAATAGGCACGGAGCTGTCGGCAATCCTCCTCGGCGACAAGGTTGACGATTTAGTTGACGAGCTCTACGAGTATGGAGCTGATAACGTATACTACGCTAATGACCCGCAGCTCTCGAACTATACCGCGGACGGCTATACGGCTGTAATTTACCGCGCAATCCTCAAGTACAAGCCTGAAATCGTACTCCTCGGCGCAACCCATATAGGACGCGACCTCGGACCGTCTCTCGCGGTCAAGTGCAATACGGGACTTACCGCAGATTGCACTAAGCTCGATATTGACCCCGAGGACAAGAAGCTTATGCAGACCCGTCCGGCTTTCGGCGGAAACCTTATGGCGACTATCGTCTGCCCCGGTCATCGTCCGCAGATGTCCACGGTTCGCCCGGGCGTTATGACAAAATCAGAACGTGCGGCGGGACGCAAGGGTAAACTGATTGACCTCAACGCGGAGCTGAAAATCAAGTTCAAAGAGGGCGACATTCGCCAGAAGGTTCTCGAAGTCGTCAAATCCGTTACGGAACTCGTATCCCTCGTAGATGCCGAAATAATTGTCAGCGGCGGACGCGGACTAGGTAACGCGGAGGGTTTTGCGATAATCAAGCAACTTGCGGACAAACTCGGCGGAACCGTCGGAGCTTCGCGCGCTGCTGTTGACGCGGGCTGGATTGAGCATAGCCACCAAGTCGGTCAGACCGGTACTACGGTTAAGCCGAAACTCTATTTCGCCGTAGGCATAAGCGGCGCGATACAGCACCTCGCGGGTATGCAAAGCTCCGATTACATTGTTGCAATAAATAAGAATGAGAACGCGCCAATTTTTGAAGTAGCGGATTACGGAATTGTCGGCGACTTGTATAAGGTGATTCCTGAAATCATTGCCGCTCTTGACGCTTAGTCCGCGGCAGATGGTTAAAGCTAATGAACGATGAAATTCAAAGCGGAGTCTATAACGGCTCCTTGACAATTGACAACTTGCTGTCGGAGCGGGCAAAAACCCGTCCCGGCGGCGAAGCTGTGTTATTCCGCAACCGTATCGTAACTTGGCGGGAATTGTACAGGCTTGCCAAAATGACGGAAGTTCCGCGCGGTAAGCTTGTCTATATCGGTACTCCCACCACGGAGCGTCCGTCGATTGAGGCGTTTCGATGTATTCTAGCGTACCTCGCCTGTCAAGTCAAAGGCAAAATCGCCATTTTCGGGAAGCAGGGTACGCTTACGGAGGAGGAAGAACAAAAAGTCATTGACAACGCCTCTGACGGTACGGTTTACGACGCGATACTCTTTACCTCCGGCTCAACCGGAAAGCCGAAAGCGGTGCTGACGAAACAGAGCGCAAGGCTTAGGAGCGCGGCTCTACACGCAAAAGCTCTCGGAGCGGTTGAAAACGACAGATTTCTGCTTGCTATACCGCTTCATCACTGTTTTTCGCTTACTGCGAATCTTGTCTGCTCAATATTGACGGGCGCGGCGCTCGTCATTCCGGACGACCGACATTCGAGCAGCATTATTAAAGCCGCCAGTGAATATAAGTGTACGGTGCTGAACGCCGTTCCTACGGTATTCTCCGCGCTGCTCCGCTCCGATAGCCGTCACAAATATGATTTGAGCGCGCTTAGGACGGGGTTCATAGGCGGTTCACCGTATAGCCCGGAGTTCTTCATTGAAGCGAACAATATTCTCGGGCTGAACCTTATACCGGGGTTGGGACAGACCGAAGCCACCGCAAGCTTTACGTTTCTCCCCTATACCGCGACCCTTGAAGAACGGGCGTTTACGGTCGGACGCTTCGGCGACGGAATTGACGGACGCATAGGTGCTGACGGCGAAATCCTTATCAGGGGCTTTTGTGTCGCGGAGATAATCAATCAAACGTCAAGTGTTCGGGACGGCTGGCTTCATACCGGAGATACCGGACAAATCAGGGATGACGGACTGCTCGTAACCACGGGGCGGCTCAAGGACATTATTATCCGCGGCGGCGAGAACATCTCCCCTGCCGAGATTGAGAACGCACTGACGAAAGCGATTCCGGAAATCCGTGAGGTTGTGGTTTTCGGAGTGAGCGACGAACACTTCGGCGAGGAAATTGCCTGCGTACTTTCCTTAGAACGTGAGTTTGATATTAAGAAGGCTATTCGCGAACTGAAAACGCTTCCGAGTTTCAAACTCCCAAAGTATGTCTATACTTTTAACGAACTGCCTAAAACCACCGGCGGTAAGTTTGATGTAGCAAAGATTAAGACAATGGTAGAAGCGAATAACCCCTAGGGGCGAATTTTGTCAGCCGCGCCGAAGTGCGTTATTGCGCAGCGCTTCGCAATAACGCGGGCAGCGCACATTTTTTTCTGGTGAACGTATGAAGCATTTTCTCCGCTCTAAGGGTCTTAAAGCTACCGCCATTGTACTGACTGTTATATTGGCGATTGCTCTTGCGTCCGTACTGTGGGGGGGCGGAACTTCATTTCTCGCAAGCGGGGTTCGCGTAGTTACGGGACCTATTGAACGAGCTTTCTTCGGAGCGGCGGACTGGGCGGGGAGTGCGGTAGCCTCTTTCGAAGAGTTCCAGACGCTCAAAGCCGAAAACGCCGAGCTGCAGCTGAAGCTTGCGCAAATGGAGGCTGAAATCAGGCTTGCCAAAACCTCTAACGAAGAGAACGCGCGGCTTCGCACCTTGCTCGGGCTTGTAGAGAACGGAGCTACCTTTGAGAACGTCACTACCGCCAGCGTAATCTCTTTTGACGCGTCCAACTGGTCATCGTCGCTTGCTATCGGGGCTGGGAGCGTCAACGACGTCGAAGTAGGCGACTGCGTAATTACCGCGGAGGGCTTCTTAGTGGGGCAGATAATCAGTGTCAGCGCTACTACCTCGCAGGTTCGCACGGTGATTGACCTCGACAGCAGTATCGGCGCGTTGGTAGACCGTAACGGAGTTTCGGGAATCGCAAGCGGAGACTACGAACTAATGCGCAAGGGCGTACTGCGCTTAGGCTATTTGCCGGTCGGCGCGGATTTGCTTAACGGCGATACTGTATTATCCTCCGGTAAGGGCGAGGCTTTTCCGGCGGGTTTGGTAATCGGAAAAATCTCCGCGTATCGAATTGACGATTCGGGAATGAACTGGTACGGCGAAGTCACTCCATCGGCTGATTTGAACGCGGTTACGCAAATATTCGTCGTGAGATAGGAGGCGTACGGAATGATTAACAATGCTTTAGACCAAAAAATACTCGGGTGGTTAGCGGAGGACGCGCCGCTCGGCGACATAACTACGGAGAGCTGTATTCCGGAGAAAACTCAGGCTGTTGCGCGGCTTATCGCTAAGCAGAACGGAGTAATCTGCGGTTTGGGCGTATTCAAAAGGGTGTTCGAATTGCTTGACCCGGGGATTGCGTTTGAAGTTCACGTTAAAGACGGAAGCTCTGTTGTAACGGGATTTGAGATTGCGTGTCTTACCGGTTCCGCACGGCTGATACTCACGGGAGAGCGCGTCGCGCTGAACCTTTTGCAGCACCTATCGGGCGTTGCGACTAAGGCTCGTGAGCTGTCCGCGCTGACCGCCGGGACTAAGGCGCGGATTGTCGATACGAGAAAGACGACTCCGGGGCTGCGCGAACTCGAAAAGTACGCTGTGAGAACGGGCGGAGCGAGTAATCACCGTTTTTCGCTTTCGGACGGAGTACTTATCAAAGATAACCACATCGCCGCCGCCGGAGGTATTGCGGACGCTGTCAACGCAGCCCGTGGAAACGCTCCCTTTACGCTGAAAATCGAGGTAGAGTGCGAAACCTTAGAGCAGGTTCAGGAAGCGCTTTGCGCCGAAGCTGACATCATAATGCTCGACAATATGCCGCCGGAGAAAATGGCGGAAGCGGTCAAACTCATTGCCGGAAGAGCCATAACCGAAGCCTCGGGGAATATGGGAGAGCGCGACATACGTGAAGTAGCCGCGGCAGGGGTTGACGTAATCTCGGTGGGAGCATTGACACACTCGATAGCCGCGCTTGACATCAGCCTGAAGTTTGAACTGTAAAATATTTACATTCGGAGAGAGTTATGTATTGCTTACATATCGTAATCCCCTGCTATAACGAGAAAGAAGTGCTGCCGGAAACGTCGAAGCGGGTCGGGGAGCTTTTGCGCGGGTTGATTCAGTCGGGGCGCGTAACTTCCGGGAGCCGCGTGGTTTTTGTAGACGACGGTTCGCGTGATACTACTTGGCAGATTATCTCGGAATTGCACGAGAGCGACGCGATTTTCTCCGGTGTGAAGCTTTCGCGCAACCGCGGACATCAGAACGCGCTGTTAGCGGGATTAACGGAGGGGTCGCGCAAGGCAGACGTGACGGTTTCTATGGACGCCGACTTGCAGGACGATATGACCGCAATCTACGAAATGCTCACAAAGTACGAATCGGGCTGCGAAGTGGTTTACGGAGTTCGCTCCGCCCGTGACACCGATACGGGGTTCAAAAAGTTCACCGCGGAGGGCTTCTATAAGCTTACGGCTGCACTCGGCGGCGAGATAGTCTTTAACCACGCGGACTTCCGGCTCCTCGGCAGGAACGCTTTGAACGCTCTGGACGAATATGGCGAGAAAAACCTCTTTCTGCGCGGAATTGTCCCGATGTTAGGCTACAAATCGGACATAGTATACTACAAACGCGCCGAACGCTTCGCCGGGGAAAGCAAGTACCCGCTGAAAAAGATGCTTGCGTTTGCGGCGGACGGTATAACGTCGCTCTCGGTGAAACCGCTGCGCTACGTCGGGGGTTTCGGACTGATAATGTTCGCAGTCTGCGGGGTTCTGAGCGTTTTCTTACGCGGAAACGGACAGCTTATCGCGACGGTTTGGGCGGCTGCGGGGCTGATACTCGCGGCATTGAGCATTGTCGGGGAATACGTAGGTAAGACATATATCGAAACCAAACAGCGTCCGCGATATATCATTGAGACGATATTGGAGTAAATTCCAATAACAGGGACTAGACAAAAGTAAAATAAAAGTGTATAATCAGTAAAACAGGGAGAAGGTGTAACAATGTGGGATAATCTTTTTTCAACCTCCGATTTTTTACATAAGGGTATCGAAGCCGCGTGGCTCCGGAACTCCGTTATCCGCAACAATATCGCGAATGTCGAAACCCCCGGCTTCAAAGCGAGTGACGTCAAGTTTGAGTCGGTATTCCGCAATGCTATAAACGCCATTGAGGATGACAGACTTGCGACTAAGCTCACTCGTGACCGGCACTTCGACTTTCACGATTACAGTTTGGACTTTTCGCCGTATATCGTCAAACGTGAGGACACCTCAATGCGTTACGACGAGAACAACGTAGACATAGAGGACGAAAACGTCAAACTGGCGCAGAACAGCATACTCTACAACACTATGGTCAGTCAGCTCAACAGCGAACTGAACAAGCTCCGCACGGCAATAACCGGTTAGGCATTGAGTAACCCGGAGCGGTAACTCAATGACAAGAGATTCAACAACAAGAGCTTGCAAGGGTAAGTTACCGGGCGGAAAACTTACAAGTTAGCACTGATTTAGGAGCGCCGTAAGGGCGCGAGTAAATCAGCCCTACAAGGCGGCAGTAAAAAAGCGGCAGTAGAAAGGGAGGGTAAAATGGCATTTCTGGACAGTATGAGTATAAGCGCGTCTGCGCTTACCGCCGAGCGTTACCGAATGGATGTGGTAGCAGAGAATATGGCAAACATCAACACCACACGCGGGGAGGACGGAGAACCATACCGCCGGAAATTCGTAGTATTCGCGGAGCGCGAAGGCTCGAACAACCTGAATAATCCGTTTTCTTCGTTCTTCCGGAGGGGGACTTCCGGCAAGGGCGGTGTTCGCGTGGTTGAAACCGGCGAGGATATGTCGGAATTTAAGTATGACTATAACCCTACGCACCCCGACGCCGATGAAAACGGCTTCGTACGTATGCCGAATGTCGAGGTAGTACAAGAAATGCTCGATATGATGAGCGCGTACAGAGCGTACGAAGCGAACGTAACTGCTATAAACACATTCAAGGATATGGCGGTCAAAACCCTCGAAATAGGCAAGTAAGCTTAGATAACAGTTATCAGATATTAAATATCAGAAAACGAACGCTTAGGCTGGTGCGGCTTATCGCCGTGGTAATTTGTAGGCTGACAATAAGGAGAACACAATGGACAGCATTTCGCTTGGCTCGAATATCGGCAATCTTTGGTATAACGGCGTAGTCAATCCCTCCGCGGTGCGCAATCCCGTTACAGACGTCGGAGATTTCACAGGTAACAGCGGAGTATCGCTTTTTTCGGATATTTTCAAGGAGACGCTTAACAACACCGTCGT
>JAISLB010000172.1 GCA_031260685.1 Oscillospiraceae bacterium | reverse complement strand
AGAACGCTTCGCGGCAAATGTCGAACATTCCGCTGAAAATAAGCGCGAATACGATAGGCTTGATTCCGTTGAGAACCGCTCGAACCTGCGGTTTGCCGAGACTCGCGAAAAATTTCTTCGCGACAAGCAGGCAAATCGCAAAGCTCGGGAGTATAACCCCCAGCGTCGCTGCCGCGGCTCCCGCAAATCCGCCCAGTCTCATTCCGCTGAAAGTCGCGGCATTAACGGCGAAAGGTCCGGGGGTCATCTGCGACACCGCGAGCATATCAATCGTCTCACGCAGCGTCATATAGTTCGCGGCTATGAGTTCCTGCTGAACAAGCGGAAGCATAGCTAAGCCGCCGCCTATCGTGAAAAGTCCTATTTTGGCGAAAATTACGAAAAGTTTTATCAGGATATCCATAATTTAACAACACTTCGGTCCGTAGTTTTGGGGGAAAGCGGCAAAAGCCCGAGAATCACAGCGTTAAGCTGATTTAACATATATGCTCGCAAAAACCGGACTATACCTCAAAAATTCGGAGACTTCCGGCGTTAGGATTACATATAATATTGTCCGATGCCCGCCCGTGTGGATTTGAATGTGGAATCGTGGAATTATGTAAATCACTCCGTGCTATATCTCTCCAAAAATTGTCGTGTACGTTCTGTTTTCGGATTGACGAGTACTTCGTTCGGAGTACCTTGTTCTACGATTTCGCCCTTGTCCATAAAGACTACGCGGTCCGCGACATTCTTCGCAAATTCCATTTCGTGGGTTACGATAACCATAGTCATATGCTCCTCAGCTAACGCGCGTATAATGCGAAGCACCTCACCGGTTAGTTCCGGGTCAAGAGCTGATGTAGGTTCATCGAAAAACAGCAATTCCGGCGAGAGCGCCATAGCCCGCGCTATTGATACGCGCTGCTGCTGACCTCCGCTCAGCTGATATGGATAGGCTGCCGCTTTGTCCGCTAAGCCCATTTTGCGTAAGAGTTCGAGAGCCGTCGCTTCCGCCTGTTCTTTGGGGATTCCCAGAACACTTGTCGGAGCCTCTGTAATGTTCCGCAGGACGGAGAAATGCGGAAACAGGTTGAAGTTTTGGAACACCAGACCGATTTTAAGGCGAATCCTGCGCAAAACCTCCGGCGCGGCGTACTTACCGTTAGAGATTAGCGCTTCTCCGTCAACGGTGATTGTTCCGCTGTCGGCAGTCTCGAATTGGTTGACGCAGCGAAGTAAAGTAGACTTCCCGGAGCCTGACGGTCCGATTATCGCTACAACCTCTCCCTTGTCAACGGTGAACGAAATCCCGCGCAGAACAAGATTATCCCCAAAGGATTTCTCAATCCCGGAGACTGCGAGAATAGTTTGTTGTCCGAGCGGCATATGACACCTCTTGAAAAATTGAGCAGTTCACTCTTACGGGCAAACTAACGATAATACCCGAGCTTTTTTTCCGCAAGTCTGAACGCGTTTTCCACAACTGTGTTCATTATAAGGTAGAATACTCCGGCAACTATGAAAGGTACGACGCTCCCCGCCCCGTCCGCGGCGGTTCTCGCAACCTCGAATAATTCGAATACCGCTATTACTCGCGCGAGTGACGTGTCCTTGACAAGGCTCATAAACTCGCTGCCCATAGGCGGAGTGATTCTCTTGATAACCTGCGGCAGGATAATCTTAAAGAAAGTCTGACGCTTTGTAAAGCCCAGCGCAGCCGCGGCTTCGTACTGTCCCTCGGGGATGCTCGATAAACCCCCGCGGTAGATTTCAGCGAAGTACGCGGCATAGTTCAGTACGAAAGCGACAATGCACATCACAAAGCGATTAGCGCCTCTAATCCCGAAAATATAGTACGGACCGAAGTAAAAGAAAAACAGCTGCAGCATAAGCGGCGTACCGCGCATAATAAGCAGGTACGCCCTTACGGGATAGCTAATCACGCGGAGCTTGCTCATTCGCCCCGCGGCTGCCAACAGTCCGAGCGGCAAGGCGAGAAGCGCCGTCAAGCCAAAGACCGACAGCGTCCCGCCCATACCGCGTATCATTTGCGGCAGCAACAAGCCGAGGTTGATGTTATTCATTTGCTAATTGGCTACTACGGTAGTGATGTCCTCGCCAAACCATTCGGTTGAGATTTCGCCGAGCTTTCCGTCGGCTTTCATCTCTACGAGAATTGCGTCCACTCTCATCGCGAGAGACACATCGGCTTTGCGGAATCCGATAGCGTATTCCTCTTTCGCGAGGGATTCACCGAGGATTTTCCACTTTTCGCCGTTCGGGTCGTTCTTCTTTATGTAGTCCTTAGCGACAATACTGTCGAGCAGCAGTCCGTCCACCGAGCCTTGCTCAACCTCGAGAATTGCCGTCAGATTGTCGGCGTGTGTGATAACCTCGGCGAGCGAAGCCTTGAAACTCGGGTTATCGTCGAGCGCGTCTTCAGCCGAGGAACCCGACTGGTACGCGAGCTTCTTGCCTTCGAGGTCGTCAAGGTCGTAGAAGTCGGCGTTTTTCAAGGTGAGGACGACCTGCTCATTGTTAAGATACGGGAACGACAGCGTCATAGACGCTTTGCGCTCATCGTTCACGGTCATACCGTTCCAGAT
>JAISLB010000129.1 GCA_031260685.1 Oscillospiraceae bacterium | reverse complement strand
GGACGTTTTGCGCGGGTTGTTAAACTCGGGGGTCCCGCGAGTATGCCGCACATTTTCCTCGGGCTTTTCAACGGCGCGTGTTCGTCGTTCATAACGCTCATTACCGCGGAGCTGATAGGCGCGAAGTACGGACTAGGCTGGTACGTTAACTGGGAGCGCGAAATGCTGTCGTATTCTAATGTATACGCCGGTCTGATAGTTGTCGCCTGTGTGTTCTTCCTGCTTGTGACGGGCTTGTTCAAGGTTCGCGACAAGTTCCTCGGCTGGCAGAAGGGGGTCATCAAATGGTAGGCGGAGTAACGCTGCGCGGGGTGTCAAAAACGTTCAAGCGCGAAAGCTCGGAGCTTGTACACGCGCTTGACAACATCAACCTCGATATCGCCCCCGGGGAGTTCGTAACCTTTATCGGAGCTTCGGGCTGCGGAAAGTCCACGCTGCTGCGAATTATCGCGGGACTGACGGAGCCTGACAGCGGGGACGTACGTACAGACGATGAACCGGTCACGGGTCCTTCGCCGGATAGAGGTTTCGCGTTTCAGGACCATACGCTGTTTCCGTGGCTCAACGTCCGGCAGAATATTGCTTTCGGACTGAAAAATCAACCGACAGAGCGTCTCGCGACACTCCGCGGCGGAAAGCTCACTCCGAAAGAGGTCAAAGCGCAAATCACAAGCGACGTAGAGGACTGGATAGAACTCGTAGGCTTGAAAGGCTTCGAAAAAGTCTTTCCGCACGAGCTTTCAGGCGGAATGTGCCAGCGTGCTTCATTAGCGCGCGCTCTCGCGGCTCACCCGAAAGTTATGATGCTTGACGAACCGCTCGGAGCTCTCGACGCCTTTACGCGAATGAACATACAGGACGAAATACTTAGAATTTGGCAGGCACGCGAAACTACGATGATAATGGTTACGCACGATGTTGACGAAGCGGTATATATGAGCGACCGAGTGGTCGTATTGTCAGCGCGTCCCGGGCGGATTCAGGAGATAATCCCGATAACGCTTGCACGTCCCCGCGCCCGCAGTGACGGCGATTTTTCGCTGCTCCGCGCTAAAATCCTGGATATTCTTCAGTTTGGCGGTATACGTCAAACTCCTGACTATTATTTATAGAACCCGCTTGCGCCGGAAACGGCAAAACGGGTTCAACAACCACACTTTATGGAGGAAAAACCAAAATGCAAAAACCAACTCCCCGCGCCGCCCGTATACTCTCGCTCATTCTCGCGTTTATGCTGCTTGCAGCTGTGTTCGCGGGCTGCGGCAAAAGCGACTCAACCGACAACGGTACGTCCGGAACCGGCACGGCGGACGCAACTCCCGGAACCTCGTCCGAAGCTTCCCCCGACGCAAATCCCGAAGCTGCGGCACCTGCTGACACTTACGTTGTGAAAATCGCCTACGGCACGGCTCTATGCCACGCTCCGCTCCACGTCGCTATCAAGCGCGGACTGTTCGAGGCGGAGGGACTAAGCTACGAGGCGGTACCGATGAATACCGCGGCAACTCTCGAGGGAGCCGGTACTAACGCGGTAGACGCGGGTTTCGGGCTTATCGGTAAGTTCGCGCAGCCGCTCGAAAACGGGCTTGGAATCAAGCTCACTGCCGGAATCCACAGCGGCTGTATCAAGATTGTTACCGCCGACGGAACCGGCGTAGAATCAGTAGCGGACCTCAAAGGCAAAATCATCGGAGTAGCCGACTTAGCGGATTCTCCGGCGGTTATCACGCGCCGCGTACTCTTTGACGCGGGCTTCTCGCTTGACGAGATTACGGAAGCCATACAGGTTTATTCAGCCGACGCGCTTCCCGCGGCTCTCTCCGGCGGTGAGATTGCGGCGTACGCAGCTATGGACCCGGCGGTCTCAATCGCCGTCCGCGACAATGGTTTCAAAGTTCTCGTAGATACAGCCGAGAGCGCACTGTTCGCGGGCGAATTCTGCTGCGCTACCTTTGTAACCGATAAGTTTATCGCTGACCACCCGGGGCTTGCGGAGAAATACACAAACGCGATTCTCAAAGCCGCGGAGTGGATTGCGGCTAACCCTGCCGAAACAGCCGCTCTCCAAGTCGATAACGAATTCGTAGCGGGAGACGCCGAATTCAACGGAACGCTTCTCGCGACTTACGGCTTCCACGCTTCCGTAGACGGCGGTTACGACTCGCTGCAGACGACTCTCGAGCAAAAGCAGAAAATCGGCGTACTCAAAGCCGATACAGACACCGCGGCGCTGTTAGAGCGCGGCTACCACAAATTCTAAGAACTTTACAGCGCGAAACGGGGCGGTGGTGCAAAACCGCCGCTCTGTAGTTGTAGCTGTAACGTTTGACAATTGTTACGGCTGCGAGGTTAGATGACATTGGTTAGCACTGTCTTTATCGAGTCTTCAGGGCTCGGTAAAGACAGCCCAAAACGGCTATAACAAGGAAAGGGACACACATTATGCTAACGTCAGCATTGCTCAAAGAAGCCGCTAAGGATTGGGGAGCGGACCTCCTCGGCGTAGGCTCCATAGAACGCTGGGACAGCGCACCCGCGGAGAATGACCCGCGGGCTATTATGCCCGGCGCGAAGTCCGTTATCTGTATCGGCTTCCGTATTCACCGCGGTTCGCACAGGGGCGTTGAGGAAGGTACGTATTTCAGTTCGTACACTCTTACGGGGTTCGCGGATTTGAATAACATCATCGCGCCGACTGTTCAGCGCAAAGCCGCGAGTTTTATCGAGGACTACGGCTATGAAGCGGCTACCGTGATGTACCACGCGAACCGTTTCGGCGGCGGAAAGTACAACACGGGTCGCGCAGCGCTTCGCGAGGACGGAACGGAGAAGCCGAAGCCCGACATTCTGTTCAACTTCCGTATCGGCGCGGTACTTTGCGGCGTGGGACAAATCGGTCACAACCGGCTGCTGCTCACTCCGCAGTTCGGACCGTCGCAGCGCGTGTACTTCATCGTTACGGACGCTCCGCTCGAGCCGGACCCGATTATCACGGAACCTTTGTGCGACGGCTGCCTGGAGTGCGTACGGAAATGCCCCGCGAAAGCTCTCTCCGCGGCTGAATTCGACAACGTTGAGGTTACGGGAGTGACGAGTATCAAGCGCTGCGCCATTGATACCGGGAAGTGTACAGTCGGACATTACGGCGGTGTAAGTCCGTTTACGCCCGCTGAGGTTCTCGCGTATTCGAAGAATATCGTGGACGGTACGGCGACCACCTGTGCGGACGGAACCGCACGTCCTCCCGACGCCGAAATTGTTGACTACCTCGAAAAGAACGTTACGTACACCAAGAGCGCGTACGACTTTACCTACGGACCCGCGGTAGTCTGCGCAAGCTGCATACGGAGCTGCCTGGCTCATCTCGAAAAAGTAGGGCGCGTACAAAAGAAGCGCGTATAGAAACTGACGACAACAGCCGCGGCTTACGAAGCCGCGGCTGTTGTGCTGTTTCGGGACTGTTCTAAACCAAATATTGCCGGAGCTTGTCCATTACTTCGTCCAGGTTAAGCGGTTTGCCGACGTGGTCGTTCATACCCGCCGCGAGACAGTTGTCGATGTCCTCGCGGAAAACGTTGGCGGTCATAGCGACTATCGGAATCGCGCGGGCTTTGGGGTCGTCGATAGTGCGGATTCTGCGCGTAGCTTCGTAACCGTCCATTTCGGGCATTTGCACGTCCATAAAAATCATATCGTACTTCCCGGGAGAATCGGAGAACAGTTCGACTGCCTTTGCGCCGTTCTCCGCGCAGTCGATTTCGATTTGGGTGGATTCGAGCAGGGCGAGAACGATTTCGCGGTTGATTTCGACGTCCTCCGCGAGAAGCAGCTTCCGCCCGGGGAAAACTAAGGCTTTATCAGCGTTTTTGGCTTCGGAGGCGCGGAGAGTTTCGGAGCTGAGGATTTCGTTGATAAGGTTCATAATATCCGAGGGGAAAAGCGGCTTAGTGAGGAAGCCGTCAACTCCCGCCGCCATAGCGTCCTCCTCGTTCTTATCCATTTCAGCGACGGAGGCTATGTACACAATGGACTTGTCGGTGTTGGATTTATGGATTTCGCGGGCAAGTTCGAGAGGTTCAACGCCGGAGATTTGGCTGGCGATGAAATATATGTCGTAGATTTTGCCGCTGCTGACGATTTCGAGCGCCTGTCCGCCGTCCGGAACGTTGTCGCAAACTATCCCGAGCCGCTTAGCAGTTTCCGTGAAGTATTCGAGAATTTCGCTGTCCGGGTCAACCGTAAGGATTCGTACGTTATCCCAGTTAACGCCCTCGAGCCTTCGGACTTCCTGCTCGGACTTACCGCGTTTTGCCTCGATAGTAAACGCGAAGGTTGAGCCTCTCCCCAGTTCGGACTCTATCCAGATTCGCCCGTTCATCATCTCAACGATTTGCTTCGAAATGGCAAGCCCGAGACCCGTTCCGCCGAATTTCCGCGAGGTACTGCTTTCAGCCTGCTGAAACGAGTTGAAAAGCCGCTGCTGCTGTTGTAAGCTGATACCGATACCGGAGTCGCGGACGGAGATTTCGATTGTGTACGTATCGCTGTCCTTGCTTATCAGATGAGTGTCTAAGCGTATAACACCGTAGTCCGGAGTGAACTTGACGGCGTTTGACAGCAGATTCGTTATAACCTGCGTAAGCCGCTGGTCGTCGCCGATGAGGAAGCCCGGAATGTTCTTGTCGATATGAACCGAGAATTCCTGATGTTTTTCCTCTATACGGAAGTTATTGACGATTACCACTTTTTGGAGCATTTTCTCAAAGTTGAATTCGGCGTAGGACAGCTCGAGCTTTCCGGCTTCGATTTTAGACATATCGAGAATATCGTTGATAACCCCGAGCAGATGTGTGGACGCGCTCTCAATACGGTCAAAGGCGTAGTCTTTCTTCGGAATGTCCTTAGCGCCTTTTCCGATAGAGGTCATACCGATAATCGCGTTCATAGGGGTTCGGATTTCGTGCGACATATTCGCGAGGAAGTCGCTCTTAGCGCGTGAAGCGACTTGCGCGGCTTCCGTCTGGAGCTCCAGCTCACGGGTTTTGAGCCCGACCATTTGTTCGAGCCGTTTCCCCTCCTGCCGGTTTCGCTCGAATAGTATGAACAGTAGTATCAGCACAAAGAGCAGCAGCGCGGAGCCGCCGATTAACAGCGGTCGTTGGGTGCGGAGCATTTTATCGCGGTAGTCGAAAGTTTTCCGCATCCAGCGGTCGGCAATAGCGTTAGTGTCAATCAGGTGCAGCGCCTTGCCCATTATGGACGCAAGCTCCGTCTCGTTGATGTTGAAGCCGTAGATAGATTCGTAAGCGCGGTCGAATACGATGTTAGCTTTGTAGCCGGGCTTCTCGTGGTAGTTGGTTTCGCTGATTAGGAGGTTGTTAGTAGCCATAATGAGGTCGACGTCGCCGCGTTCGAGAGCCGCAAGTGCCGCGTCCGTACTTGGGAACATAATGGTATTCGGGTGATCCGGAAACCACGATAAAAACATCTCGGCATAGGCTGTGTCCTCGATTAAGCCGATTTCCTCATACATTATTTCGTTAAAGTCCAAATCGCGGAATTCCGTTTTGGACAATAGCGCGTAGTGATCCTGCTGAAAAGGCGTATCAGCCCATAGGAAGTAGCCCTCGCGCTCCCGGGAGGGTATAAGCTCCGAGACCATTGCCACATCGCCGTCTTTGAGCATTTGGAGCAGCTCCGGCCACGGTTTCAGGTCGCTGTAAGGTTTCTCGAACGTAAGCCCCGTGAATTCGGCGATTTCGTTCATTACGTCGAGCGCAATTCCCTGCCATTGTCCCTCCTCCGTGTTATAGAAGCTTACGGGGTAATTATCGTATTCAGCGGCGTAGAGAATCGGCTGTCCCGCGGCGGTCAGATTTGAGATGAACGTTCTTTCGGCGGGAGTGAGCTGGAGGAATAGCTTATTTGTTAAGTATTTCTGCTGACCCGCGTTGTAAAGCTCAATCAGGTGGCGCATTGCTCCGTTGCGAAGCGCTTTCTGCACTACGGAGATAATCGGCGCGAAAGCGGGGTTTTGAGTGGTGAACGACACCGGCGCGTAAATGAGCGGGAAGAATTCCTCGGCGTATACATCGCCGTATTGGTCGAAAGCTGCTTCGGAAACTCCTTCGTCAATGAAAGCGTCAATTTTGTTACTCGCGAGAAGCTCGTGAGCGTCCTCATAAGTGGTAACGAAGTAAGTTTCGTAAGGCGGGTCAAGATAGGGGCTGATGAGGTCGAGCATAGTGGAACCCTCGAGAACAGCGTATCTCGGGGGACGTTTTTTGATGATGTCCGGAAATGTCTCGCTGCCGATAATGCGTATATATTTTGTGGCGCGCTCGGAGATTGCGTCTGTCATAAAGTAAGTTTTACGGCGTTCCTCTGTGGCTGTAAGCTCCCCCGTGAAGGCTATCTCTTGGGATTCGAGACCGTCGATTAGGTCTCCCCATTCGTACATACGCGGCTCGATATTTATTCCGAACAGCTCCGACAGCCATTGGCAGAACATCATCGAATAGCCGTCTAAATCGCCGTTAAAGTCGTAGAACGCTTCCGTCGTATACAGCGTACCGTAGATAAGAGTGTCGTGATTCAGGCGCAGGGTTTCGATTGCGCGTACTTCCTCCGGAGTAACCCCCGAGATGTCGATGTAAGTCGTATAGACGGGAGGTTCGGAGGAGGGCGGAGCCGTAGTAAGCGAAAAATCCGCGCAGCCGCCGAGCAGCGCAGCAACAAACGCCGCGGTCAGCAACAAGCTCACGGCTCTTATAAGTTTAGCGCGGGAAATTTTGTTTATATTCAAATCAGCCAACTCCCACAATGGATAATTTAAGTCAACGGCAATATATCCACTAACATTATACCACGTATAGTGTTATTTTTCAACAACTTTTTACAAATAATCGAAAAATTTTTCCAAACTGTACCATTTGGGGCATAGGAATGCTTACAATTTTACAATTATTGGGAATTTGGCGCGGAACGGTACTCCGGACGGAGCTTCGCGGCTCCGTCCGGAGCGCCTAACGCGTTCAGGCGTTCAGCCTTTCAATTGGCTGTACAGCTTATCGAGCATTACGAAAGCTTCCTGCCGCGTGAGCGCTTTGTGAGCCATAGGGTCGCCGCTCTCGTTACCGGCGACAATTCCGAGGGCGGTGAGACGGCTGTACGCTCCCCGCGCCCAAGCGTCCGGCAGGTCGAATCCCGCGGAGGGCGGTTCCGCGGGTTCCGCGCTGTAATCCACGTAGGGAAGTTCCCCGTGAGTCGTCCAGCTCCGTACCGGGTAGCCGCCAATCGGGCTCGCCGAGAGGTTCCCGAGGGTTGTGAACTGCGTGCGGTTGGCAAAAGCCGGGCTGCTCTCGACAGCCAGTCCGTTTCCGGCGTAGATACCGATGTGACCGTCGAGCCAGACGACTTCGCCGGGTTTTATACCTCGGAAGTCCGCGCTGACGTTGCGGCACACTTTGATTATTTCGTTGGTACCGATGTCCGGCACTCCGTTTGAGGCGTAGACCGCTCCGCCGTAGATTTTGGACGTGTCGCCGTTCCAGCCCCAGAGTATTGCCTTTATAAAGCAAATACAGTCAAAGCCGAACGTGTCCGCGCTTGCCGCGTCTATCATTGCGGCACGCTCCGGACGGCGGTTGTATTCGTACTGCTCTTTGTAACGCTGCTTGTTGGCTGCGTTGAGAGGTGCGCCGAAGCAGCCCATAACGTAGAGCGTTTTGTATTTTTCCGCGATATTAGCCGCGATAGCGGTAAAGTCAGCAGCTTTCATCGTTAATAAACCTCCCTTTCTATTGCGGTACATCAGTCTATGCCGCAGAAGTCCGCGCTGACGCTTTGTGCTGACATACAGCAAAGCGGAAAATGGCAGCGCAAAGTTGTGCAAATCTACAAAACTTTGAAAAGGCGAAAAAAGTTTGCGAAAGCGCTTGACAAATGAGTGTGCGTTCAACTATAATATAAGTATGGTTGAGTGATTGCTCACATATAATCATTGGGAGGTGCTAAACTATGTCAATACGGGGTGATGTATGCGACTGCGACAGTATTCACGAGGACGTAGTTATCGCGGTAAGAGCGAAAATGCTTCCGGACGATGTAATCGTGTCGGTATCGGACTTTCTTAAAGCCGTAGGAGACCCCACGAGGGTGCGGATTCTTTGGGCGCTAAGCGTCAGCGAACTTTGCGTATGTGACCTTGCGGTCTTGCTGAATATGACGAAGTCCGCTATATCGCACCAGCTGCGTACTTTGAAACTTGCCAATTTAGTAAAATTCCGAAAGGAGGGCAAAGTAGTATATTATACCCTTGCCGACGGACACGTCAATACAATTTTGGAGCAAAGCCTGACACATATTGCCGAATGAACAGCAGTGGTCAGTGGTTTGCAGTGGTCAGTGGTCAGTGGTCAGTGGTCAGTGAGCAGTGAGCAGTGAGCAGTGAGCAGACTTGCAGGCGGCAGACCGCAACCCTCGTCCTACTGACCACTAACCACTAACCGTTGACCACTGACAAAAGGAGATTGTTATGAAAAAATCTTACAAACTGGACGGTTTGTGCTGCGCTAACTGCGCGGCTAAAATCGAGCGCGAGATTAGCGCGCTGAAAGGCGTTATTGACGCCAACGTAAATTTTATGACGACTAAGCTCGTTTTCGAAACCGCTCTTGACGCCGATGTTGACGAAATCGTTACTAAGGCGCAAAAGATAGTATTAAAGCACGAACCCGGCGTTGTATTCAAATAACAGCAGCGTCGGAGGTTCGGACGGGAGCGCGTAACGCGCTTTTTGTCCGCCGCAATAATTGAATGTTGACTCAATTGACAAATCTTGGGGGTTGTGACTATGAAAAAACGTTTGATACGTATCATCATTTCGGCGGTTATTTTCACCGCGGGACTGCTTATTCCCGCCGAAGCCCGTTGGTTTAGGTTTGCCGCGTTTTTAGCGGCTTACGCGGTTACGGGGCTTGAGATATTGCTTCTCGCGCTGCGCAATATTTTCCGCGGAGAGGTTTTTGACGAGAATTTCCTAATGTCGATAGCGACTATCGGCGCGTTCATAGCGGGAGAATATCCCGAGGGCGCGGCGGTAATGCTGTTCTACCAAGTGGGCGAACTGTTCCAGAGCTACGCCGTGGATAAGTCGCGCAGGTCAATCGCGGAGCTTATGGATATTCGCCCCGATTATGCGGTAATTCTCCGCGAGGACGGTACAACGGAGAAAGTTGACCCGAACGACGTTCACCCGGGGGACATTATCGAAGTTCGCCCCGGTGAGCGGATTCCGCTCGACGGCGTAGTACGCTCCGGAACCTCCGCTGTTGACTGCAAAGCGCTTACGGGGGAATCGCTCCCGAGGGAGCTGGTACGCGGCTCCGAAGCTCTCTCCGGCTGTATCAATATCAGCGGAGTTCTCACTATCGAGGCTCAAAAGGAGTTCGGAGAATCCACGGTTTCGAAAATCCTCGACTTAGTGGAAAACGCAAGCGGCAAAAAGTCCAACTCGGAGAATTTTATAACGAAGTTCGCGAGGGTTTACACGCCGATAGTCGTCGGAGCTGCCGCGCTCTTAGCGATTGTGCCGTCGCTGATTACCGGCGATTGGGGAGTTTGGGTACTCCGCGCCTTGACCTTTCTCGTGGTTTCCTGCCCCTGTGCGCTTGTAGTTTCGATTCCGCTTAGTTTCTTCGGAGGAATCGGCGGAGCGTCGAGAAGCGGCATACTCATAAAAGGCAGCAACTATCTCGAGGCTCTCGCGAAAGCCGATACCATAGTATTCGATAAGACTGGGACGCTCACTAAGGGCGTGTTCAAAGTTCGGGAAATCCGCCCCGCGGGAATCTCCGACAGCGAGCTGCTGGACTTTACCGCACACGCCGAATGTTACTCAAATCATCCGATTTCGCAATCGCTCAAAGCCGCCTTCGGACGTGAGCCGGACGCCGCGGACGTTACGGAGGTTGAAGAACTTGCGGGTCAGGGAGTTTCCGCGCTGGTACGCGGCAGAAAAGTCTACGCGGGTAACGCTAAACTTATGCGCAATATCGGCGTAGACTGCGGAACCTATGAGCCTGACGGAACAGTTGTTCACTGCGCTATTGACGGAGAATATGCGGGTTATATCGTTATTGCGGACGAGGTAAAGCCCGATTCGGCGGCAGCCGTCGGACGGCTCAAAGCTATGGGTATGCGAATCGTTATGCTCACGGGCGACAGCCGGGCGGCGGGAGAAAAAGTCGCGGGCGAACTCGGTATCAGCAGCGTCTACACGGAGCTTCTGCCGGACGGCAAAGTCGCAAAGCTCGAGGAACTCTTAGCCGGGGAGCGCGGAAAGCTCGTTTTCGCGGGAGACGGAATTAACGACGCTCCCGTGCTTGCCCGCTCCGACATCGGTATCGCTATGGGCGCTCTCGGCTCCGACGCTGCTATCGAAGCCGCCGACATCGTGATTATGACTGACGAACCGTCAAAGATAGTCTCCGCGATAAGAATCTCGAAAAAAACGCTCGGGATTGCAAGCCAGAACATACGCTTCGCGCTTGGGATTAAGGCGGCGGTGTTAGTACTTAGCGCGTTCGGGATAACCGATATGTGGATGGCTGTCTTCGCGGACGTAGGAGTTATGGTGCTGGCTGTATTGAACTCGTTCCGCGCTTTGAATACGCGGAAGCTGTGAAGTTAGGCTGTATAGACAGTTTCGCACATATTTAACCCCCATTTCTTCCAATCTTTGGCTATTGACTTAATTATTTCGTTATGCTATACTGAAACCACTCTCAAATCGACGGAATTCGACAATTTAATGTTCAAAGTGCCGCGTACAGCGCAAAGAGTGACGTAAAAGCCGCAAAGATGATAGAATCAGTGCCGGGGTGATTTAATCAATAGGCGCAGCGGCTGATATTTATAGTATGATACAGTAGAAAAGCTGTACGCGGAGAATCTGAGAAACGGGTGGAAGTCCCGTACGCTACCGGCACTGTAATTGCGCGGTAACTCTCGTCGGCGAAAGCCGGTCACTGAAGGGAAGGCAGAGGGTTATCAGCTGAAAATATAAAAAAAACTCGGCAAACGCATTAGTCAGGAGAACGGCTTTGAATTTTCAACACACTCGCCCGGGGGAACTTCGGGCTTGGGTTAGTGTAAGTTTGCGGAAAATCGGCCGCGGCGGTACAATTTTGTACAGCCGGGGTCGTTTTGTTACCCGCGAATGCTTTACGCCCCGGAAGCAAAAAGCCGCGGAAGCAGACTCCGCCTGAACCTTAGTTAGCCGAAGATTTGGAGGAAATGATATGAAACTGCCGCGGATACTGATAGCCGGGACGCACAGCGGCTCGGGAAAGACCACTGTGAGCTGCGCGCTGCTCCGGGCTTTCACGCGGCGCGGGCTGAGAGCCGCGGCGTTCAAGTGCGGGCCGGATTACATCGACCCGATGTTTCACAAGAGCGTTATCGGTATTCCCTCGCGAAATCTCGACGCGTTCCTTTCCGGGCGGAGCAGCGTGCGCAAGCAGCTTGCGCGGAACTGCGCGGGAGCCGACATCGCCGTAATCGAGGGCGTAATGGGCTTATACGACGGGATTTCGCTTAGGTCGGACGAATGTTCGGCTAATGACGTTGCGAAGCTCACGGACACTCCGGCGGTTCTCGTCGTTAACCCGGGAGGAATGTCGCTCTCGGCGGCGGCGCTCGTGGAGGGTTTTCTCAACTATCGGCGTAATACCGTCAAGGCGGTTATTCTCAACGGCGAGACCGACGTTAACTACTACCGCGGGATAATCGAGCGCGAAACGGGAGTCCGCGTCCTCGGCACTCTTCCGCGCGTTGACGGCGCTGCAATCGGGAGCCGTCACCTCGGGCTGATTGCAGCCGGGGAAATCGAGAATCTAAGCCAAAAGCTCAATCTTTTGGCGAAAGCCGCGATACAGAACATCGACATCGGCGAACTTTTGCTGATTGCTGATTCCGCGCCCGACGTTGAGGATTATCCGCCGGAGCGCCGCGTTAAGTACCGCGTCAGAATCGCTGTTGCCGACGACGCCGCGTTCTGCTTCCGCTATGACGACGGAATGGACGCGCTCAAACGGCAAGGCGCGGAGCTTGTACGCTTCTCGCCGCTCTCGGACGGCGATTTACCGGATAATTGCTCCGGGCTGTACCTTTGCGGAGGCTATCCGGAGCTGTACCTCAATGAGCTGTCGGCTAATACTAAGCTGCTGCGCAATATACGCAAGGCGGTTCGGAGCGGTTTACCGACGGTAGCCGAGTGCGGAGGCTTTATGTATCTCCACAGCTATATCGACGGCTTACCCTTTGCGGGGG
>JAISLB010000115.1 GCA_031260685.1 Oscillospiraceae bacterium | reverse complement strand
GGAGCCTACGCCCGAGCCTACTCCGGAACCGGTGTTTGAAATCCCCGAGCCGCCCGTTCCTATGGCTCCGGGCAACTACCTCGAGGAAAGTGAAGACGGTTGGATAGAGTTCGACGAGGACGGAGTACCGCTCGGCGAATGGAAATGGAACGAAGAAGAGGAACTCTGGGAGTTTGAAGAGATAATCCCACTCGCGGAGTTCGAACCTGAACCCGACTTCGAGTTTGAAGAGGAAGTACCGCTTGCTCCGACGGAGCCGGAAGCTCCGCCCCCGCCGCCTAAGACCGGCGACTCCGCGGTACCGTTCGTATTCGGCGGATTGCTCCTGACTGCCGCGTTGGCAGCCGGCGCAGCGCTGAAAAAACGCAAAGAGGACTGATAATAGATGAGGAGCGGGCTTAACGTCCGCTCCCCTCTTTTTCGATTGACAATCGCGGCGTTGTGTGTTATAATGGAGCTTACCGGGTACGAGGGGGTGAGCTAATGTATAATACCGACGAATTGCAGACGATGGTGCGCGAAAGGCGCTTCACGGCGCTGCGGATAGCGTTCGCGCAGCTGAATCCGGCTGATATAGCGGAGTTTTTGAGCGAGGAGTTGGAGAAAATGCAGCTTGCGCTCATCTTCCGGATTATACCGAAAGATAAGGCCGCGGACACGTTCGCGTATTTGGACGGCGAAGCTCGGGAGTCGCTGATAGGCTCAATCACCGACCACGAGATTGCGGACTTGATAAATAACGAGCTATTTGTAGACGATACTGTCGATATGCTCGAGGAGCTTCCCGCGAATTTGGTTAAGCGGGTGCTGGCGGCGGCAAATCCCGAGACCCGTGAGCTAATCAATAGGTTTCTGCAATACCCCGAGGATTCGGCGGGGAGCATAATGACCGACGAATTCGTAGATTTGAAAGCGGGAATGACGGTTCGGCAAGCGTTTGACCATATCCGCAAAATCGGCGAGGATAAGGAAACGATTTACACCTGCTACGTGATAGACGCGAACCGGATTTTGCAGGGAGTTGTGAACGCGCGTGACCTAATGCTCTCGGACTACGAAGCGACGCTGCGTGACATTATGCACGTTAACCTGATTTCGGCGACGACTACTGACGACCGCGAGTTCGTGAGTGAGCTTTGCTCGAAGTACGACCTGCTGGCGGTGCCGATAACCGATAGCGAACGCAGACTGGTCGGGATAGTCACGGTAGACGACGTACTCCACGTAATAGAGCAGGAAGCGACGGAGGATTTCGAGCTAATGGCAGCGATGAAGCCGTCGGAAAAGCCCTATCTGCGAACGGGCGTGTTTTCGCTTGCGCGGAATCGCGTAATGTGGCTGATGCTGCTGATGATTTCGGCGACGTTGAGCGGGAGCATACTGATGCACTACGAAGCGGCGTTTGCGATGGTGCCGCTGTTGGTTGCGCTGATGCCTATGCTGACCGATACGGGCGGTAACGCCGGTTGTCAGTCGTCTACGCTGATAATCCGCGGAATGGCAGTGGGAGAGATAGAACCGCGGGACATACTGCTGGTGGTTTGGAAAGAATTGCGGGTGAGCTTACTCTGCGGCGCGGCACTCGCCGCGGTGAATTTTGTTCGGGTGCTGCTGGTGTACCCCGGGCAGACGTCAATAGCGTTCGTAGTGTCAATCGCGCTCGTTGCGACTGTAATAATGGCGAAAGTGGTGGGGAGCGCGCTGCCGATAATCGCTAAGGTCTGTAAACTCGACCCGGCGATAATGGCTGCTCCGCTGATAACGACATTGGTAGACGCGGGAGCGCTTCTGCTATACTTCGAGATAGCGCGATTGGTGCTGCATATTTAATGGAAAACAGTCGGCGCGGTCGGCAGACCGCTTTTTTATGAGGTTAGAATGAAAAAACAGGTTTACGATAACGATTCAATTTCGCAGCTCAAAGGCGCGGACAGGGTTCGCAAACGTCCCGGGGTAATATTCGGCTCGGACGGCTTAGAGGGTTGTCAGCACGCCGTATTCGAGATTCTCTCGAACGCTATTGACGAAGCACGCGAAGGCTATGGGGAGCGGATAGTCACAACGCGCTATCTCGACGGCTCGTTTCAGGTGGAGGATTTCGGGCGCGGCTGTCCGCTTGATTGGAACGAGAGTGAGCAGCGTTTCAACTGGGAGCTGGTATTCTGCGAGTTATACGCCGGAGGGAAGTACGACAACAACAGCGGCGAAAACTACGAGTATTCGCTTGGGCTGAATGGTCTCGGCTCCTGCGCTACTCAATACGCTTCGGAATATATGAATGTCGAAGTATTACGCGACAATGCGCGCTTTACGCTTAGGTTTGAGAAAGGCGAAAACATCGGCGGTCTCAAACGTGAGGAGCTTGCGCCGCCGAAGAAAGGCGCTAAGCTGAAAACAGGTACGCGCATACACTGGAAGCCGGACATCGACGTATTTACGGATATCCGCGTTCCGCTCGATTACTTTACGGAAACGCTCAAAAAGCAGGCTGTCGTCAACTCCGGTATAAGCTTTCTGCTGCGGAATGAAACGTCCGCGGGGGAGTTTGAGGAAAGCACGTTTGTCTATCCTAACGGAATCTCGGACTACGTTGCGGAACTCTCGAATGACGAAGCTCTTACGGAAATCCAGTTCATCGAAAGTGAGCGTAAAGGGCGCGACCGTCCCGACAAGCCGGAGTATAAAGTTAAGCTCTCGGCTGCGTTTTGCTTCTCTAACAGCAACAGCGTTATTGAATACTACCACAATTCCTCGTGGCTGGAACACGGAGGAGCGCCGGAGAAAGCCGCTAAGTCGGCGTTTGTGAGCGCTATTGACACGCTGATTAAGAACAAGGGGAAATATACAAAAGCTGAAAGCAAGATTACGTTCCCGGATATTCAGGACTGTTTGATACTTGTGACTAACTGCTTCTCGACAATGACGAGCTACGAGAACCAGACTAAGAAATCTATCAACAATAAGTTTATTCAGGAGGCTATGACGGAGTTCTTCAAGTCGAAGCTCGAAGTCTACTTCATAGAGAACAGCGCGGAGGCTGACCGTATAGCCGAGCAAGTCCTCATCAATAAGCGAAGCCGCGAGACCGCCGAAAAGACGCGCCTGAACCTCAAAAAGAAGCTCTCCGGCAATCTCGACATCGCTAACCGCGTGCAGAAGTTTGTGGATTGCAGAACTAAGGACACTGACCGCCGGGAACTCTATATCGTTGAGGGCGATTCCGCGCTGGGAAGCTGCAAGCTAAGCCGCGATGCCGAATTCCAGGGGATAATGCCCGTCCGCGGCAAGATTCTCAATTGTCTCAAAGCTGACTACGACAAGATTTTCAAGAGCGACATCATTACTGACCTATGCCGTGTATTGGGCTGCGGGGTTGAAGTCCGCGGAAAGCACGGAGCGGCTGACCTCTCGGCATTTGAGCTTTCGAACCTACGCTGGAATAAGGTTATTATTTGTACCGACGCCGACTACGACGGTTATCAGATTAGGACGCTGATACTCACAATGCTTTATCGTCTTACGCCGACGCTGATTGAAAAAGGCTACGTCTATATAGCCGAATCGCCGCTGTATGAGATAATCGCCGGTAAAAAGACGCTTTTCGCCTATACAGACGCCGAAAAGAACAAGATTGCGGAAAAGCTCGGCAGCGCGAAGCTTACAATCAACCGCTCAAAAGGGTTAGGCGAGAACGACCCCGAAATGATGGCGCTTACGACTATGAATCCCGCTACCCGCAAGCTGATTAGAGTGCGTCCGACCGATGTCCGCGAGACTGCCGACACCTTTGACCTATTGCTCGGCGACAATCTCTCGGGACGTAAGGAGCATATAGCGAACAACGGCTATAAATATCTCGAACTTGCTGATATCTCGTGAAAAGCTGCGCTAACTTGCCGCGCTGGCGGTTACTTCGACCGTGCCGTTAGTATCGGTGCGGTAGATTGCCGCGCCCGCGAGTGTCAGACGCTCCATAGCTTCGGGCGTTGGATGCCCGAAGTGATTGTACGCGCCGACTGAGATTATCGCGAGTTCCGGTTTTACAGCGCGGAGAAATCTATCGCTGCCGGAATACTTCGAACCGTGGTGAGCCGCGAAGAGCAGCTCAATATCGGGCAAATCCGCGTAGTAAAGCAGTCGAAGCTCCGTTTCGGAATCCATATCTCCCGCGATAAAGCTGTCGAAGTCGCTTCCGTTGTCTAAACGGAACGACAGACAGATTGCCACTCCGCGCTCGTTTGTCGCGCCGATTTGTCCGAGCGGAGGATAGAGAGTAACCGTAAGCCTCTCGCTTCCCGCGGTGAAAGTTTCGGTTTCGGAGACCGTAACGACCTCTGTGCCGACGTAGCGTGCTACCGCCAGTATGTATTCGCCGAGCGTACCGATTTCATCGTTCGTGAGGTTCGGGACGTAGAGCCGCCTGACGGGTAATCTGCGCAGGAGTTCCGCGGCTCCGTTAGCGTGGTCATCGTGGAAGTGCGTCAATATCAGCGCTTCGACTGTGTAAATATTTCGCTCTTGTAGGTAGTTAACGGCTTCGGTAGCTGCGCGGTTAGTATAGCCGGAACCTCCGCAGTCGGTTACTATCGCGGTGTTGCCGATAGTATGGATAGCGCACAAACCTTGACCGACGTTGAGAGCGGCCGAAGTGAAAGTCTCCGCGCTGAACCCTTTGAACGGGAGCGCGGTACCGCTCAAAGCGTTCGCGCTTTGCGATATAACGAATGTCAGCAGCACAAAACACGCGAGAGCCGTCCGAACTTTCGGAAGCTTCTCGCTTTTGTATTTCAAACGGAAGAACAGCACGACCGCTAAGGCGCTAAGTACCGCAATCAGCCACGCGGAGGTGTAAAAACTCGAGCGGAATATCATAGTGTGCGGAATCCTGCTGAACTGTTCCGCGGCGAACATAATGAAGCGCGCAAACCACGAAGCCGCCCAAGCGACTGCGCTTCCGGCAGCCGGAAAGAATACGCCGATTCCGAGCGCGAGAGCTCCGAGGATATACGTCGGCGTGACCGCCCACTCTACCGCGATATTGCAGGGGAGCGAGATTAGCGAAACCTGACCGAAGATGAATACGGTAATCGGGAAAACCGCAACATTAGCGGCAAAGGTAACTCCCGCGGCAGCGTTGAAGCCTTTGAGGAAAGCGCCTAAGCCGCGGCGTTTGCTGAATTTAGCTGTGAGACGGTTGAAACCTTTCGTGAAGTAATCGGCAAAGAGGTAGATTCCGAGTACAGCCGCGTAGGACATTTGCAGACTCCTGCTTTCGACAGAGTGCGGGTTTTGGAACAGCAGCAGTACGAACGAAACGAACAGCGCGCGCCATTTGTCGTATTCGCGGTCAAACAGCGGAGACGCTACCAGCAGGATTGTCATTATTCCCGCGCGAACCACGGAGGGCGAAGCTCCCGTTATAAGCGTGAAAACGATAATGATGGGGATTGTTATAAGCGGCATAACGCGGTTGCGTCCGAGGATAGTTCGCAGGAAGCCCGCGAGTATCGAAAGGTGCATACCGGAGATTGCGACTATGTGGGCTATTCCGGTTGCGCTGAATATTGAGCTGTAATGACCTTCGGAGTACCAAGCGTCGCTGTTGCCGGTTAGAAACGCCGTCATAAAGGGCGCGGTATCGGGCGGGAAGATTTTGAGCGCGGTTGCCGAGAGCTTATCAGCTAAGGGAGCGGCAAGCGTCAGGAGCTTATCAGCGAAAGCTGCTGCCGGAATGTTGAAGTATAAGTCGTATACAACCCGCCACAGCAGGAATACGACAAAAGCAAGCGCGAGAATTATCCCGCGCTTGAAGTATTTTGTGTTAACGAACCGCTTCACGGAGAGAAGAAGTGTTCTTGCGAATTGAACGGCGAAAGCAAATGGAAGTGAAGATGCGGAACGGTTTGCCCTGCCTTAGCACCGCTGTTCGCGACAACGCAGAAATCCTCAATCCCTTCGTTGCGGGCAATCTCGGCAATCGCTGATAAGCAATGCCCGGCAAAGGGCGCGGTTTCGAATGTTAGGTCTCCGGCTTTTTCAATGTGGATTTTCGGCATAACAAGAATGTGCGTGTCGGTAACGGGGTTAATATCCCGGATAGCCAAAACGCTGCCGTCCTCGTAGACTTTGGTGCTCGGGACGGTTCCCGCGATAATCTTGCAAAACAAACAATCCTGCATAATAACTCCGTAGTTGACATTTTTTAGGTAATGTGGTACAATAGTAGCGGCACGGAACAATAGGACGGCTTCAAAATCCACTTTCTTGCGAAAGGAGGTGGCGCGAATGACAGCATATGAGATGTTATCTCTCACTCTGACGATAGTTGGCATAATAGCCAGTGTTGCCGGTTTGATAGTGACAATCAGAAGCTCAAAGGAGCATAAGAAGTAGTCCACAGCAAAAGGTTACTTCTAAGACAACGCCGCCCAACCATAGCACCACACCAGATAAAGAAGTCGTCCGTATGCGATATTGTTCCGTTCCACCTTTATATTAACACAAAACGCCGCTTTTGTCAAGCGGTGTTTTGTGTTTCTTGCAATAAATATTTCTGCTTACGTTCAATTTGCCGGCTGTTTAGTAGGCTTGCGGAGGCGGGGTGTAGAGCAGCCCCGGGTCGGGAGTGGACTCGACGATAATAGTGTCCGGGTCGCCGGGCGGGGAATAAGCCGGAGGGTCGTCATTGCCGGTACCGCCGGGGAATTCGCCGCTCGGAGGCTCGGCATTAACCAAATCCTCAGGCGGAGGGAGATATACGGATTCCGGGGTAGAGACCGGAGCCGCGGGTTCGGGGGTAGCGGCGGGTTTAGGCGTGGTTACTACCGGTTTCGGGGTACCTCCCGCGCCGCCTGTTCCGGGCCAATTCGGGTCCATAGCTCCGTTAGTTGCGTACGCCTTACCGTTAGCGTCGCGGGCGATGACGTTTATGTGTCCCTCGGTTATTTTTTCGTTGTAGGGGCTTAGCTTCGTATTAAGCATCTCGAGCCATTCGTCTACATAGACCGAACAGCCGTTTAAGCCGTTGATATAGTCGTTAGTATTCTCCGGCATTGTCAGGAACTCTATATCGGCGGTGTCAATGCGCATTAGGCGGTCGGCGTACCATATGATACGGCTCAAATCGAGGTCGGTTACAACGCTTTCGGAGAAAATCTTTGCGAAAGCCGAGACTTTACCGATATTTTCCAGCTTGAACGTTTGCTTCGCGATTGCCATAAAGAGGTCGTGCTGAACCCCTATCCGCGTGATATCCGCGCCTACGTAACCCGAACGGAAACGCGCGACTTTCATTGCGTCCGTACCGTTCAGCAGCTTGTAGCCTTTGGTGATGTTGATGTCGAGGTTTTGGTCGGGGTCGCGGTAAAACATATCCTGCGGAACGGTGAAGTATACGCCGCCGATAGTGTCAACGATTTTTGTGAACGCTTTCAGGCTGATGAGGAAGTAGCTGTCGGGAGTGTAACCGAGGAAGTCCTTTGCGTGCTTCCGCAAACTTTCTTCCTTAGTGATTTTGTAGTGGTTGGCTCCGCTGTAAACCATCGTACTGGCGCGCTTAATAGTCCACGGAACGTTGATAAACGTATCACGCGGGATGCTGACGAGTTTCAGCGTCTTTTCGTTGTCGTCGTAGGTTCCGGCGAGAATTGTGTCTGTATTGCCCGTCCCGTCGTCCTCTCCGGCTATGATAAATGTGTATACGCCCTCTTTGCGGATTTCGGAGCCGCTGCCGCCGTCGCTTGGGGACGCGGGAGCTATACCCGGTACGTCGCTGTCGTTAGGGTCGTCGGGATTATTCGTCGGGGTGGGGAACTCGACGATTATATCCGGCGGGCGTATGCTGCGGATTGCGAGAACTATAAAGACGGTCACGAGAAGTACCGCGCCGATGATGATTGAGCGGCGAATCAGCTTCTTGCGCTGGTGAGAGGCTATAAGCGAGTCGATTTCAGCTTGTTCCTCCTCCGTGGGTACGTAGTCCGGGTCGTCGGAGTCGGGATTATAAAGCTTTATATCTTCGTCCGCTTCGGGAGTTGACTCCTGAACGTCAGCGGGTTTCCGGCTGAATAGTTTCATCTATGTTGGTCTCCTTTTACAGATAGCAGTTATCAGATAGCAGATAGCAGATAGCAGATAGCAGATAGCAGATACGCGGGGAATCCGCGGAGCGCTAAGCGTAGTAGTCGTAAGCTTCCTGCGAATATTTGACGATTACGCTGCCGCTTTCTTTCAGCGGTTCGAGGTTAATTTGCAGGGCGTAACGCATAGCGGCGTTGAGGTCGCTTCGCGCGAGTTCGCGGAGCCGCGCTGCTTCGGGGTAATCGCGGGTATCGTCCGTAGCGTCCGCGAGGTACGTTATCATCTCGAGCGTTGTCATTGCCGCGCGTCCGGTGGTGTGCCAGCGGATTGCGGAGCGTACGGCTTCGTTAACTCCGAATTCGTTGTACGCGGCTTCCGCGCCTGTAAAGGAGTGGAGAACTTTTGCGCCGCCAGTCAACGCTCCCGAGTTTTCGAATTCGGGGATAAGCGACATTATACCATATTCTTCGCACAATTGCAACTGGGTTTCAACATCTTTATTTTTAGTGCAGTCGTGAAGCAGTCCCGCGGTTCTCGCGTCGTCCGCGTCAACTCCCCAGATTTCGGCGAGTTCCGCGATGGCGCGTTCCACCGCGAGAACGTGCGGAACACGCTTTTCGTCGAGCTTAGCGATTGCCGCGCTTCGGAGCCGGTCCCAGTCGGGCCGCGCGTTATATAGTCTGTGTTTGATTATGTACGCGTATACATCGGGATTGACAAAATTTGCGCCGAGCCGCTTAGGAAACAGCTCGCGAAGCTCCGTAGAACTTATCGGCAGCACCGCTCTGTCGTAAACCTCGAAGTTGACGTTTTCGCGGAGCCACTCATAGTCGTACCAGTTTGGCAGATAGTCGTACATATCGGTTCCGAGCGCAAGCGTAAAGCGCGTCCCGGGGTAAAGAGCCTGCAATTCGCGTATTGTGTCCGCGGTATAGCTTTTGCCCGGTTTTGACGTTTCGATGTCCGATACAACGGCGTTGGGGAAAGCCAAACGGCACATTTCCAAACGCTGCTCCGCGGAAGCCGAAATAACCGACAAATCCTTATGCGGCGGCTCACCGGTTGGAATTACAATCAACTGTTCACTGTTAACTGTTAACTGTTCACTGTACTGCGCGTGTCCGATGTGAGGAGGGTCGAAAGTTCCGCCGAAAATCCGTGCCGACTTCGCGGCGGTAAGGTTGCGGAGAGCTTTGCACCGGTGCGAGAGCGAGTTGCGCTCATCTGCGGAAAGCTCCGCCATTGTCCGCTCCGGAAATTCGTCGGGAATGAATATCGGGTCATAACCGAAGCCGCCGCTGCCTCTCGGTTCAAGCGCGATAGTGCCGTAGTTTTCGCCGCGGGTAAGGATAAAGCGTCCGTCCGGGTAAGCGACGGCAATCGCGGAAACGTATTTAGCGGAGCGGTCGGCTTTACCCTCGAGTTTCGCTGAAAGCGTTGGAATCCACAAATCTTGCGCACACCAACGCGCGGAGTTAATACCGGGTTCCCCGCCGAGTGCCGTGACGCAGATACCGCTGTCGTCCGCTATACAGGGCTGTCCGGTAGCCGCAACTCCCGCGCGGGCTTTCAGCAGTGCGTTAGCTTCGAACGTATCTCCGTCCTCAACAACGTCCAAGGCAAGCGGCTCAACGTCAAAACCCATCTCGCGGAACTGCCGGATTTTCCCCTCGTTAGTAGAAACTAGCCGAATCTGACCGCTAACTACTGACCACTGACCACTACTCGAGTATTGCATTGGCAAAATCCTCCGCGTCAAATTCTATCAGGTCCTCTTGCTTTTCGCCTGTACCTACGTAGACCACGGGGATTCCGAGCTGTTCGGCGATTGCGATGACTATACCGCCTTTAGCGGTGCCGTCGAGCTTAGTGAGTACAACGCCCGTAACAGCGGAGGTTTTGGAAAACTCTTTTGCCTGAAAAAGTCCGTTCTGTCCCGTAACCGCGTCAATGACGAGAAGCGTCTGCCGGGAAGCGTCGGGAGCCTCGCGGGTGATAACGCGGTCAATTTTTTCGAGTTCGCGCATAAGGTTCGACTTATTATGAAGCCGTCCGGCGGTGTCGCAGATTACAACGTCGCAGTTACGCGCTTTTGCCGCTGCGATAGCATCGTAGATTACAGCCGCGGGGTCTCCGCCCTCTTTGCCGCGTACTATGCCGCAGTTTGCGCGTTCCGCCCAGATTTCGAGCTGGTCAGCGGCGGCAGCGCGGAAAGTATCTCCCGCGGCCAGCATTACGCGCTTGCCCTCCGCAGCGTATTTAGCGGCAAGTTTGCCGATTGTCGTCGTTTTGCCCACTCCGTTGACACCGACGAAGAGAACGATAGATAGTGAGTAGTGGTCAGCGGTTAGAGGGGACGGAGCTTCGGGAAATGCCGCGGCTATCAGCTTTGCTAGTTCCGTTTTGATTTCCTCCGCACCGCGCAGTCCCCGGGATTTGACTATTTCGCGGAGTTCTTCGACTACTCTCGCGGCGAAGTCGGCTCCCGCGTCCGATAGGATTAGACGCTCCTCTAGGTCGTCGAAAAATTCGTCGTTTGCTCCCGTAAAAGCGTCAAACGCGCCTCTAAGCGAAGCTGCGGCGTTGTCACGCGTTTTCGTAAGGCTCTGCTTGATTTTCTCGAAGAATTTCATTCTCTGCTTCCTCCAAATCTACGCTAAGTACTGTGGATACGCCGTTCTGCATTGTAACGCCGTAGAGTACGTCGCATTGCTCCATTGTCCCGCGCCTGTGGGTTATTATCAGAAACTGCGTAGTGTCCGACATCCGCTTGCAGTAGGCGGCGAAACGGCGCACGTTTTCCTCGTCGAGCGCGGTTTCAATCTCGTCGAGAACACAAAAGGGCGTGGGACGTACCCGCATTATCGCGAAGTACAGCGCTATCGCCACAAAAGCGCGTTCGCCGCCTGAAAGCAGCGACAAGGTGCGGAAAGTCTTACCCGGCGGCTGAGCCTTTATCTCAACTCCGCAGTTGAGCGGGTCAGTTTCGTCCTCAAGTATAAGCTCCGCGCGTCCTCCGCCGAATAGCTCTACGAAGATAATTTTGAATTCCTCGTTGATTCGCGCAAACTCCGTGAGAAAGATTTTCTCCATTTCGGCGGTAATATCGCGGATTACGCGCTGAAGCTCGTTCTTGGCTTGCTTTATGTCGGCTTGCTGCTCCGAGAGAAAGACATAGCGCGAGTTGACACGTTCAAACTCCTCGATTGCGCCGATGTTCGGCACTCCTAAGCGTCCGATTTCGCGCTTAATCTCCTGAACCTGACGCGTGGCTTTTGTAACTCCCTCCGGAAGCTCCGTGCGGATTTTAGCGGCTCCCGTGGGCGACAGCTCGTAGTTGTCCCAAAGTTTGTCGGTGATTTGCTTTTCTTCCATTTCAGCCTGAAGCTTCTTTTGCTGTAATAGCGCGAACTCGCGCTCGGCGTTTTGGATTTCTCCGTTGACCTCTTTGGAATCGCGCTCGGCTTTGTTGCGTTTACCCTCGAGCTCGATTTTTTCCCCGAGAACGTTTTGCAGTTTTTCACGCTGTGAGCTGATGTTACCGCGAATAGTTTCGGAACTGTCATTTTTGCCGGTGATTTGCTCCTCGAGCTGCTTGTTTCGGAGCTTAATGGCTTCAATCTCGGAGGCTTTGAGCTTTTCGCGCTCTCCCGCTTCGAGCGTTTCGTCGCGCATTTGGGTTTCGGCTTCGGCGAGTCTCGTTCTCGCGGAAGCGAGTTCGGCAAGCAGACGCGCTAAGTCCTCGCGCTTAGTCTGGCGTTCGCCGTTGATAGTGTCAAGCTGGTACTTAGCTTCGGAAAATTCGCGGTCGGCAACTTGAAAATCGGCAGTTGCCTGGCGAAGCGCGTCATCGAGCGAAGTCTCCTTAGCCGCGAGAGCTTCAGCCTCGCCGGAACGTGAGAGTACACCGCCGGAGCGGTTGACGGAGCCGCCCGTGAGCGAACCTCCCGGGTTAACGAGCTGACCGTCGAGCGTGACAATCCGCAATCGTCCGCTGTTCCTCCGCGAGAGTTCGATTGCGTCGTCAATAGTGTCCACAACGACCGTTCTGCCGAGCAGATTGCGGACAATTTCGCCGTAGCGTTCGTCGTAACGTACGAAATCGCTTGCGAGATTGTCAAAGTTTATCGTATTGCCGCGGATAACATTGAGCGGTAGGAAAGTAGCGCGTCCGCCGTCCCGCTCTTTCAGCAGGTTGATTGCGGACTTAGCGCAGGCTTCGTCGTCCACTACTATGTGCTGAAGCGCGCCGCCGAGTGCTATTTCGATAGCGGTGGCGTATTTAGCGTCAACCTTAATGAGGTCGCTGACAGTGCCGTGGATTCCGCGCAGGAGCTTTCGCGCTCCCTCCTGCAAAACTATGCGGACGGCACGCGGGAAGCCTTCGTGCTGGGCTTCCATTTCGCGCAGAATGTTGATACGGCTTCGAAGCTGCTGCAGCTCGGTTTCGGCGTCGCGGCGGGTGTTAAAGAGCGTATCGCGCTTAGTTTCTCGGGTATTCGAACGAAGTTCGTAGCCCCGCGCCTGATTGCCGAGTTCGTCGAGTACGCGGTTAGCTTCATTCGTTTCGGCTTCGAGTTTCTCAATAAGCTCCGCAAGCTCCTCAATGCGGGAGTTGATAGCTGCGAGTTTTTGTTCGTCACGTTCGGAGTTTCCTCCGCGCTGTATTCGTTCTATGTTATCGGTTCCCGCGTCCACTTGAGCGCGGAGAGCCGCAATCTCGGTCTCGCGGAGTGAGGTTTCGCCCTCCAAGCGTGAGATTTCGGAGCGTACGCGGTCGGCTTCGTTGTCCTTGCCGCGCATTTGGTCTGAAAAGTCGTCAGCATTTTTATAGAGTTCGTCGAGCCTTTCCCGCGCTTCCTTTATCTTCGTTTCGGAGGTTTCTGCGTCGGAGAATAGCCGCAGATTCTTGACTTTGAGGTTATCGAGCTGCTCAAGCCAAAGCGATACTTCAAGCAGCCGAAGCTCGTCGCGGAGGATAAGATAGTGCTTAGCGGTTTCGGCTTGTTCCCGGAGCGGAGTGACTTGCAGTTCAAGCTCGTCGATTTTGTCCTTAGCGCGTAGGAGTTCATCGTCCGTGCGGTTAAGTTTGGATTCGGCTTCGCGCTTCCGGTGGCGGAAACGTGAGATTCCGGCAGCTTCCTCAAAGACTTCGCGCCGGTCTTCGGATTTTGCGGAGAGGATTTCGTCCACGCGCCCCTGACCGATAAGCGAATAGCCGTCGCGTCCGAGCCCCGTGTCGTAGAGAAGCTCGGTAACGTCCTTAGCGCGGACAATGCGCTTATTGATATAGTGTTCGCTCTCTCCCGAGCGGTAGTACCTGCGGGTGAGCGTCAGCTCGTCCGAATCAATGGGGAAATCGCGGCGGCTATTGTCGAGAACGAGCGAGACTTGCGCAAGTCCGGTCTTTCCGCTGCCTTTTCCGCTCCCTTTAACGTCGGAGATGATGTCCTCCATTTTACCGCCGCGAAGCTGCTTTACGCGCTGCTCCCCGAGGCACCACGAAAGAGAGTCCGAGATATTAGACTTCCCGCTGCCGTTCGGACCAACAATAGCGGTAATGGGCTTGTCAAATTCAAGCCGCGTCTTTTCGGGGAACGATTTGAACCCCTGAATTTCAAGCGCTTTCAAATACATAACATCTTATTATAGCACAATCCCGCAAAGGTTGCAAGCGTTTCAGCCGATAGTTATCAAATATCAGTCAAACAGGCTCTCATAGTCGTAGCCGTGTACGAAAGCCGCGAATTCGGCTTTTACGGCTTCGAGACTTCCGCTTGTAATCTCGTAGCCGCCGGAGCGCATTTGCTCAAACATCCAGGTATTCCACTCGGGTCCATAGTGCGACTGGTCGCGGTAGTTTTCCAAATCGGTCGTTAACTCGCGGTTGTCAAACCAAAAGAAGCGTACGTTGTCGTATTCAAGGCACAGGCGCATCAGCTCAAAATAGCCGTCCAGCAGCGCGTCCGCCTTGCCCTCCCGCGTGAATCTGTCCCAGTAGAGCATACTGACCGGGGGATTGAACATATAGAACTCCGTTCCGGGATAGCCCTCGAGCGAGGGCTTGATGTTACGCTCAAATTGTTCGCGGACATTCGCGAGATATGCGTCCGCGGGTTCCGTACTATCCGCAAGCTCGGGACGTTCGTAGTTTTTGAGCGCTTCCTCTTTCGATATCGGGTAGATATCGGACCAACGCGCGTACGCCGCGAGAGAGGTTGAGTACTCGCCCGCCCGGGCGCGTTTGACTGTTTCGTATGAACGTTCGAGAACGTCCGTGCCGAGCAGATACTCTATATCGTCGAAAGGGTTATTGTTATAGAGATAGCCGGGACGCGGCTCATCTCTGTAAACCTCGGGAGCTGCGGTAACGTTGCTGAGCATATCGACCGCGCGGATTACGAGCTTAGTACCGCGGTGCAGCAGCGACATCAATTCGCGGAAGTCCGCGGGTTGTCCGGCGGACATAGTGGCTTTGACGGTTTTCAGCCCGAATAGCCGCTCAACGTCGCCGGGGTCGGAATTCTCCGCCATTGAGGTGCCTATTATCGCGGCTTCATAGGGGAAGCTGCGGAGGATTCCCGGAGAGTAGTAGATTTCCTCGTAGCGTCCCATAAGGTAGCCCCTGTCGAGAATAGGCGCGTGATAGAGGAAAAAGGGGTCGATAAGCGCGGTAAAACAGCCCAGAAGCAAAAATACTCCGAGACAGGAACAGATTACCGCTGTACTCCACTTTTTCATTGCCTGCTAACTCCTAAACGCTTAAAAATTCCAGTATAGAAACGTGCTTACGCCGCCTGAGATTGACAGCACGCTCAATACTAAGAGTATAACCGCGCTAATTGCCGCGGAGACTTTAGGGCGGAAGTTCGCGAGC
Organism: Oscillospiraceae bacterium; assembly: GCA_031260685.1. Lineage (GTDB taxonomy): Bacteria > Bacillota > Clostridia > Oscillospirales > Oscillospiraceae > JAISJH01. Next base: position 2,186 of record JAISLB010000115.1, on the reverse strand, counting down.
CGTTCGTTGGTGTTTTTCAGCTGTACCGAGGCAAAGACGCATAGCGCAATCGCAATCAATACAACGATTTGCGGCTGACCGGCGAAAACGCCTACGTCCGTGAGAGCGTCCGGAATCCCTCCCGCGAAGTCTAAGGCTGAAAGGCGGCGGAAAAAGGTCAGCGCGGATTGCAAACTTTCCGAGCGGAACAGTACCCAAGCCGCGTTGACAAAGCCGAACGTCAGCAGCCAGTTGAACGCGGGGTGAATCCGCTCCTCAAAGGTTTTGCGGAAAATTCTCGTCACCACGGAGAATATGCCGTGCAAAAAGCCCCATAGTATAAACGTCCAGCCGGCTCCGTGCCAAAAGCCGCTTATGACGAATACAGCCATTACGTTCAGATATGTGCGGAGCGTCCCCTTGCGGCTTCCTCCGAGCGGGAAATATACGTATGCGGTAAAAAAGCGCGTCAGCGTCATATGCCAGCGTTTCCAGAATTCGAGGATTGTCAGAGAACGATAGGGCGAGTCAAAGTTTTGCGGCTGCCTTATGTTGAACATCAGCGAAATTCCCGTCGCCATATCGGAGTAGCCCGAAAAGTCGAAATATATCTGTAAGGTATAGCAGAACATACTCACAAGTGCGCCCGCGGTGTTGAGAGCGTCGGGAGCGGCGAAACCGAGATTCGCTATTGCCCCGAGTTGGTCGGCTATAAGCGTCTTTTTCGCCAGCCCCAGCGCAAACGCCAATAAGCCCGGCGCGAAATTCGCAAAGTTGAAGCGTTTCAGCTTTGCGTCCTCAAATTGCGGGATTATCTCGCTGTGCAGACAGATTGGTCCCGCGACCAGCTGCGGAAAGAACAGTATGAACGCCGCGTAATCGAGAAACTTATACCGCGGAGCCGAACCTTTGTAAACGTCGATAACGTACGAGAGCTGCTGAAACGTAAAGAAACTGATACCAAGCGGGAGAAGCAAACGCAGCAGAACCAAATCCGTTTTCAGCACGCGGTTGACATTGCCGATGAAAAAGTCGTAGTATTTATAGAAAAACAATACGCCGAGGTTAACCGCGAGAGCCGCCGCGAAAGCAGCCTTTTTATGCTTCGTGAGCGTCATAGCGCTTGCCAAGGCATAGTTAGCGGCAATACTCACGCAGATTACCGGCAGATACAGCGGAGTTACCCAGCCGTAGAATACAAGGCTCATAAGACAGAGCCACGCCATAGCGGGGCGGCTGAACTTAGCGCGGTTCAGCAGAAAATACCCTGCCAGTGAGACAGGGAGCAGTACAAATATGAAAATGTAGGAGTTAAAGAGCATAACGCACCTGCCGCAACTTCGGAACAATTCTATTATAACATATCCGCGCCGAGCTTGTCAACAGTTATTAGCTGTTGACAAACGCACCGCTTATCGTGTACAATATGAGGTACAATTAACATCTAAGGAGCTAATAACAACTATAATGCTGCAATATGAAGAATACAGACAGTCGCTCGCAGCCCTGAAGCCCGAGCTTGACAATCTGCGCGTCGCGCTCAACGTCGATAACGCGCTTGCGGAAGCCGATACGCTCGAAGCCGAGACAAGCCGCGAGGGGTTCTACAACGACCGCAAAGCCGCCCAGAAGCTGCTCCAAAGCGTTAAGCAGCTTCGCGCCAAGGCTGAACGCTTTGCCGCGCTCGAACGAAGCTTTAACGAACTTACCGCGCTTTGCGATATGGGTATCGAGGAGAAAGACGAGTCGCTCCTCCCGGAGCTTACGGCGGACTTTCCGGGCTTTACGCGGGAGCTTGAAGCCGCGCGTATGTCCACGCTGCTCTCCGGCGAATACGATAACTGTAACGCTATCGTAACTTTCCACGCCGGGGCGGGAGGCACCGAAGCGCAGGACTGGGCGCAGATGCTCTACCGTATGTACGACCATTGGGCGCAGGCACGCGGCTACGACGTTAAACTCGTCGACTGGCTCGACGGCGACGAAGCCGGTATCAAGTCCGCTACGCTCTTGATTTCGGGCGATTGGGCGTACGGCTATCTCAAAAGCGAACACGGAGTTCACCGCTTAATCCGCGTCTCTCCCTTTGACGCTTCCGGACGGCGGCATACGAGCTTCGCCGCTCTCGAAGTTACCCCCGAGATTGCCGAAAGCTCCGATATCGAGATTCGCCCGGAGGATTTGCGCGTTGATACCTACCGCTCGTC
>JAISLB010000027.1 GCA_031260685.1 Oscillospiraceae bacterium | reverse complement strand
ACTCGCGATGGTGCTGTCAATAGCGCCGCTGTCGTTCGCAGCTGACGAGTTCGAAATAATCGACGGCGTGCTGGTGAAATACAACGGTACCGGAGGTGATGTTGTTATACCGGACGGCGTGACGATGATTGGGAACGCGGCTTTCATATATAAACACAACCTCACAAGTGTCGCGATTCCAAGTAGTGTTACGTCAATAAGCAACTCTGCTTTTTCCAGTTGCTCTCAGTTAACGAGTATATATATTCCCGATAGTGTCACAAGTATCGGAAGTAATGCGTTTGCGGGTTGTGAAGCGTTAACGGAAATACGATTATCTAACAGCATTACAATTATTGAGTCCGGTGCTTTTTATTTTTGTAAAGCATTAACGAGTATTACTATTCCAAACAGCGTTACGACTATCAAAGGCGATGCATTTGCATATTGCTATGCGCTAACAAATATCGCACTCCCTACAAGCCTAAAAACCATTTCATCAGCGTTTAAGAATTGTACAGCACTTGAGAACATCAAAATCCCTGACGGCGTAATAACTATTGGGCGTGATATATTTAGCGGTTGCACAGCGTTGACGAGCATTGAAATCCCAGACAGCGTTACATCAATCGCGCTCGGTGCATTTAACGATTGCACATCATTATCAAGTGTAAAGATCTCAAATAGTGTTAATAAAATCGCGTCAAGTATATTCTCAAATTGCACATCACTAGCAAGAGTGATAATACCTAACAGCGTTAAAACTATTGAACCCTGGGCATTTCAGAGTTGCACATCATTGACAAATGTTACAATTCCCGACAGCGTAACTTCTATTGGGCACGCCACATTTTCAGATTGCACATCATTAACGAGTATCGTAATTCCTAGCAGCGTTACAGGAATTGCTAGTAACGCTTTTTATAATTGTAATTTGCTTACAACAGTAACTATACCGGAAAGTGTAAAAACGATAGGTACTAACGCATTTGGCTACTATGCTGTTGGTTCAAATAACGTGAAGTTGCAGGGTTTCACTATCTCCGGTATCAGCGGCTCCGCAGCGGAGAAGTACGCCGCGGACAACGGTTTTACGTTTATCTCGCTCGGCGCTCCGGCTCCCGTCACTTACACCGTGACTTTTACCGACTGGGACGGAACTGTTTTACGTGCGCAGACAGTTGAGAAAGGTCAGCCGGCTATCGCTCCCTCCGTGCCTGTCCGCGCGGGCTACACGTTCTTGAGCTGGAGCGGTACGTTCGACAACGTAACCGCCGACGTGACTGTAACTGCTCAATACACCAAAATTGACACTTTCGTCGTGACATTCAAAGACTGGAACGGCGAAATCCTTAAAACGGAGGTCATAGAAGTGGGCGAATCCGCAATAGCTCCGTCCGCCCCGAAACGTACGGGTTATACGTTCTCCGGCTGGGACAAGAGCTTCACCGGAGTAACCTCAAATCTGACAATAACCGCGCAATATAAAAAAGACGAAGACCCAGCCTCCGCGCCCTCCTCGTGGGCTGCCGCGGATATTGCGAAAGCCAAAGAGCTCAAGCTCTCAACTACGGAGCTTGAAGCGAACTATCAGGCGAACACTACCCGCGCCGAATTCTGCCGTCTCGCTGTGAACTTCGTCGAAATCTACTACGGTAAAAGTATCAGCGAGGTACTTGCCAACAAAAAGCTTACGCTCGGGAAGTTTTCCGATACAAACGACTCCGCAATCCTCGCCGCAAACGCTCTCGGGATCGTTGCGGGGATAGGCGACGGTTCATTCAACCCGAAAGGTACGCTCACTCGTGAGCAAGCCGCTGTAATGCTGACAATGACGCTCGAAGCTATCGGGATTGATACTTCCGCGGACGCTGACGCTAACTTCGCCGATAACTCGGCTACCGCGTCTTGGGCGCAGAACAGTGTGAATTCCGTATTTTCACGCGGCATAATGGCAGGCACCGGGAACAACAACTTCGCCGCAAAAGAAAGCTACACTCACGAACAAAGTATCGCGACAATACTTCGGCTCTATAATAACACAAAATAGGCGCAGCCGCGGCAAAACAACGCGGAAACGGGGGCTTTAACCCCGTTTCGCGCTTTTTTTACGCGGAATTGTAACAAACTACTTGCAAGTTTGATACCGTTATGTTATAATGGGAGAGTTAACAACTTTCAAATGTCAAATATCAAGGACGGAGCTTGTCTCCGCGTTGTGTACCATAACTGATATTTGATATTTATACTCTGATATTTTTTAAGCGGAGGCAATATGATAGAGGTTTCAGGTCTGACAAAGACCTACGGGCGAAAACGCGGCGTTGACCGCATATCGTTCAAGATAAACGAGGGGGAAATAGTCGGCTTCCTCGGTCCTAACGGCGCTGGTAAGACCACCACAATGAACATTATCACGGGCTACATCTCGGCAAACTCGGGAGCCGCGTATATTGCGGGAATCGACGTTCTCGAGGATCCCATAACAGCAAAGCGGCGAGTGGGGTATCTTCCGGAACAGCCTCCGCTCTATCCCGATATGACTGTTTTGGAGTATCTGGGCTTTGTCTTTGACCTGAAAAAGCCTAAAAATCTCGCAAAAGCTGCTCACATTGCCGAAATATGCGAGCTTGTAGGCTTGAAAGAACACGCTAAACGGGTTATCAAGAACCTCTCAAAAGGCTACAAACAGCGCGTTGGTTTGGCACAGGCGCTAATCGGTAATCCGGACGTTCTGATACTGGACGAGCCTACCGTCGGTCTTGACCCGAAGCAGATTATCGAGATTCGGAACGTCATCAAAAACCTCGGACGCGACCGAACTATAATACTCTCAACGCACATTTTGCAGGAGGTTTCGGCAATCTGTGAGCGAGTGCTTGTAATCAACAACGGTCAGATAGTAGCCGACGACCGCCCGGACAATCTCTCGGGCGTACTCTCCGGCGACCGTAAGCTTGCGATTAGGATTGCGGGACCGCGCGACAACGTTCGCAAGATACTCCGCGGTATTGACGGTGTAGTTTTCGCCGATTCCACCATTCAGGCGGAGCAAGGAGCGTTCGACTGGCTCGTGGAGGCTCAGCCGAATGTGGACATACGCAAGCCGATTTTTAACGCACTCGCACAGGCGAACTATCCGATTTTGCAGCTCAAATCAATGGATATGTCACTTGAAGACATCTTTATACAGCTAACGACGAAAAAATAATTAACAACTGTCAATTTATACTCCGCAAACTCTATTCACTGGAGGAGCTATGACCGCTATATTCAAGCGCGACTTCCGCGCGTATTTTACTTCGCCGCTGGGCTACGTATTTCTCGCGGCGTTCCTGATTATCATCAACGGAGCGTTCTACCTGACGAGTATCACTCGGTCAACTAACAACCTGAGCCTTATCCACCGGATACTGCTGTACACGCTGATTGTGCTTGTGCCGATACTCACTATGCGCAGTATGAGCGAGGACTACAAGCAAAAAACTGACCAACTGCTGCTGACCGCTCCGGTTAAAGCAAGCGGCATCGTCATCGGTAAGTTTCTTGCCGCGTACTCGGTTTTTGTAATCGGACTTGCCGTAACGTTTATACAGGTGCTAATAGTAGCCTCCGTAGGGACGCCGAATATTCCCGGGGCAATCGGGGACTACATCGCGCTGCTTGCCGCTAGCGCCGTGTATATAGCGATAGGACTGTTTGTCTCGAGTCTTACGGAGAGTCAGCTCGTTGCCGCCGTAGCGAGTATCGGTATCTTTGTTTTTATTCTGCTGCTTGATATCTTCTACGTTTTTACAAAGGTCGAGTTTTTGAAAGCTATACTCTACTGGGTATCTATGTACCGCCGCTTCAATACGTTCTATATGGGCGTATTCTCACTTGCGGACATAGTATTTTACATCTCGGGGGCGGGAGTATTCCTGTTCCTGACAATTCGTGTCTTGGAAAAGAAACGCTGGAGCTAGTGCGGATAGCAATTTTCAGATAACAGATATCAGTTTCCGCGCACGGCGCGGAGCTAATAACGGAGGAACACCCGGTTTATGGATAACAAGATTACAGATACCGAAGTACAATCGGAGCGGGTACAGGTCAAGGGACGCAAGCTCAAATACGGAACTCTTGCGGCTGTGTTTACGGCAGTCTTTATAGTCGCGGTAGTAGCGGTCAACGTGTTCGTAGGTTACTTCACCGACCGCTTTGTGCTTGAAATAGACCTCACTGCCGAGAAAATGTTCGAGATTAGCAATGAGACTAAGCAGATTATCGCGGACCTCGACCCTAATAACCCGAACGACCATATCACGATTACCGTTCTCGCGGAGGAAACGTCTTACCAAAACGCCGCGAGTCTGCTCGGAGCTATATACGAGCTGTTGCAGCGCTATGAAGCTCTCGGCGGCGGGAAGATTACGGTGCGCTACGTTGACCCTATCGTCAATCCGGGCGTTATGGACAGTTACGACGATTTGCGGAGTGTCGCAAGCACGAACGATATTATCGTCGAAAGCCCGCTGCGCTATAAACGCTTCATCCCTAATAACTTCTACGCGCCTAAAATAGACGCTAACGGTCAGACTGTAACTAACTCCGACGGAACTGTTTACAACGTCGGACTCCGTGCGGAGCAACGTATAGGGAGCGCGATTCTCTACGTTACAAACGACATAGTCGCAAAAGCCGCGTGGATTCGCGGTCACGATGAGATGTACTCAATCACAGAGTTTGACACGCTTCTAAGTTACGCAAACTACGAGCCTACGACTATAATCCTCGCTCAGGAGGACATTCCGGCTGATACGGAGCTGCTGATAATTAACGAACCCAAAAGCGACTATTCAAACGCGGAGATTGACAAAATTTCAGCGTTTCTCGATAACGGCGGCGACTTAATAGTCGCTATGACGCCGGACGGTATGCGGACGCCTAACCTCGACCTATTCTTCGAGGAATGGGGAGTACGTTACACGGGCAACATAATCTACGACTCAAAACAAAGCCTCAGCGGTTTCCCGCAATATGTAGTGCCGTCGATAGTAACCTACACGAATATCACGTCAAACTTACCGCGCCAATACGCGATGATGCCGGCTTCGCGGGCAATTGAGCTTACGTCGAGCCAAAAGAGCAACATAACCGTCCAGCCACTGATGCGTTCGAGCGGTTCTTCCTACGCAAAACCCTTTGAGGAAGCGATACAGGGCTTCACGCAGACTGCCGGCGACCCTGTCGGACCTTTCAATATGACGGTTTTGTCGGAACGTCTTGTAGGCGATAAATCAGGGCTTCCGATTAGAAGCGACGTTTTCTTCACAAACGGCGGTTTAACAAATAAGGACGCGCTCGAAGAAAAATCTTTCCTAAACTCCGCGTATTTGGGCGCAACGCTTGAATATATCTCGGAATACGCTGACGGCTTACTCATCGAAGACAAAGAGTTCGTATCAATGGCGCTCACGTTATTGCAGTGGCAGGGAAACCTTATCCTATGGCTGTTTGTTATAGCAATCCCGGCGATACTGATAGCCGCGGGAATAATAGTTTGGGCAAGACGCAAGAACAGATAACGCGCGCTATACAATATACCTATACAACCCACTTAGGGGCGACCGCCTCGGTCGCCCTTACGATATTGAGGAACACTTACAATGCAACGAAAAAAAACCATTCGGCTTGTGATAATCCTGTTGGCAGTCGTTGTCTTCTGTGTCGGCGGAGTGCTTGTATTGAAGCTTGCGGTTCCTCCGGCGGAAGCTGACGCGAGTGCTTCGCCCTCCCCTACCCCGGCGCGTGAAGTTCCGTACATTATGCAGGAGGACGCGGAACTCCTCACAGGTTACGAAGCTAAGCACGCTAACGGTTCAGCCTTTATAGTGAATTTCGGCAAAGACAACGAGGGCAACGCTACCTACGAGTTTTCCCCGAAAGCCGATTACTTCTCATATAACAACGCAAAGTTCCGCACAATGCGTTATCAGCTTTGCACTATGTCCGCAATGTCCGTTGTAGAAGAAAAAACCGACGACCTCGAAAAATACGGTTTGGCAAAGCCGCAGTTTACGCTCTCAATGAAATTCCCCGATAAAACTATCAGAGTTTTCCTCGGGAACGCTACACCGGTTGACGTAGGCTACTACGCTAAGACAGATATTTCCGACAGAATCTACCTCATCGGTCAAGGGCTTGCGGAACTTATGATGCGAACCGAGTTTGACTACCGCGAAATCGCGAGCTTTCCGAAATATTCAGGCGATGACGTTTACGAAAACATCGACTGGGTTACTCTCACTCTTAGGGACGGTACGGTCATTGAGCTTCGCGGAGATAACGATATGATAATCTCCGGAAACGTTACCGCAAGCCACTATGTTATGCTTCAGCCGGTTGTTTCCAGTACTAACGACCAAGCGGTAATGGAGAAAGTTCTCGATATAGCCGCGAAAGTCAGTTACGTCGGGCTTGACAGCGACATCACACCGGACAAGCTCAAAGACTACGGACTTGACAAACCCGCGCGTCTGCAAATCCGCGACACCACGGGCAATTCGCTTGATATAGTCGTCGGAAAACAAGGCACCAAATCCACCGGCGGTACATTCTATTATTGTGCCGACGCGGACCAATACACGGCTTCCGTAGAGGACGGTATACCGCTCACGCTGTTAATCTACGATTCCGTAGCGTTTGACTGGCTGACGGTCAACTATCTGGACTTAATGGACCGCTCGGCGTGGGGCTACGAAATCCACAGCGTAGAATCGGTAGACTACGTTCTGGACGGCGAAGAATACACGCTGTTACTGGAAGAATTTAACGCGGTAGCCGAAACCGGTCTGGAATACAAAGACGTTAAGGGGACGCTGAACGGCAAAGAACTAACCGCTACAAACACCAAACGACTTTATTCGCGAACCCTCGGCTTGCGGGTGGTCGGCGAAGTTACCTCAGAAATAAACAGCGCGGCGGAATACGTAATAACGCTGAATATGCGGGACGGTTCTAAACACCGCTTAGAGCTTGTGCCGATAAATGACCGTCAGTACGCGGCTGTGGCGGACGGAATCGTCAAGCACTATGTATATCTGTCTAACATAAGAAACATTCCGGACGCAATAGCGCGGCTGCTGGACGACAGAGACCTGCCGCTGCAATTCGACCAGTGATTAAGAGATAACGCTAACGCGAAGCGCGGGACTTTCGGTCTGTTGTCCCGCGCTTTGCGTGTCGTCTGACATTTGTGAAAGTTATACAAAATTTCGCTAAAAAGATTGTATGTACTCACAATGTACTTTTGAGGGTAAGTGTGCTATAATTATAGTATCAATAAATAATAAATTTTGGAGGCTTAACTAATGTCCAGTGTATCACTAAAAGGCATCTACAAAAAGTACGCGGGCGGCGTAGTAGCTGTTTCGGACTTCAACCTTGAGATTGACGACAAAGAATTCATCATTCTGGTCGGGCCCTCGGGTTGCGGTAAATCCACAACGCTCCGTATGATTGCGGGTCTTGAAGAAATCACACAAGGCGAACTCTACATCGACAACCGTTTAGTCAACGATGTGCCACCGAAAGAGCGCGACATAGCAATGGTTTTCCAGAACTACGCTCTTTACCCTCATATGACGGTTTTTGAAAATATGTCCTTCGGTTTGAGAATCCGCAAGATGCCGAAAGACGAAATCCGCCGCAGGGTTGACGAAGCGGCGAAAATCCTCGAAATCGGTCACTTACTGGACAGAAAGCCCGCGGCTCTGTCAGGCGGTCAGCGGCAGCGTGTTGCCCTCGGGCGCGCGATTGTCCGTAACCCTAAGGTCTTTTTACTTGACGAACCGCTCTCAAACCTTGACGCTAAACTCCGTACCGCAATGCGCAGTGAGCTTATTAAGCTCCACCATAAGCTCGCGACTACGTTTATCTACGTTACCCACGACCAGACGGAAGCTATGACTATGGGTACGCGTATCGTCGTTATGAAAGACGGTTACGTACAGCAAGTAGCCGCACCGCAGGAACTCTACGAACAGCCGGCTAACCTCTTTGTCGCTACCTTTATCGGTACGCCTCCTATGAACACCGGCGAGGGTACAGTCATTGACGACGGCAAGCGCACTTGGCTTCAATTCGGCGACGGTGCCAAAGTAGCTTTCCCGGACGCAAAAGGGCGTAAGCCGGAAGTTTTAGCCTATGCGGGGCAAAAAGTCATCTTCGGAGTTCGCCCGAATGATATCCGCGCAGACGAAAAAAGCGTTGCCGAAAATCCGGACACCATTATCGACGTCAAAGTCGAAATGACCGAGCTTCTCGGCGCGGACACTAACCTCTATCTCTCGAGCGGAGACTTCCAGTTTACCTCTGTTATCGCTACCAGCGCAAACAAGTGTAAAATGGACGATATAATCAAAGTCAGCTTCAATACGGGCAATATCCACCTCTTTGACAACGAAACCGAAAAAACGATAACGCGGTAAACCGCTAAGCTCTTTACAAAGGGGAACTCGGCAAGCCGGGTTCCCCTAATTATTCGTTCTCGGCTAGCTCTAAACATTTTTCCGAATCTGTCGTATAGCGTTCTTTTCCAGACGTGATACCTGCGCCTGACTTATACCTATTTCGCCTGAAACTTCCATTTGGGTTTTCCCCTCATAAAATCTAAGTGTCAATATATGCCGTTCGCGCTCGTTCAGTTTAGCGACCGCGTCCGCTAAGGCTATGTGTTCAAGCCAAACCTCATCGGTATTTTTCGAGTCTCCCACTTGGTCCATTACGCAAAGAGAATCCCCTCCCCTGCCGTCTTGATAAACCGGGTCGTAAAGCGACAGCGGCTCCTGAATGGCGTCGAGAGCGCTGACAATCTCCTCGCGGCTGATTTCGAGGCGTTTGGCAATCATATCAATCGTAGGCTCCGCTCCTGTTTCGAATTGGAGCTGTTCTTTTGCCTGTAAAACCTTATAGGCTGTATCGCGCATAGAGCGGCTGACGCGGATAGAACTATTATCACGGAGATACCGGCGGATTTCGCCTATAATCATCGGCACGCCGTAGGTTGAAAACCGTACGTTCTGCGAGAGGTCAAAATTGTCGATAGCCTTTATCAGTCCGATACAGCCCACCTGAAAGAGGTCGTCCGCGGTAGCCGATGCTCCGCCGGAACGCCCTATAAACTTCTGGATAACGGACAGCACAAGGCGCAGATTGCCCTCTATCAGCTTTTCTCGGGCGTCCTTGTCTCCGTTGTGACAACGCTCCAGCAACTGCTGTATTTCGTCGCTTTTGAGGACTGTCAGCCGGGACGTGTTTACCCCGGACAGTTCAACTTTTCCGTGCATCATACCTCCTACTTTGCCAGTGGTCAGTGGTTAGTGGTCAGTGGTCAGACGCGAGGGTTGGACGAGGGTTGCGTGAGCCAAACCCAGCGCTACTGACCACTAACCACTGCTCACTGCTCACTGCTCACTGACCACTACTAATCGCTGCAAATAGTATTGCCTTATGAGAGGAATTTAATACTAATGGAAAACTTACCAAAGGGCTTTCGGTATTCAAAATCGCTCGGACAAAATTTCCTGATTGATACCTCCGTACCGTGCAAAATAGCCGCCGCCGCTGACGTTTCGGGCTGCAATGTTCTGGAAATCGGACCGGGGAGCGGCGCGCTTACGCGTGAGCTGCTGCCGCTTGTAAAGAAGCTGCTTGCAATAGAAACCGACGCGCGGCTAATCAGCGTGTTACAATCGGAATTCGCTGCGGAAACCAACTTCTCGCTGATAAAAGCCGATGCTATGAGAGCCGATTTGAGCGCGCTATGCGATGAATATTTCGGAACCGATGAGCCGGTAAAGGTCTGCGCTAATCTTCCCTACGCTATTACCACGCCGATACTCACTAAGCTGATAGAAGCCAAACGCTTTTCGTCGATTACGGTTATGATACAACGCGAAGTAGCCGCCAGAATTTGCGCTAAGGCAAATACTCCGGACTACGGAGCTTACTCGCTTTTCGCGCAATACCACACAAGCCCGGAACGGCACTTTGACGTAGCTCCGGACGCTTTTTATCCTGTTCCCAAGGTGACTTCTACTGTAATAACGCTTAGCCCGCGGGAGGTTCCGGAGAATCCCCGGCTCTTCCGCATAATAAAAAGCGCGTTCGCACAGCGTCGTAAAACGCTTGCAAACGCGCTGTCAGCGGGTTTACAGATTCCCAAAGATGTTACTGTCGGCGCACTTAAAGTTTTAGGTTATAACGCGAATACACGCGGAGAGGTGCTGTCACTCGCGGATTTTCTCCGGCTCGGGGAATACCTTGCCGTAAGTATTAACCCGTAGCTCTGTGATATAAATCTCGTCACGCGGTACTGAATCCGCGTCAACGTCCATACGTGAGATTTTGAGAATTTGTGTAATATCGTCGGCTTCGGTCACTCTCCCGAAAGCCGCGTAATCACCGTCGAGCGTTTTCTGCTCGTTATCGACGCAGATAAAGAACTGGCTCGTTGCCGAATCGTAGTAATCAGCTTCGGAGCCGGGATTGCCGACTTTACGCGCCATTGATACTACTCCGAGTTCGTGGCTAAGAGTATTTTTAGCGTAGCCGTTGCTTGGGAACTCGCCTTTTAAGGTATAGTCAAGTTCCTCTTGGTCAGTCCCGGGTCTGCCCATTTGAATAACGAAGTATTCGACAATCCTATGCACGGGCGAACCGTCATAGAAACCGCTGTTAGCGAGAGCGATGAAATTATTAACGGTGTTCGGAGCATACTCCGGATAGAGCCGTATGCGGACTTGTCCGCCGTCGCTGAATTTGACCGTTGCGACGGGCTGCGTATCGCCCGTCGTCACACAGCCGTACATAACGGCTAGAAACGCGTAGACAATAACGAGTAAGGTCGTAAGACGTTTGAGCTTCATTTGTTACCTCCTAAATGTTCACTAAGCTATATTCTACCCGAAATTGTGCCGCTTGTCAAGGGGCTTGAAAATGTTTCGGCGTTGTGGTATAATAAAAAGCACAGATTTTTATTACAGGAGTACACATAACATTGCTTCGGAGCGTACACATTGAGAACGTAGCGGTAATCGAACGAGCCGACATTGAGCTTGGCTCCGGCTTTTGCGTTCTTACGGGCGAGACCGGCGCGGGTAAATCCATAATCATAGACGCTCTCGGCGCGGTAATCGGAGGGCGCATTTCAAAAGAAATCGTGCGGACGGGCTGCGCTTCGGCTTTTGTCTCGGCGGAATTCACTATTAACGGCGGCATTAGCGCGTGGCTCACTAAGAACGAACTGGAAGCGGAGGACGAAACTCTTGTCGTATCGCGCAAAATCGGCTCGGACGGAAAAAGCTCCTGCCGTATCAACGGAGTTCCCGTCAGTGCGGCGCAGCTTCGCGGTTTGGGAGCGTGGTTAGTCGACATTCACGGGCAGAACGACGGGCAGAAGCTTCTCGCGGAGAGCAATCACCGCGCCTACCTCGATAGGTTCGGTACGGCTTCCGGTCTTACAGCGTCCTACCGCGAGAGCTACCGAACGTGGATTGCCAAAAGCCGCGAGGAGCAGGAACTGCGAAAGCTCGAACAAGGGCGCGAACTTCGAATTGAGGAGCTTACGCGGATTATTGAGGAAATCTCCGCGGTTAACCCAAAACCCGACGAACAGGACGAGTTGCTCCGCAGACGCGGACTAATCAGAAGCGCGGAGAAGCTCACAAGCGGCTTGAACGGTACTCTCGCCGCGCTCAAACCCGATACGCTCGATAACCTCCACAACGCGGAGGGGTTTTTGACTACCGCCGCGCGTTATGACGAGAGTTTAGCGCAGTATTTGGAACGTCTGAAAGCCGCACGGATTGAGACGGAGGATATAGCCGACGCTTTGACCGATTATATGGAAAATTTCGAATTTTCGCCGGACGAGCTTGACACGATAGAAACGCGGATTGCAAACCTCCAGCGTTTGGAACGTCGTTACGGCACTGTCGCGGAATGTACCGAACAGCTTAATACCGCTAAGACCGAGCTTGCGGCAATCAGCAGTCTCGATGAGCTTCTGGGGACTGCAAACGCCGAAACAGCCGAAGCGTTCCGTACCCTTACAGCCGCCGGAGCGAAGCTCACAGCCGCTAGAACCGCAGCAGCGGAGAAGCTCCGTGACAGGATTTGCGCGGAGTTAGCGGAACTCTCAATGCCGGGTGCGCGTTTCGACGTAGAGTTCGAAGCGTCAGAACCTACGGAACACGGCTTCGAGGACGTACGCTTCGTTATGTCCGCAAATGCCGGCGAAACACTCGGGCGCATAAGCAAAATAGCGAGCGGCGGCGAACTCTCGCGCATTATGCTCGCACTCAAAAGCGTACTGCCGGGAGACGCCGATACGCAGGTTTTTGACGAGATTGACACGGGAGTCAGCGGTATCGCCGCCTCAAAAGTTGCCGCCAAACTCCGCGAGATTTCGGCGAATAAGCAAGTGCTGTGCATAACGCATCTGCCGCAGCTTGCTTCGAGCGCAAGCGAACATTTCCTCATTGCGAAAGAGGAAAGCGGCGGACGCACGTTCACCTCGGTTACGCTCTTAGACGCGGAAGCTCACAAATCCGAACTCTCGCGCTTAGTCGGCGGAGACGAGATACTTAGCCAACTGACGAATAACAGTTAACAATTAACAAATTTCAATTACAGGGGAGCTTTTTTACTATGCAGACACAAAAACGCGTACTCACAATTCAGGACATTTCAGCTGTCGGACGCTGCTCTATTACTGTCGCGCTGCCGATTATTTCAGCCGCGGGGATAGAATGTTCGGTACTTCCGACTGCGGTGCTGTCTACTCATACGGGAGGTTTCGAGGGCTTTACCTACCGCGATTTAACGAGCGACATTACGCCGATAGCCAATCACTGGAAGTCGCTGGGACTTACTTTCGACGCTCTATACACCGGTTATTTAGGCTCCTTTGAGCAAATCGACCTCGTATCGGGGATTTTTGACGATTTCAAGGCTCCCGGCGGTGTAGTCATAATCGACCCGGTAATGGCGGACAACGGAGTTCTCTACGGCGGTTTCTCTCCCGATTTCCCGGCGGCAATGGCTAAGCTTTGCGCTAAGGCTGACGTGATACTCCCGAACCTTACGGAAGCTGCGTTCCTGCTCGGCGAAGAATACAATCCCGCGCCGGACGAAGCCTACGTTGAGGGCTTGCTGAAACGTCTGCTTGCGCTCGGAGCCAAAAACGTCGTACTCACGGGAGTATCGTTCGACGCGGACAAACTCGGCGTAGCGGCTTATAACGGCGGCAAAACCGAATACTACTTTACGGAGAAGATTGACGGCTACTACCACGGAACCGGCGACATTTACGCGTCCGCGTTTCTCGCTAAATTCGTCGGCAGCGGCGGTCTTACGGACGCTGCGAAGTTTGCCGCGGATTTTACCGTATGCTGCATACGCCTAAAACAGGATATCCCCGGCGAAGCACGCTACGGAGTACCCTTTGAGAAATGCCTGGAACTATTGACGGAGATAGCGCAATGAGCCCGACAGAGCGTTTCGCGAAAGCCCGCAAAGCCGCAGTACTAACGGATTTTGCAAATCTGAACCCAATGCAGCGGGAAGCTGTAGCAGCGACGGAGGGTCCGCTTCTGCTTCTCGCGGGAGCCGGGAGCGGTAAGACCACCGTCATTATCAACCGTATCGCGAATATTCTGCGCTACGGCTCCGCGGCTGACAGCCCCGAAGTTCCGGGAGATGCGGAGGAGGACGATATAGCCGCTCTCGAGTATCTCGCGGAAAATCCCGACCCGAACTGGCGCGAACGTATGCTGCCGCTCTTACAGCTTAATCCCGCCAAACCGTGGGAAGTGCTTGCGATAACCTTTACGAATAAGGCTGCGGGAGAACTCAAAACCCGGCTGGAAGCTATGCTCGGTCCAATGGGACAAGATGTATGGGCAAGTACGTTCCACTCGTGCTGTGTCCGGATTCTGCGCCGCTATATTGAGCATACCGGTGAATACACTAAATCCTTTACTATCTACGACAGCGCCGACAGCAAGGCGCTCCTGAAACGTATTATGAAGGACCTCGACATCGACGAAAAACAACTCGCGGCAAATTATCTGATGTCGGTATTCGGAAAAACCAAGGACGAGATGAAAACAGCCGCGGATTTTGCCGAAAGTGTTAAAAACAAGAACGACCCAAAGCTCAAAAACACCGCACGCGTCTATGCGGAATACGAAAAACGCTGCCGCGAAGCCAACGCGCTTGATTTTGACGACTTAGTATTCCGGACGGTTCGCTTACTGACTGAATATAAAGAAGTCCGCGAATACTATCAGCATAAGTTCCGCTATGTTCTTGTAGACGAATATCAAGACACTAACAAGCTGCAATACAAGCTCGTGCGCTTACTCTCGGGAGGATACAAAAACCTTTGCGTAGTAGGAGACGACGACCAGGGAATCTACAAATTCCGCGGAGCTACAATAGACAATATCCTCGGCTTTGAGAAAGAATTCAAAAACTGCCGCGTAATCCGCTTAGAGCAAAACTACCGCTCAACGGAGAATATCCTTACCGCCGCAAATGCCGTAATCAGCAAGAACGTAGGGCGCAAAGGCAAAACGCTTTGGACAGACAACGGGCAGGGCGAAACCGTTACGCTTAAAGTCGTACTCAACGAACGTGACGAAAGCGACGCAGCGGCGGCGATTATTCACAGCGCCGTCTCCGGAGGCGATAACTACCGCGATTTCGCCGTGCTGTACCGTACTAACGCGCAGTCGTTCAACTTTGAAAATTCGTTCCGGCGCTTCAATATCCCGCATAAGGTTTACGGAGGTTTGCGCTTCTTTGACCGCGCCGAAGTAAAGGATATGGCGGCGTACCTCTCGGTAGTGGCAAACCCGCGGGACGATTTGCGCCTGCTTAGGATTATAAATAACCCTCCGCGAGGAATCGGCGCGAAAACTGTTGACGCCGTAGCGCGGATAGCGCAGGAAGAAGGCAAGCCGCTCTTTGACGTTATAAGCGACTGCCGGAGTTACCCTGAACTGAACTCCTCCGCTGCTAAACTCGGGCAATTCGCGGGATTGATTCTCAAGCTAATTGAAAAGCTCGCGGAACTCGGCGGCAAGCTCGACGTATTCTACGACGAACTGCTTGACGCGAGCGGCTACCTGACAATGCTTGATAACAAGAAAGACGTTACGGAGGGCGAAGGACGCCGCGAGAACGTCCTCGAACTCAAATCCACGCTGCTCGACTATATCTCGCGTACGGGCGAGGAAGCAACGCTTGAGGGCTATCTCGACGAAATCTCGCTCTATTCTAACGCGGACGACGGAGAAGCCACGGACAACGTAGTGTCGCTGATGACAATCCACAGCGCGAAAGGCTTAGAGTTTCCGACTGTATTTCTCGTCGGCGCGGAGGAAAACGTATTCCCCGGGTCGCGCGCTATCGGAGAGCCGGAGGAAATGGAGGAGGAGCGCAGACTGTGCTATGTGGCGCTTACACGCGCAAAGCGTAAGCTTTGGATTTTAGCCGCGAAGTCGCGTATGCTCTACGGACGAACGAGCAACAATCTGCCGTCGCGATTTTTGAGCGATATACCGAACCTCGAAATTGTACAACCTCCGAACGCGCAGTCAGCGTACCAAAGTTTCGCAAGTAAGAAGCCGTCAGCGGTTGAAACTCCGCCTTGGCGCGCCGCTTCGCCCGTACGCTTCGAACATCCGCAGAATTCTCCGGCGGTTTCTGGCAAAGCGAAACGTCCGGAAAAGGCAAGACCCGCGCCTACTTTGAAAACAGCGGCAACAGCTAATCCCCCGAAAGTTGCGCTGGCTGTCGGCGAAAAAATCACGCACAAAGCTTTCGGCGCGGGGACAGTCGCAAACGTCACTCCGCAGATTACGGGCGATGTGATACTCGAAATTGACTTCGGCAAAGCAGGTGTTAAGAAGCTTATGCAAAAAACCGCAATGCAGTACATTACAAAGGTGAGCGAATGAAGATAGCGTTTATGGGAACTCCGGAGTTTGCGGCGGTATCGCTGAAAGCTCTGCTGGACGCGGATTACGACGTCAGCGCGGTATACTGCCAGCCGGATAAAGTCAACGCGCGCGGGAAAAAAATAATCCCCGGAGCGGTCAAAGCCCTTGCGCTCGAACGCGGCTTAACGCTGTATCAGCCGGAAACGCTAAAAGGCTCCGAACCGCCGAAGGTTGACGCAATCATCGCCGTAGCCTACGGAAAACTGCTCCCCGCGAATTGGCTCACGAACGTTCCCGCGATAAACGTTCACGCTTCCCTGCTTCCTAAATGGCGCGGCGCGGCTCCCATACAACGCGCTATAATGTGCGGAGACGCCGAAACGGGGGTTTGCACGATGGCAATAGAGCGCGAACTCGACGCCGGAGCCGTATACCTTTCCGCGTCTACTCCAATCGGCGCGGACGAATACTTCGCGCAGCTGCACGACAGACTCGCGGCAATCGGCGCGGAACTGCTGCTTGAAACTTTGCGGACTATGCCGGAGCCTGTTCCGCAGGCTGACGGCTTCACTTACGCCGCGCCTATTCTCAAAGCCGAACGCTCAATTGACCCTAATGCCGAAGCTGACGAAAACTACCGCAGATTGCGCGCTATCGGACCGCTCAACTTCGAGCTGGACGGCAAAACGCTCAAGCTTCACCGGGCGCACATCGAAAACGGAGTGCTAACGCCGGACGCTGTACAGGCTCCCGGCGGCAAAGTTATCAGTTTTGCGGATTACAAGAGAGGACAGCACAAATGAAATATCTCGAATTTACGCTATACCCGAAACCCGGCAAAGCCGCCGAAGTTTGCGAATACTTCGACCAAAACGGCTTGTCGTATTCAATTGACGACGCCGAAGCAAACCGCGATTACCTCGAGGGCAACCGCGATATTTGGGACTATGCGGACGAAGAAGTAACGGCTCCGCGTCCCGTAACGGTTAAAGTCTACCCGAACGACGATTCGGCTGCGCGGAATATAGCCTTCGACATCGGCGAACTGATAAACGACAGCAGTGCGGAATACGTTGACGAAACCGACTGGGAAAACAACTGGAAGCCGTACTACAAGCCTATCGCGCTCGGAGAAAACCTCTGCGTAGTACCGGAGTGGACTACCGTAATCCGCTTAAACCCCGGTATGCTCTTTGGAACAGGCGGTCACGCAACTACGGGGCTATGTCTCGAAGCAGCCGAACGCCACATTACGCCCGGATGCAGTGTTCTCGACTTAGGCTGCGGGAGCGGAATTCTCTCGATTGCCGCGCTGCTACTCGGTGCTGAAAGCGCGGCCGGATACGATATTGACCCGCATATGCCGGACATCGCAAACGCCAACGCCAGGCTAAATTCCGTAGCTCCGGACTTCGTTGTAGGCGACGTACGCGCGGACAACTTAGTTCAAGGCAGCTACGGCGTAATCTTCGCGAATCTCGTCGCGGACCTCCTGATAGACTTAGCTGACAAACTCGCGAAGTGGCTGGCGCCCGGAGGAACGCTGATATGCTCCGGGATTATCGAAGGACGCCAAAGCGAAGTGCAAAACGTTCTCACACAGCACGATTTCAAAATCGCAGAAGCCATAGGACGCGACGGCTGGTGGCTTGTTGCAGTTAACAGATAGCAGATATCAAATGTCAGATAGCAGATAGCAGATAGCAGATAACAAAGACGGGGGGCTTGGACGTTGGCGCGTGGGGACGCGTCAGCGTCCGTCATTGCGAAGCCCTTTCCCCCTACTGTCCACTGCAGCGGCAGCTGTCTAGTATGTGTAACCTTTGCTTGTATCGATTACTATGGTATTTTTTTCGCCGTCCCAGTCTACTCCGAAGCCTACCGCGTAGGCTACATCACGAAGCTTATAATACGTATAGCCGTCAATCGCGTACGCGGTGAAGCCGAAGTTCGGTATCGGTCCCTCGACATTATAGTACAAGTCCGCAGTTGCGGGAACTGCCGTTTTACCGGGAGCGGCTTTGGTCTCCATTTCTCCGCCGGCAATTTTATACGGAGTATGCGGCGTGAGAACTATCTGGTTTTTGCCGCCGTCCCATTCTACGTTGAAATTTTTCGGCGAACCGTTAAGAGTATACGCGAGATCGCGCAGTTTGAAATAGTTGTAGCCGTCGATTGTATACGCGTCAAACTCAACGCTTTTGCCGTCAACAAGAACTTTCGAAGCGTTAGGAATAGGCGTAAGGTCGTGGACTACAGCGGCGGGAGGGTCATATCCGACTACTACGTAAAGGGCATCTGCGCGAGCACCTTGAGTAGAAAAGATATAAACGCCTTTTTCCAAAGTCACTACCGAACCTATGGAATACTGCCAGAAAGTAGCCGGCGGGTCGTACTCATCATTCTCATACGAGGACAACTTACCGCTTGTCGGCTCAATAGGTTTTTGTTCCCAGTAGCCGTCCGGATGAATAATCGTGTTATTCTCATATTTGAGTTTTCTGACTGTAACGCTACTGTTTTCCTCATCTTCGTGTTCGCTGAGTACGAGAGTCGCGGTAGTCGGGCTTTTAGTGTAATAGACAGTTTCCGGATATCCGGTGGTTGGGTCAATTTTAACAGTACAAGTGTAGTCGCCGTTGTCAAGATTTTCCCAACTGTCGGTATATCCCTTGGCTACAACGCCTGATATGTCCCACATATCCGTCATACTACGCTCGATATAGCCTCCGCCGCTCGGCATGGCATTATTTCCGATGGCAAGCGCCGGGACAGCGAGGCTCACGCAGAGCAGAAGCGCAAGGGTAAAGCACAAGAATTTTCTTTGCATTGGTTGGTTCCCCCTAATAAAAATATTACTGCAACTATCAAAAGCTGTACATTTTTGATAGTCAACTTTCGGGTTCATTTTATAACAAAATTCGCCAAATGTCAAGCCCTTTTTGGCTTTATTAGTCAAAAAGGGCTTTTGTTTTACAAAATATGGGAAGTATTAGTGTTATTCAGTGTTTCAGCGCGGCCGGAAGCTCCGTGTACTTCATATCTTTCGAAACCCGCTCATCGTAGGCGAAGCGTCCGACTTTGCAGAGCGCTCCGCTCTCCCCTGCCGGACTTATCCGTATAAGCGTTTCTCCGCGCTTTTCATAGCGGATTTTGCACTTTACCTCGCAGAACGTGCAGACGCTCTCGCTCACGTTGTCGATTTCGAGCGGAACCTCTTTGGCAAGCGCGGATTTCAATTGGAGCGCACCGGTCGGACAAACGGTAACGCAGGTTCCGCAAGCTATGCAGCCCGAATCCGCGAGAGGTTTCTCCATTGCGGGTGCCGCAACGGTGTCAATCCCGCGCCCTACGAGTCCGAGCGCTCCCGCACCTACAAACTCTTCGCAAACGCGCACGCATAAGCCGCAGAGTACGCATTTCCCCTCGTCGCGCCATATAAACGGGTGAGCGCGGTCCTGCGAGGTTTTAGGCTTAGGCTCGGTAACAAGCCGCGCGGGATTCGCGCCGTACTTATCGGAATAGCGTATCAGCTTGCACTCGAAAAAGTCCGTACAGCCGCACTCGAGGCAGCGTTCGGCTTCTTTTTTCGCGGCTTCCGCTGTAAAGTTTTCGTATATCGGCTCGAAGTTGTCTTTGCGCGCTTCGGTGTTGAGCGCCGGCAGAGCCGCGCGGAAAATTTCCTCGCGGTCCTCAAAGCTTTCCGCTGTAAAGCCCGAACGCTTGACGCGGTAAACATTCGGCTTGCGGTAGCTTTCGCCGTTCAGGTACGCGTGAATACTATCCGCGGTAGCGTGACCGTCGGCAATAGCCTCGATAGCGATTGAGATTTTGTCGTTGCCGCAGTCGCCCCCCGCGAATACCCCGGGGATTGAGCTTGCGTGAGTGTCCGGATTATAAGCGATACCGCCTTTTTTCGTCAGCTCAAGCTCAAAGCCTTTTGCGTCAACGGCTTGCCCGGTCGCGAGGATTACTACATCGCTTTGAAGCGTCTCAAAACTCCCCTCAACCGCAATGGGAGCGCGTCTGCCGGATTTATCGGGTTCTCCGAGCTGCATAACCTGGAGCTTTATGCTGTCGTGAAAAATCTCCGCGGGGTTGCGCAGATTCTTAAATATTACGCCCTCCTCGAGAGCTTCGTCAATCTCGATGCGGTCCGCGGGCATCTCGTCAATCGTCCGCCGGTAAACGTTATAGACAGCGCTTGCTCCGTGGCGAATTGCGGTTCTGCAAACGTCCATTGCGGTGTTGCCGCCGCCGATTACCGTAACGGTTTTACCCTGTACAATCTCGCGGCTCACATCGGAGTCCCCGCTGTGGAGGAAGCTGATACCGGAGTACGCAAGCTCCTCGCCTTTGCAGCCGATTCCGGTGGAAACCCACGCGCCTATACCGATTGCTACGGCATCGTATTCGCTCCGGAGCGTGTCAAGCTGAACGTCTTTGCCTATACAGGTATTCGGCTTTACAGCTATTCCGAGCTTTGCGGTAATCTGCGTAATCTCTTTCGCGAGTGTAGCTTTCGGCAGCCGGTACTCCGGAATCCCGTAGCGAAGCATACCGCCGAGTTCCGGCTGACTGTCGTAGATAGTAACACTGTGACCTTTAAGCCGCAGATAGTACGCCGCGGAAAGCCCGTAAGGTCCTCCGCCGATTACCGCGACTTTCTTTCCGCTCTCCCGCGGTATTTGCGGCGAATAGGGTTCGGAAAGCTCTAAATCCTTGTCGGCCGCGTAACGCTTCAGGTGAAGTATGCTCACCGCGCCCTCGAGCAGTCCGCGCCTGCAATCGGTTTCGCAGGGGTGCGGACAGACGCGCCCTATAGCCGCCGGAATCGGGATTTTCTCCTTAATCAGCCGTAAAGCTTCGGCGAGTTCGCCGTTTGCGATTAGTCCTACATAGCCCTGAACGTCGGTTCCGGCGGGACACGCGAGAGTACAGGGACCTTTGCAGTCTCCGCTATGGTCCGAGAGTAAGAGCTCGAGGTTGACGCGGCGGCTCTCGCATACCCGCTCCGTGTCTGTATGCACAACCATTCCGTCAGTAACGGGAGTAGCGCAGGATTTCACGAGCTTAGGGTTGCCCTCGACTTCGACTACGCACAGTCCGCAGCTCCCGTAAATCTCCGCGCGTTCATCGGAGCAAAGCGTGGGAATATCGATACCGTTTGCCTTAGCCGCCGCGAGGATTGTTTGTCCGGATTCGGCGTTATATTGTGTGCCGTTAATTGTAATCTGCATTTTGTGTGACCTCTGTTAGTTTTATAGAGCGGCGAAGTTCGCCGTAATCAAATAGCCTTGAGCGTCCAGATATACGGAACCAAAAAGTGCGAAAGGCAGTACAGCAGTACAGCGCCGCCGCAAAGTATAAGAACCGAAAAATACATCAGCCGTAGGTTCTTTTTGTCCTCATCGTCCAAGTAGCCGTCGCCGCGCAGATATCAGCCTGTATATGCCGAGAAGCAGCATTATTACCGCGATACCCGCGAGTTCCGTCATATCTTTTTTGAATCTTTCGGGCATTTGCGTCCCGGCAAAAAATTCGTTCTGCCGTGCAATACCGAGCAGAAGCAGGACGATAATAACAGACGGAAGCGCAATCCAGTTCCACTCTATGGAAATCATTTTCTCCGCGTTTTTGCGCTTGTTCAGAAACCGCCCAAAAATCCGCGCGAAGCAAACAGCAAAAAGCATTACCAGCCAAAACTGCTTAGTAGTGAAAAACTCGGGATTGTCCATTTGTTCGCACCTCTGCGGTTCTTACCCTCTAAACTCCACCTTAGCGAATACCGCGCCGTCCGCGCCTGTAATTTTCGCGAAACTGCCGCTTGTCAGCAGTTCGTAGCTGTCGCCGCGCTTCGCCTGTTGCTTGTATTCTATACGCGCAGCCGAAAACGGTTGACCGGTAAGCGCGTATTCGAGGTAGCGCGCGTTATTCATATGACCGTTCTTGTCAGTATCGCGGTAGCGTACAATGCCGCTCTTACGCGCCTCAAACTCCGCTTCTTCCGGAAAGCTTATTTTACGTCCCTCGAACGGAGGTTCGGGAGCGTCGTGCAATTCTACGGACTGCGTAATTTCAATCGGGACGCGCACAGCCATTCCCGTCGTAAGCTCTACATACGCGCCGCTAACCCAGCTTTCCACAAGCGTCTCTCCGCCGCTACCGGTCATAAGGCAATAGCGTTTGCCGAAAATCCTGTCGCATTGATACGGATAGGTAACTAAATGCACCTCCGAACCATACTTCGGCAAGCGGCTAACGCGGATTTGACGGTATACTAGGTACATCGCGATATTGTGAGCCGCCTGCCAATCGGTATATTCCCAAATAGAGTCCGCGCCGAACTGTTCGCAGTCCTGTAAAAGGTCGAGAGCAGCGTCAAAACGAAGCAGTCCGTCGTCCCCCGCCCTGCTAAGCGTGATTTTTGCGTCGTAAGTTATTCGCATCTGTTTTCCTCTAAGACTTTTTCTCTTTGCCTTTTGCCCTAAGCCGCAGATTGTGGTCGAGTTCAGACTTTCGCAGCCTTAGATTCTCCGGAGTTACCTCCAGTAGTTCGTCGTCCGCTAAAAACTCTAAACAGCGCTCAAGGCTCATATTGCGCGGGGTTACGAGCCGCAGCGCTTCATCGCTCCCGCTTGCCCGCATATTCGTCAATTGCTTGCGTTTGCAGATATTTACGTTGATGTCCTCATTTTTCGGCGATACTCCGACTATCATTCCGGCGTAGACCGCAACTCCGGGACCGATGAACAGCGCTCCCCTGTCCTGTGCGTTGAAAAGTCCGTAGGCTACGCTCTCGCCCGTCTCGAAAGCTACGAGCGAGCCTGTACCGCGCCGTTCTACCGCGCCCTTGAACGGAGCGTAAGAGTCGAATACACTCGCCATAATGCCGTCGCCGTGAGTGTCCGTCAGGAACTCGCTGCGATAGCCGAATAGACCGCGCGAGGGAATCAGAAACTCGAGCTTTGTGCGGTTCCCCTGCTGCGTCATTGTCAGCAATTCGCCCTTGCGCGAACCGAGCTTCTCCATTACGGCTCCTACGTATTCCTCGGGAACGTCGCAAACTACGCGCTCGAGCGGTTCCTCGCGCTTGCCCTCAACTTCGCGGTAAAGCACACGCGGCGGCGAGACTTGAAACTCGTAGCCCTCGCGGCGCATTGTTTCAATTAAGATTGAGAGGTGCATTTCTCCGCGTCCCGCAACGATAAAAGCGTCCGTAGTGTCAGTCTCCGTAACCCGCATCGAAACGTCCTTTTGCAGCTCTTTGTGAAGCCTGTCGCGCAGATTGCGGCTTGTGACGTACTTACCTTCACGTCCGGCAAAGGGGCTGTCGTTAACCGAAAAAGTCATCTCCATAGTAGGCGCGGAAATCTCGACAAAAGGCAGCGGATCAGCAGTCCCGCCGACACAGATTGTATCTCCGATTGTAATTTCGCCGACGCCGGAGATTGCAGCTATCTCGCCCGCCGCTACTTCCTCCACGGGAGTTCTCGCAAGCCCCGTATGAACGTAGATATTTACGGCTTTTGCCTTGCGATTAACCGCGCTGTCAAGGAAGTTACAGATTGTAATCTCGGCGTTCTGCCGGAGCGTTCCCTGCTCCACGCGTCCTATCGCTATGCGTCCTACGTATTCGTTATAGTCGATAGACGACACAAGCATCCGGAGCGGCGCTTCGGTATCTCCCGGAGGAGCGGGAATGTAATCCGTAATAGTGTCAAAAAGCGGTACGAGGTCCGTACCGACGACTTCCGGCGAAAAGCTCGCGGTCCCCTGTCTTGCGGAACAGAACAGCATAGGCGACGAAAACTGGTCGTCGGTAGCGTTGAGCGACAGCAAAAGCTCGAGGACTTCGTCCACAACCTCGTGAATCCGGGCGTCGGGACGGTCAATTTTATTTACCACAACAATAACCCTGTGTCCAAGCTCCAGAGCTTTCGACAGTACGAAGCGCGTCTGCGGCATCGGTCCCTCCGCAGCGTCCACAAGAAGCAGCACGCCGCTGACCATTTTGAGTACACGCTCAACTTCACCTCCGAAGTCCGCATGTCCCGGGGTGTCAACGATGTTAACCTTGATATCACCGAACTGGATAGAGGTGTTCTTAGCGAGAATCGTAATCCCGCGTTCGCGCTCGAGGTCTCCGGAGTCCATAATGCGGTCCTGAACGACTTGGTTATCGCGGAATACTCCGCCTTGTTTAAGCATTTCGTCTACGAGAGTGGTCTTACCGTGGTCAACGTGAGCAATAATAGCGATATTGCGGATATTTGAGGCTTCCATAGTACATCCTTTGAGTTTATTATTTTGCCGAACAAATGTATATTATAACACAGTGTTGCGCGTTTGTCAAATGCGTTATTCTCCGTCGCTTCCGTTCCAGCGTACGCTCTCGAGGTCAACCGCTTTGCGTGCTTTACGGCGTTTAGCGCGGATTGAGGCGCGCCGGATTGAGAACCACGCGTACAGACCTATAAGAACTACCGCGAATACTATCGTCAGCTTAATCCAAGTCTGGTTCAGCGCGGCTTTTGCCTGTGCGAAAAAGTACGCGGTTTCCGAGCGTTCTACGTCCGTATTGGCTATAAGCGGTACGGGACCGAAGATTTTACCGTTATATTCAAGGCTAATCTCGCCTAAAAGCTGTCCGCGCTCTATGGGAGCCGAAAGAGCCGCCGCGCCCTCCGCTTCGCTGAATACGGTTATTCGGCGCGTTATGTCCTCGATTTCGGTATCTTTCGGGAGAATACTGCCTAAGCCGCTCTCGGGACGTATTACCACGCTGTCCGTGCCGCTTGCCTGGTTAACCTTGATAGATTGTATCAACTCCGTGGGATTCAGCAAAGTCCGGTACTCGTAGTTGTCGAAAAACCAGTTGAACAGTTTTTTCATCTCGATGAAGCTCTGAATCTCGAACACGTCCTTTTCTTCGGTCTCGACTGCTTTCGCGCCGAGGATTACTCCGACGACGTGAATACCGTTTCTCTCGGCGGAGGAAGCGAGACAGAAGCCCGCGGCGCCCGTACTGCCTGTTTTCAGTCCTACGGCGTACTTATAATAGTACCGCGTATGAGTTTCGCGCAGCAGATAGTTCGTAGTTGTAAACGTCCGTTCCTTATGTTTATTCGTTTCGGGAACAGTGTGCTTGACGGTATTGGCAATCCGCGCGAGAGTCGAGTGCGACAGGAACTCGCGTGAGATGAGCGCCATATCATACGCCGAGCTGTATTGCTTACTGTTCGGCAAACCGTGGGAATTAGCAAACTGGGTATCCACGCAGCCGAGCTGCTCGGCTTTCGCGTTCATAAGTTCCACAAAAAGCTCCGTAGTTCCCGCCAAATGCTCCGCGATAACGTTGCTTGCTTCGGAAGCAGACGCCACTAATGTGGCATAAAGCAGCTCCTCGAGCGGAAGCGTCTCACCCGTGACGATTCCGATGCTCGTGGCGTCCCAAGTGACGTCGTGCATAAACGTATCACTCGCCGTAACGGGAGCGTCGTAGGACGTGGCTCCGCGCTCCACCGCTTCCGCCGCGAGAATGGCTGTCATCAGCTTTACGAGACTTGCCGGGTCCGAACGCGTAAACTCGTTATCAGCGTAAAAAATTTCGCCGGTAGCGTTGTCAAGAAGTACAACCGCCGGAGCGTCAATAGTAAGCGGTTCCGTAACCGCGTATGTCCGCGGAGAAGCCAAGCCAAACGTCAAAAACGTAAGCAACAGCGCGGCGGCGACTCCGCGCGGGGACCTTGCGAAGAAAAATTTGCTTGCAAAGCCAAAAAAATTCAAAAAGCGCATAGCATTTACCTGAGAAGTGTGATATAATAATAAGAAGCATACCACAAATCAACGCTTTTGTCTAGTGGGCAAATTTTGAGGTTAAAATAAAAGATGTTGTTCTACAAGCTCCGTGAAACGCTCGGCGCGTATAAAGCGCGCGACCCCGCTGCCCGCTCTTCGGCTGAAGTTTTCCTGCTCTACCCCGGAGTTCACGCTTGGCTGTACTGGCGATTCGCGCATTTCCTCGCGCTGCATAACCGGCGTTTTCTCGCCCGCTTTGTTTCACAATGGGCGCGGTTCTGGACGGGGATAGAAATTCACCCCGGAGCGTCGATAGGACGCAGATTCGTGATTGACCACGGTTCAGGCGTTGTAATTGGTGAAACAACCGAAATCGGCGACGATTGTCTCATCTATCAGGGCGTAACTCTCGGAGGAACAGGCAAGGACAAGGGCAAGCGTCACCCTACTCTCGGTAACAACGTAATCGTCGGTGCGGGGGCGAAAATCCTGGGTCCTTTCACGGTCGGCGATAACGCAAAGATTGCAGCCGGAGCGATAGTCGTCCGCGAAGTCCGCGAAGACTCAACAGTTGTCGGAGTAGCGGCAAAAGAACTGATACGCGAAATGGAGCTAATGGACGGAGCTTCTATTTAGTTAATAGTGAATAGTGAACAGTGAATAGTTGACCATGATTAGCGGTTCGCGGTTCGTAGTCAGTAATCCGTAACCTCCCTTCTCTGTTAACTGCTATCTGAAATAAGGTGATTACTATGCAACTTTACAACACTCTCACGCGCAAAAAAGAACCCTTTGAAACCCTTGAACCGGGGGTAGTACGCTTCTACGGCTGCGGACCTACCGTTTATAACCGTATACACATCGGTAACGCGCGCGCGTTCGTGATGTTCGATACCTTGCGGAGATATCTTATTTTCAAAGGTTACAGGGTTAAGTTTGTGCAGAATTTTACCGATATAGACGATAAGATAATCAAAAAAGCTAACGATGAGGGAGTATCTTTCTCCGAGATTTCCGAGAAGTACATTGATGAATATTTTACGGACGCAAAAGGTCTGAACATTCTTCCGGCTGATATACACCCAAAGGCAACGGAAACTGTAGCTGACATAATCGCGCTTGTACAGCGATTGATTGACGGCGGCTCCGCGTATGAAGCGGGCGGCGACGTGTACTTCCGCGTTCACAGTTTCCCGAGCTACGGCAAACTCTCGAATCAACCGCTGGAACAGCTGGAGGACGGAGCCAGAATAGAGGTCGGGGAAATCAAGGAATCCCCCGCGGACTTTACCCTGTGGAAAGCCGCAAAACCGGGCGAACCCTCGTGGGAATCACCGTGGGGACGCGGACGTCCCGGCTGGCACATCGAATGTTCGGCTATGTGTCTGCGGCATTTGGGCGAAACTATCGACATTCACGGCGGCGGTTCGGACTTAGTTTTCCCGCACCACGAAAACGAAATCGCTCAGTCCGAAGCTGCGACCGGGAAACCTTTCGTACGTTACTGGATTCACAACGCCTTTATCACTATCGGCACCCAAAAAATGGGCAAATCGCTCAATAACTTTTTCAATGTACGCGACGCCGCGGAGAAATACGGCTATGATACTATACGCTTCTTTCTGCTTTCCGCGCATTACCGCTCCCCGCTGCAATATTCGCAGGAATCGCTCGAGCAATCCCGCTCCGCGCTGAAACGCCTGCACAACACCCGCGATAACTTCACGTTCATAGCCGCCAATGCCGAGCGGGACGAGCTTACAGCGGAAGAAAGCTCGCTGCTCGCGGGTTACGCCGATTACCACGAACGTTTTCTGCTCGCTATGGACGATGACGTCAATACCGCGGACGCGCTTGCGGCGGTATTCGATATGTCGAGAGCGTTGAACAGCGTCAAGAACCCGGGGCGCGAATTCGCGAAGCTTGCGCTTGTACAGTTCCTCGACCTCATCGACGCTCTGGGGCTTGTATACAGCGAACAAACACCGGCAAGCGCCGGAACCTTATCTGACGACGAACATATCGAAACCCTGATTGAAAAGCGAACGGCGGCGAGAGCCGCTAAGAACTTTAAGGAATCTGACCGTATCCGCGACGAGCTGAAAGCTATGGGCATAACGCTCGAGGACACTCCGCTCGGAGTCAAATGGAAACGCGCGGAATAGACTTTCTATTCACAGGAGAAGCGCAATGAGAACACTGCAAGAATTACAGGAAATGTTTACCGGAGACGGCTTCGTAACGCACAACGGAATACGCGTCGAAGCTATCGAACCCGGAATTGCGACAGCCGCGGTTGACGTCACCGATAAGCACCGCAATCTACTCGGGATGATACAGGGCGGCTTAGTCTTTACACTCGCGGATTTTGCCTTCGGCGTACTCGCAAACTCGGAACACGAAGTACCGACAGTCACACTCTCCGGAAACATCAACTATCTCAAAGCAGCTAAGGGCAATACTCTCACGGCAATAGCGAAATATGCTAACCGCGGACGAACAATCAGCGTCGTCAACGTAGAAATATACGATGAACTCGGCACCCACGCCGCCAGCGCGGTTTTCACCGGCTTTACTATGCGGTAGTTTCCGCCCGGGGGACATCTCGGCTCAGAATACAGCGCCAACGACTTAAGGAGCATTTTTAGCAATGAACAAACGTATCAAACCGCCGAGGCTTGCGACCGGCGATACAATCGGGTTAATCTCACCCTGCGGCATTGCCAAGCCCGACTATTTGAATTCTCCTATCGCTGTAATGGAGAACATAGGCTACCGGGTAAAGCTCGGCGCGAACATTTACAAAACTACTCACGGCTACGCGGCTTCGCCGGAGGAGCGGGCAGCCGATTTCAACGATATGATTGCAGACCCGGAAGTGAGAATGATTTTCTTCGGCGGCGGCGAAGTCTGTAACGAAATACTGCCCTACGTAGATTTTGAGGCGGTGCGCATAAACCCGAAAATTATCAGCAGTTTATCGGACAGCACGACTATTCTCAACGCAGTTACCGCGCTGACCGGGCTTGTCACTTTCTACGGAGCTACTCCGCGTATGTTTGACCCTAAGTTTTATAAAGAGTATAAAGTATACAACTACGACAGTTTCAGGGCGCGGCTTTCCGGTGTTGAGGACCCGGTAATCCCTCCGAGCGGACCGTGGAAAATTATCCGCGGCGGTACAACCTCCGGCGAACTTCTCGGCGGCTATACACAGAATATCGCTATGATGCTCGGCGGCAAGTATTTCCCCGTTGACACCTCAAAGAAGTATCTGCTGTTCATTGAGGACCATATAATGTTCAGCCCTCCCGATGTTGTCAGCAAGTACCTGACGCATTTGGCGGAGCGCGGACTGTTTGACCTTGCGTCGGGCTTGATATTCGGTCATTACGCGACCGAAATACCGCCGGAACTGGACCGGATTTTAGAACGTATTGCCGAGCGGTACCAAATCCCCGTTGTCCGCAACGACGATTTCGGGCACGGACTGTACAACGCGATAATTCCGATTGGCATAAACGCAACGCTTGACGCGGACAAACAGACGTTTACGCTGTCGGAAAGCGGAGTTGAGTAAGCCGGACAGTTTGAACTTAAAAACCGTTATTTGAAATAGAGGAGAACACAACAATGAAAGTATTGGCAATCAACGGCGGGGCGCAGAAGAACCGCAATACCGCGAAAATGCTGCAAAGCGCGCTTGACGGAGCGGCCGAAGCCGGAGCCTCCGGTGAAACCGTACATCTCTACGACCTAAACTACAAAGGCTGCATAGGCTGTCACGCGTGTAAACTAAAAGGCGGCTCGAGCTTCGGACGCTGCGTACAAAAAGACGGCTTGACGGAGGTTCTTGAAAAAGCTATCAACGCGGACGTGCTGCTGCTTGCGTCGCCGATGTACTTCAACGATGTTACGGGCGCGCTGCGGTCTTTTATGGAGCGTTTGTTCTTTCCGGCGATTACATACAACAAAGAGCGCACTCCGCTCTATCCGCATCCGATTAAGGCGGGCTGGCTCTTTACTATGAACGCTCCCGGTGAGTTCTACGATACTTTTTTCAAGGGGATTATCAACAGTTCGAACTGGATTCTCGGACCCTCGGAATATACAATAGCTTACGGCACAAAGCAATTTGAGGATTACAGCAAGTATGAGGCTGATATGTTCGACGTTCCGGCGGTGACTAAACGCCACGAGGAGCAGTTCCCGAAAGACTGCGAAGCCGCGCGGGAAATGGGCAAGAGGCTTGCCGCAAATAATGATTTATATATAGGAGGAAACATATAATGGCACTACCGGCTAATGTATTCAACCTCGCGGAGGGCGGAATGTCCGCGAGCTACCTTATTGTAGGCGGCAACGCCGCGCTGCTCGCAGATACCGGCGCGGGAGATATCGACGAAGCAACTTTTACGGCACAGCTCAAAAAGTTCGCCGGTGACAAACCCGTAACGCTTGTCACAACGCATTTACATCAGGACCATACGGCATATCACAAGCTTTTCCCGGAGTATTATATGCATCCCGCTGACCACGCGCTTTTGCAGGGCGAGATTGCTTCCGTCTATAAGCCGCTTAAGGCGGGACAAACCTTTGACCTCGGCGGCGTAACGCTTGAGATTGTCGAGCTTCCGGGACATACCCCGGGCAGTATCGGAGTTCTCGACCGCGCTAACCACTATATATGTACGGGCGATATGGTTTGCACGGGGACAATCTTTATGGTTGACGGACAGTGCGATTTTGACGATTTCGCGGATTCTATGGAGAAGCTTCTAAACCTCGGGGTTGATAACTGTCTATGCTGTCACGCCGACAGCGTAGTTCCAGTAGCTCACTGCACACAGCAGATTCAGAACGTAGCTGACTACCGCGCGGGTACGCTGACGGAAGGTCCGGGAATGTTCGGAGGCGGGAGCGTTTTCACAGCAGCTGACGGAAGCGGATTCTTCCGCCCGGGTGTGTAAACTATGAGCACTTATCATTTCCGCACAGAACTGCTCGGTTTCTCGCGGGACGACGTAACTGATTATCTGCGTAACCAAGGCAAAAAGCTCCGGAACCAAACCGCGGAGCTTGAAGTTTTACGCGCAACCGGCAATCAAGAGGAGTTCGCGAAGCTTCAAATCGAATTCGAAGAGCTTCAAATCGGAAACGAGCGTCTTGCGGACGAAGTAATACGGCTCAAAACGGATAACGATGAACTATCCGCAATCGTCAAACGTCTTTCAGCCGAATTAGCCGCCGTAACGCTCTCCCGCGATAAGCTCGCGGCACGTCTGAAATCCGCGGCTGACTTATTGAGTGAGGAAAACGATGAAACCTAGGCGTCATAACGCGATACTCGAAATAATAGAGCGCGGAGCGATTGAGAACCAGCAGCAGCTCGTGGACGCGCTCAAAGCAGTCGGTATAGCCTGTACCCAAGCTACCGTCTCGCGTGATATACGCGACCTTCAGCTGACGCGCGAAATAAACGAATACGGTATATACTGCTATACCGCGCCCTCCGACGAAGCCGGAACTCACGCCTTTTCAATGTTTCTGCGGGACGCCGTAAAATCCGTACGCGCCGTGGGTAACTTAACCGTTTTGCATACGCCGCCCGGACTCGCTCAAGCCGCCTGCGCAGCAATAGACGACACCGACGTTGACGGCTTAGTCGGAACAATCGCAGGCGAAAACACAATCTTCGCGGCTTTTGAGGACGAATACAGCGCGAGAGCTTTCGCGGAGGGTTTTCGAAAAAGTTCACAGTTTAGTCAATAATTATCTATTTTCTATTAAATATTTACTGTTACACTTAGGGCATACTAAAACAAGAAATACCGGGAGGACAATAAAATGTACAACGAAAACGGCAATACACCGGTCAACGCGCAAAGCGGCGACACCCAGCGCGTAAACTTTACTATCGTTCCCGCCAGCGGCTATACGCAAAGTCAGCAGCAATACGCTCCGCCTCCGCCGCCGTTATCGGCTCCGGCTCAATCCGCTCCGCAAACTGCTCCCAAGAAAAGGAAGCACGGATTCAGGCTGTTTGCCGCTGTATTTTGCTTGGTTTGTGTGCTAATCGGCGGAACCGCGGGAATAGGCTACTCAATACTTCGAATCGGCGGATATATCAACAGCGACGCGCAAGGTACTCCGTACCCCGCTTCCACCGGGCAAATTATTCTCCCGAACCTCTCCTCCGCTGCAACTATCGAAACACCTAAACCGTCTAACAGCACTGTTGTGCTCTCCGCGGCGCAAATCTATAAGCAATCGGTAAACTCCTGCGTAGGTATTACCAGTACGTACACAACACAAGGATATTTCGGGCCGCAGAACGGTACGTCTACTGCCTCGGGCTTTATAATCAGCGAGGACGGCTTCATAGTAACCAATAACCACGTAATCTCTAACGCCTACGACCAAGGCAGCGACGTTCTGATAACGCTCTACGACGGTACAGAGTACGTAGGAAAAATAGTCGGCGGAGAAGCCGCAAGCGATATCGCGCTCATAAAAATTGAGCCAAAGGAAAAGCTTGTCCCGCTGCCTCTCGGTTCGCTTGATAATATGGACATCGGTGATGACGTATACGTAATCGGCAACCCGCTGGGCTATCTGACCTTTACGTATACAAACGGTATACTTTCCGCGCGGGACCGCGAGATAACTACGGACGCAAGCGAAACCGCGGTAAATATGTTCCAGATGACAGCCGCAATCAACAGCGGTAACTCCGGCGGTCCCGTATTCAACAACCGCGGTGAAGTTATAGGCGTTTCGGCTGCTAAGCCTAATGACCCCGGTATCGAGGGTATCTACTTCGCTATCCCTATTGACGACGTACGCACACTAATCGCCGACTGGGAAGCGACCGGAATACGCGCGAGACCTTACCTCGGAATAACTGTAAATACAGTTGACGGACGCGACTACAATAACAACAACCAAATCGTAAAAGGCGCGGGAATCCTGACAGTCACCGAGGGCGGACCTTCCGATAAAGCAGGTCTCGAAGTAGGAGACGTTATTATGAAGGTTGATAATCACGACATCTCAACCCACGACGGCTTAATCAGCACAGTTCGCCGCTACTACGGAGCAGGAGAATCAGCGGAACTCACAATTTACCGGGCGGGCAAAACGTTAACGCTGACTATTACTTTCGGCGAAATGGCGACTTCTCCTATTGCTTCCCCGACCCCCTCTCTTCCCGATTATTTTAACTAAACACTCAATATTATAAAGCGGCAAGCGGACGGAAAACAACGTCCGCTTGCTAAGTTTTGGAGAAATGCGCAATTAACCTATTGCAATTTTTATAGAATTGTGCTATACTGATAAAAATACTATACAAAATGGAGGTTACTTATGTTCTTTCACAAGTACAGCAAGCTCACCGCCGAGGACGTTCGTTCAAAGTTTGCGGCTGTTTCTAAGGCTTCCTCTCCCCTGCCGACTGTCGCACGCGATAAGCTTATTGACGGGACGCTCAAGCTCTCGGGCGAATTCGCTCCGGAACTAAGCTTCAAGTTTATCGACACCGAGCGCGTCACAATCACGGAAAACGGCAACAGCTTCGAGGTGCCTTTTACCTCTGCCGCACTCGGTACAATATCCATAGTAACGTATAAAGTGCCGGGCAGCGAACGTACGTTCACAACTATCCTAGACTCCGAAACGCTGCTCGTTACGGTATTCGAAACTTGGTTCGGTATAACCGTTCCGGTCGGCGGAAACCTTTTCGGCGGCGAAGCGACCGGGAGCCGCGAAATCCCCCGCGAAGTTCAGCGCCACTATTGGTTCGGCTATATTGATACCGGCAAACCCGCTCCGGAGAAACTTCACGGCAATACAAACCGGCTCGAAGGCAAAGGCTTATACTGGGAATTCGAACACGGCAAACGTCATCTGACGTTCTATCCGTCAATACTCTGCTCGACGACGGTTGAGCTGAATCACCAAGGGCTTTCCGGAGACAGTATCACCATTACCACTCCGGCGGACTATATCAAAATCACCGACGAATACTACATCTATGCCAACTGGGAAGCCGAATTCTCCGGAATCGGTCACATCGCGGTGCTTGACCTTTTCAGTCTGAAAGCTCTGACTCTTACAATCGGCTTTGATGAAAATGACGCCGCGCTGTACCGCTTTGTCGGCGCAAAGCTGAAAATTACCGGAGACGCGGCTCACTTAGAACATATCAACGACCACGGAGAGGACCTCAAAAAGGATGCGGGAATGGCGCTTGACGGCAAAGGCGCGCGTTACGCCTATCGCCCGGCTGATATGCACCTCCCGATGACCCGCGACGAAATTATCAAAGTCTGCACCGAGAAGCAAGCACTCTACGAAGGCTCGAGCATTATGTCCTCTGCTAATACTATGCCGTTTACTACTTTCTTAGCCGGAAAAGCGTTCAAGGTTATTCTCGACAACGAGAAGCACATCGCGGCTCCGTGGGCGGGGGACAATAAACCCGTTTACAGCTACGAATTTATCGACGACGAACACCTCAAAATCAGCATTAACGGCAGCTCTCCGACTATTGAGAAATACCGCGGCTTCGAACCAGCCAAAGACATATATCTATTCTCGCATCAGGTTACCGGCGACCCGAACTTCCTCAATCTTACGGTAGCCGCTGATTTCTCAACGGGCTTAGTAACCGTGGTTCACGGACAAATCGGCAGCTGGCTGCACCCGCACGAGGCTTCCGGTTACGCAAAATTCGGCATACTCGATTACCCCGGCGTTAAACCGCCCTTTGCGCGCCGTCATCACTTTACGACAGACCTCGTCGGCAAGAGCTTCGCGTGGAGTTACAGCGACCAAATGGCTTCGATTCACGTATACAGCTCGCCCGAGAGCTATTCGTGGACTATCTTCACCGGAGAAAACGCCGGAGGAGCTTCGTGGTCCAGCCCCTGCTTCTATGTCAAGCTTCGCGACGATGCGTACCTGTTCCAATGGGTTGAGGAAAACTGCAACGGCGGTCAGGGACTTGTAGTATTCAATCCGTACATAATGCACGACGCGGGCTACTTCTACGGAGCAAGCGAAAACGGCTTACAGCTGACGATTATGGGTGCTTACGCCCGAAAAGTCGGCAGCTTCGACATTGAGAAGTACTTCAATTAAGCGAAACATTTGAAATATAGCAAAAGCGGCGGTTTTCCCAAGCCGCCGTTTAGTTTTCGCCGCTCTCCAAACCGTTAGTTGAATCAAGGCAAGAGCGCGTCTATTGCGTCCAACCGTCGCTTGTGATACAATGTAGTTACACAAAGAGATTGCGGACTGCAGAACGCAACTCAACCGACAATAGGAAAATGGAGGGAAACACTATGTATACTCAAATATTAGGCGAGAACATCGCGAAACTTCGCAAAGACAAAGGTATCACGCAGGAAGCTCTCGCGGCTTCCGTAGGAGTTTCCGGACAAGCGGTAAGCAAGTGGGAGGGCGGAGGTTCCCCGGACATCGAGCTGCTGCCCGTTATAGCTGACTTCTTCGCAGTTTCCGTTGACCAGCTATTCGGACGCGACGTGCTAGCTCACACCGACATTCGGACGGAATTCTACAAAACCTTAGCTCCGCGCGCCGGGGCGGACGAAGCCACCACGGATGTTATCATCAAACAGCTCTGTATAAACGCCTGGGAAATGAACAAGGCAGCTTTCGGAGTGAAAGACGCTGACAACGATATGGCTCAATACGACATTTCGATTGACGAAGCCGGGGCGAAAGCCGGTACGGACAGGTATACCGTACAGTCTGTGATAGACGCCGAGGGCGGATTGTCGCACATCAAGCTCAATGCCGACAAACGCTACTTCCTGCTAATGCCGAAACCTGAGGGCGGCTGGAAGTTTGACGAGGCAAAGCTCTCCGCGCTGTTTGCGGATTTGGCAAATCCGGAATTTTTCAGGGCTTTGATGTATCTTCACAAAAACCACGGTCCGGTAGAGATGTTCAGGTTCACGCTGAAGCACTTTGCGGAAAAACTGGGAGTGGACGAAGCTCAAGCCACGGAGTTAGTCAAAAAGCTTCAATCCTACGGAGTTCTCTACGAGGAGAAAATCCTGGTCGACGACAGCGAACTGTCGGTCTATGTGCCGCAGCCCAACGCTACGCTAATACCCTTCCTCGCGCTTGCGGAGGATATAATAAAACCGGCAAACGTGTTCCTGTTCGCGTATCACGGCTTCGCAAAGACGTGGTTAGCTAAGGAGTAGTCCGCAGTGGTCAGTGGTCAGTGGTCAGTGGTCAGTGGTCAGTGGTCAGTGAACAGTGAACAGTGAGGACGGGGGAATCGCATCCCCCGTCCTTTCTGACCACTAATCACTAATCACTGACCACTGCTACACTTCACTGACCACTGCTACGCTTCAATTCTGTGCAGCGTGGTAAATCTCGGGAGCGAGTTCAGGAGCGGACGCTCCGGCTCTCCCTGTATCAGCGGCAGTACGTAATCTATGAAGCCGTCATTGATGTGATTGCCTTTTTCGTTTATCCATTCCTCGGGGAATTTTTTTTCTTTGTTGGCTACTTCAAAGAGCGGTATGAGCATAGTCTTACAATGGTAGTCGCTGCTAAGCGGGTCACGTCTGAACGCAACCGTTTTGCCCGTTTCGCCCTCGAGCGCGGCTTGGACGGCGATTCTCCCCGCGAGTTCAGCCTCCCGCAGGTCTGTCAGAGACGCGCAATGAGACGCGCAGCGCTGCAAAAGCGAGAGTTCAACCCCGCGGACTTTTGCGTTGGTTTCGCTGCGAAGTATCGTCGCGAGAAGATTGGCTACGCCGCCGAGCTGAGAATGTCCGAAGTTATCGCGATATTCCGAACCGGCGTTATTAGCGAGCGGAATACCGTTCTCGTCGGCAATCCCCTCGGAAACGACTACGAGAAGTCCGCCCTGTTTGTTGTAAAGCTCCGTGGCTTCGTCGATAAAGTCCGCAAGTGAGAACGGACGTTCCGGGAGGTAAATGAGGTCGGGTCCTTCGCCGAATTTGGACGCGAGAGCCGCCGAAGCAGTCAGCCACCCGGCGTTCCGTCCCATTGCCTCGACGACGGTAATAGTGCGCTTCTCGTAGACGCGGCAATCCTTGTAGATTTCGAGCATACTCGTCGCTATGTACTTAGCCGCGCTGCCGTAACCCGGGCAGTGGTCAGTTCCCGCGAGGTCGTTGTCGAT
Organism: Oscillospiraceae bacterium; assembly: GCA_031260685.1. Lineage (GTDB taxonomy): Bacteria > Bacillota > Clostridia > Oscillospirales > Oscillospiraceae > JAISJH01. Next base: position 4,991 of record JAISLB010000027.1, on the reverse strand, counting down.
AGTTTTCGGGATTCCCATCACCTGACATTCGTAACCGATACGCGTGAAGTAGCGCGAAATCTTCTCGCAGGTATCCATACTGTCATTACCGCCGATATAGAAGAAATAGCGGCAATCGTACTTACGGAAAATCTCGAGGATTTTCTCGAAATCACTAATGTCATCGTCAGGGTCGCGAAGTTTATGACGGCAGGACCCCAAAGCCGCGGAGGGGGTATACGGCAGGAGGTCAAGTTCCTCCCGCTCCTCCGCGTCTAAGTCGTAGAGGTCGTCGGAGAGTATACCGGCAATACCGTGGTGCGCTCCGAGCACCCTTGTGATTTCGGGACTATCGAAGCCCTCGGCAATAGCTCCGTACAAGCTGGCGTTAATAGCCGAGGTAGGACCTCCCGACTGACCGATTATCATTGAGCCTTTCATTTGCAATAACCTCTCTAAATAAATATTGTAATAAATTGTAAAAGAACTGTGCAATACGCCGTCAGAAGCCGCGGAAAGAAAGCTGACCGCAAAACCGGCGTTAGGCAAATACTGCAAGCATAAATCCCGCGGCTATCGCGGAACCGATTACTCCGGCGACATTCGGTCCCATAGCGTGCATTAGGAGGTAGTTCCTCGGATTGTATTTATTTCCGACGTCCTGCGATACCCGCGCCGCCATAGGTACCGCGGAAACTCCCGCGCTGCCAATCAGCGGGTTGACTTTGCCCCGTGTCACCAGACACATCAGCTTTCCGAAGAGGACTCCGCCGACCGTCGCTATTCCAAACGCCAGCAAGCCGAGAACAATAATACCGCCGGTTTTAGCCGATAGGAACCCAATATTCGTAACACCGTCAGGACCCGCGAGATAACCCACCGAAGTGGCTCCGACCGTGACTGACAGGAAAATCGTAACTATGTTTATAAGCGCGTTCTGCGCTGTTTCAGACAAACGCTCAACCACTCCGCACTCGCGAAATAGGTTCCCGAGCATTAAGCAGCCGATAAGCGGAGCTACAGACGGCAGCAACAGCGAACAGAAAATCGTTACGGCTATCGGAAAGATAATTTTCTCAGTGCGTGAAACCGTGCGGGCTTGCTTCATAACTATCTGACGCTCTTTTTTGGTCGTTAACACTCTCATAATAGGCGGCTGAATCAGCGGTATCAGCGCCATATAGGAGTACGCGGCAACCGCGATAGGACCGAGCAGGTGCGGAGCAAGACGCGTCGCGCTGTAAATGGCTGTCGGACCGTCAGCGCCGCCAATAATGCTTATCGCGGCGGCTTCGGGACCGTTAAACATCCCCGTTGCTCTCGCAAGCAGAAACGCGCCGTAAATACCGAGCTGCGCAGCGGCTCCGAGAAGCATAGACGACGGACGCGCAAGCATAGGTCCGAAATCCGTCATAGCTCCTATCCCGAGGAAAATCAAACAGGGGTAAACTCCGAGCTTTACGCCGAGATAAAGAATGTCGAGCAAACCTCCGTCGTGCAGTACGCGGTTATAGTCTATCGGGGTAGTTTGATAGAATTCATTGTGCATCAAACCGCTCCCCGGGAGATTAGCGAGTAACATTCCGAAAGCTATGCCCAGTAGCAGCAGCGGTTCAAACTCCTTTACAATTGCGAGGTAGAGAAGCAGACACGCGATAGCTATCATTACTACCGACTGCCAATGGGTAAAAAGCCCGAGCAGTCCGGAATCGTCCACCAGCCGCCGGAAAATCAGCAATATGTCCATTTATTCCTCCCGCCTATGTTAATGTGAATAGCGGAGAGCCTGTATCTACCCTTGCTCCCTTATCAGCAAGGATTTCACCGACCGTCCCGCTATGCGGCGCGGCGATTTCGTTCTCCATTTTCATAGCCTCAATTACGAGAACTATTTGCCCGCTGCCGACAGCTGTTCCGGGAGCCGCTACTACTTTCACCACAACACCGGGGAGCGGCGAAGTAACTGTTTCAGCGGCAGCAGGAATCGCGGGAGCAAGTACCGGAGCCGCAGCAAGCGGCGGAGCGGCAGCCGCGGGAACTTCCGCAAGTGTATTTAAGGGAGCTGCGGCGTCCGAAACGCTTATCAGCTGCGCCTCTCCGCGTTCCACCAGAACCTCAAAAGTTTTGCCTTTGAGCGTAACGTCATACTTCATACCAAAGATGTCACCTTTCGTCATTTTCCGCGTCGCCGCAACCGGTCAGCTAACCGGAAGCTCACAATCACGGGCGGAATTATCGTTTTTCGCGAATAGAAATAAAGCGAAGTTCATTAAGCGGGGCTTTGAGTTCGTCCGCCACAATTGCCATAACCAGCGCGGCGTCCTCGTCGGAGGTGTCATAGAGCGCGATATCACCGGAGGAGCCGGCAGCCGGAATCATTCCCTCCGAAATCCGAGAAACGACCGGAGCAGCCGCGGGAACCGCCGCGGGTTCCTTGCCGTTTATCGCGCCCGACAACAGCGATATCAGCTTTATCACGACGATTATCATCAGAAGCACGCCGAAAACTATGCCCATCCCCAAAACCGAGAGCATTATCGCTTCCCGGGTGGACGGATTGATATTTGCCTGATTTATAAGGGCTATACCTATCATAATACGCGCTTACTCCTTTCGCGTTATGTTGTAAGGAACAACATTTTTCTCAATTTCTTCGCGCTTAGCAAAGTAGTCAAGGGCAATCTGCGGAAAAATTATATACGAGAGTACATCCTCAACGCTTCTCGCGAGAGGTCCCGCGTTCAGCTTACCGCGCTCCATACCGGGTTCGAGAATATCGGCAAAGCGTCCGGTAAACGGCAGTTCGCCACCGAGGGCTTTACTGATAAGCTCGGGGTTAACAATTCCCGGAGGTGTGCCGTATTCGCCTTTGAGGTAGCCTTTGACTTCTTTTGAAATTTGCTTGTAGCGTTCGCCGGAAATAACGTTTTGCGCGGCTTGCGCTCCGACAAACTGGCTGGACGGCGTGACAAGCGGCGGATAGCCTAAATCCCTGCGAACTCTCGGAACCTCCGCGAGAACCTCGTCGAATCTATCCATAGCGTTGACGGATTTCAACTGCGAAACGAGATTTGAGAGCATACCGCCGGGAATCTGATAAACCAAAGCGTCGGCGTCGGTACCCATAACTTTCGGGTCGAGAAGCCCGGACGCTATGTATTCCGCCTGAATAGGTTTGAAAAAGTCGTTAATCTCCTTGGCTTTGTCGGCCTTGAGGTCTGTTTCGCAGCCTAACTGTGTTAACGCGTACAAAAGAGTATTCGTAGAAGCCTGCGAAGTACCGCCCGAGAAGCACGATACGCAGGTGTCGATAATGTCCGCTCCCGCCTCGACAGCTTTGAGCAGCGTCATATACGCAAGCCCGGTAGTGCAGTGCGTATGGAGGTTAAGCCGCAGCTTCGACTCACTTTTGACGGCTCTTACTAAATTATACGCTTCCGAGGGCGACATTACCCCCGCCATATCTTTAATACAAAGCTCCGTCGCTCCCATTTCCTCAATGCGCTTGATTAGCCTGACGTAGTTCTCGAGGCTGTGGACGGGGCTTGTGGTGTACGCGACGGCAACCTGAGCGACGGCTTTATTGCGGACAGTTTCCGTAACCGCGGAGTCAAGGTTACGGAGGTCGTTCAGCGCGTCAAAGATACGTATTACGTCGATACCGTTAGCTACGGAGCGTTCGACAAACGTTTTGACCACATCATCGGGGTAATGTTTGTAGCCGAGAATATTCTGCCCGCGCAGAAGCATTTGAAGCCTGGTGTTCTTAACAGTTGCGCGGATATTCCGCAGCCGCTCCCAAGGGTCCTCGTCAAGATAGCGCAGACAAGTGTCAAAAGTCGCTCCACCCCAACATTCCAGCGAATAGTAACCTGCGTCGTCCATAGTTTCGAGAATCGGCGCAAATTTATAATACGGCAGCCGGGTAGCGATAAGAGATTGGTTAGCATCGCGCAGTACGGTCTCTGTAAACTGGACTTTCTGCATAAATAGAAACCTCTAATCAAATAAATTTAGTCGTGTAACATTGTACCACATCTCTCCGAAAATTGCAAGTCCCTTTTGCACTTCACTTGACAATCGTTTCAGGCTGTGTTATACTGTATGCAAAAATAAACTTACGGAGGGACATATCATATGGCAGGATTACTTGACGGCCGCGTGGCCATAGTCGCGGGTTCGGGGCAAGGCATCGGACGCGCTATCGCGCTCAAATTCGCCGCGGAGGGCGCTAAGGTTATCACTAACAACACTAAGCCCGGTTCTATCGGGAAAGCTATGGTGTCCGAAGAAAAATACGCCAAGCTCACCGAAGAACAAAAAAAGTGGTTCCAGGAAAAATACGAAGAGGAAAACGGCGACGCCGAGACTACCGCGGCAAAAATCAAGGCGGCGGGCGGCGAAGCCACAGCCTGTTTCGCGGACATCTCAAAAGAAGCCGACGCTAAACGTCTCGTCGATACCGCCGTCAGTACCTACGGAAAAATCGACATCGTGTGTAACGTTGCCGGACGCTTCGGAGTTTCCGACATCGACGAAATCACCGAGGAGCTTTGGGACAGAGTTTTCGACGTTAAACCCAAGGGCTACTTCTTTGTTATGAAGCACGCTATCCCGCATATGAAAAAGCAAGGTTACGGACGTATCCTCAACTGCGCGAGTCCCGCCTTTATGGGCGATACTATCAAACACGCCGAGTACTGTGCTTCGAACGCCGGCGTAATCGGCTTAACCCGCGGAGCCGCCAAAGAGCTTTGGTCCTACGGAATCCGCGTCAATACGTTCTGCCCGGCGGCAAGGACACGCGCGGCCTACGAGATTGAAACGCTTCGTCAGGAAGCCGAAGCCGAGGGTAAGAGCCTGTCAGCCCCGGGAACTACTATGTTCTCGTATGAGAGCAATACTCCGCCGGAGAACGTTGCTCCGTTCCTTGTGTATCTCGCAAGCGACAAATCCGAGAAAGTCAGCGGGACTACATTTATCGTAATCGGCAATATGGTCGGAATGGTTCC
>JAISLB010000165.1 GCA_031260685.1 Oscillospiraceae bacterium | reverse complement strand
GGAATGTGCGCGGGGCTGCTGACGGGAATTGCCGCTAAGCTGCTTACCGAAAAGCTCCCGGTGTAGCCGCCGCTTAGACTCCGGATTGAATTGATAATTTTGGTCATTGAGACCGGTTGACAGTTTCGGTAAAATATTGTATAATGTTGTCATTATATTTACTTAGGAGGAAAACTCATAATGACAAAGCGAATTCTAACCCTTGCGCTAACCCTTTCACTAGTACTTTCCTTAGCTGCCTGCGGAAAGACCGACGCTCCCGCGGCTTCCGCAAGTACTCCGGCGATAGCTTCCGCGGACGCTTCCGCACCTGCCGCGGCTACTGTTGCGCCCACGGAAACGCTCGAAGCCACCACGATACGTCTCGAGAAACTCGACGGCTCCGGGACGCTTGAGAACGAGAGCGGTAAGGCTCTCACGATTCTCGACGGAATGCAGCTGTTCAGCGGCTACACAGTTGGTACTAAGCCGGAGAGCTACGCGTATTTAAGCCTTGATGTTGCGAAAGCGCTCAAACTTGACGCCGAAAGTTCCGCGTCTGTTGCACAAAACGAAAAAGCCTACGAAGTTACTCTCAAAAGCGGTAATTTATTTTTCAATATAACTAAGCCGCTTACTGACGAGGAGACGCTCAATATAACGACCTCAACGCTTACAATCGGCATACGCGGAACGTCCGGAGTTGTCCGGAGTGACGATACCGTCTACGTATTAGACGGTTCAATCGAGCTAACGGTCAACGGCGAAGTCTACACGGTCAACGCCGGAGAAGTTGCGACCGTAGCCAACGGCGATGTCAGCGTTACACCCTTAGTCGTAGCGAATGTCGACGAATTTGCGCTTGCGGAGATAGAGAGTGACACTAAGCTTCAAGCGCTCATCGAAGCCGACAGCGGCTTAGTATTCGCGCCGACTGCCGAACCTACGCCGAGCGCAGAACCCACGCCGAGTGCGGAGGTGAGCGCAACTCCTGCACCGTCCGCAACTCCGGAACCGAGTGCAAGTCCCGCAGCGGCTGAAACTCCGGCAGCTGCCGCAACTCCGCAGCCAACTCCCGAACCGGCAGTGACGCAGACAACCCCCGCGCCAACCCCCGCGCAAGCTGCTGACACGATAACTATCAAGGGCGAACAGTACAGCACGAGCTTGACGGAGCTTGAGTTGCGCGGCGACTTTACTGATGCAGATATTGAACCATTAAGATATATGACTAATCTGAAGTACTTACAACTATCTATCGAAAATGAAAACTATGACCCAAAAGTCAGAGACCTAAGTCCGTTAAGAGAATTGACCGGTTTGACTACATTAAAAATATACTCATCAGGTGAAGGTCTCAAAGACATGAGTCCGCTGGCTAGTTTGACAAATTTAACAGAGTTGACCATAGGTGCGACCATTACCTCAGACCTAAGTCCGCTAGCTAGTTTAACAAAATTAACATACCTGAACTTATCCAATAACTCAATCGGCGATATTAGCCCATTAAGCAATTTGACGAATTTGACAAACTTAGACCTTTTTAGAAACGGTGTGGAGGACTTAAGCCCATTACAAGGGCTGACGAATTTGACGTCCTTGTACCTAGGAGAAAACTACATCAGCGACGTAACCCCATTGAAAGGTTTGACAAATTTAGCTTACCTAAATTTATTCGAATGCAGAGCACCGCAAGAACAAATTGACGAATTGTATGCTGCGTTACCGAATTGTGACATAAATTTTTAATCAACGAATAACGCAACCGGGGGGCGATGCTCGCATCGTCCCCGGCGTTTTTCTGACCACTGACCACTGACCACTGACCACCGCGCAACTGCGCGGCCTCGCAAGTGTTATTCATAAAGAACTTGACAGGAGGGCGCGGGATATGGTAAAATGGACAAAAACGTATTTATAGGCAACAACACATCTTCGGAGAAGGAGTATACCTTATGGCAAACGACAGAATCAGCACCTCAATCACCGCGGAAGCCGCTCATCAGCGTGCCGCGGATTTGATTGCGGCGGTACCCTCGGCTCTTGCCGCGTTCCGCTGTCCTTTATGCAACCGCGATTTCGGCTCGTATGACGCCCTTATCGCTCACTACGGTGCGGAGCATCCGACCTCCGTTTTGCCCGTTACGGTCACGCTTGACCTGAACGGCAAGCTCTGCGACTTACTCATCGAGCCGCACTGGACGCTTCAGCGTACTTTGCAGTTCCGTCTGGGACTTACCGGCGCGAAACATATGTGCGACCGCGGAGTCTGCGGTTCCTGCACGGTTATCGCCGACGGACGTCCTATCCTCGCCTGTCAGGTTCTTGCTGTCGAATTGGAAGACGTAAAAATCCAGACGGTAGAGGGCATTGCCGCCGACCCGAAGTGGAAACCGCTGATCGACGCCTACTGCAAGTGGGACGCGATGCAGTGCGGCTATTGCACTCCGGGTTTCTTAGTTACCGCGAAAGCGCTCCTCGACCGCAATCCTCACCCGTCCGAGCAGGACTGCAAAGAGGCGCTTGCGGGTAATATCTGTATCTGCGGAACGTATCCGCGCCACTCTCAGGCTATTCTCGAAGCCGCAATGAAAATAGCATAGGAGGAATTGACAATTATGGCTTTACAGTTAAAAAACAAAATCTCCTCAATGGATCAACTTATCGGTACCAACGACAAACGTATGGACTTCAAGTGGGTTGGTAAACCGAATGTCCCCGGTAAGCTTTCGTACGCGTTAGCCACCGGAACGGCGAAGTTCGGTTCGGACTACGTACTGCCGAATATGTGCGAAGCGCGTTTCCTGCGTTCCCCTCACGCCAACGCTAAGCTGCTCTCCGTCAACCTCGAGGCGGGACTGGCTGTACCGGGCGTAATCGACATCGTAACGTGGAACGACGAAGAACTCAAAAAAGTCGGCGCGTCGGCGTTCGGACCTCCGGGACGTCCGTATCTCGACGAATACGCCGAGCAGGACACCGCGGAAGTCGGCGTAATAGTAGTAGCGGAAAACGAAGATATATGCGAACTTGCGCTGAAAGCTCTTGACCCGCAGTGGGAAGTTCTGCCCTTTATCGTTGACATCGAAAAAGGACGCGACCCCGAGCATCCCGTTATCCGTCAGCTCAATTACTCGAAAATGGATATGTTCGGACCGCGCCCGGCGAAAGATAAGGTAGCGAACGTAAGCTTCGCCGATACAATCCAAGGCGATGTGGACGCGATATTCGCGAAAACCGACGCTGACCACATTTTTGAGTACACGGTAAATCTTCCGGCGTTTGCTAGCCATATACCTAATCAGGTCGGTTCGGTAGCTTGGTGGTTTGACGACCCCTATCACCCGGAGGGTCCCGCGCTTCACATTGAGGGCGCGGTACAGCGCAGAACTAGCGTCGGTCAAATGTACGGCGTTCCGGACGAGCGCACGGTTCAGGAAGGCTTGTTCCAAGGCGGCAAATACTGCGACTGGGGTATGCGTAAGGCGCAGGAAATTACGCCGTTTCTCGCGAAGCGCGTCGGACGTCCCGTCCGCTGCGTTGATACCCGCGAGGAGACTTTCGGCTTCCTGATGAATCAGCGCCATATGTCGATTAAAGTCGCTTTTGACGATAGAGGAGTTATAACCGCAATTGACGACTATTCGGTAGCCGACGGCGGGACTTTCAGCAACTCCAGCTTCGGTACGGCAAATGACCAGGGCTACGGTCCGTACTATACCCTGCGCTGTCTTGA
>JAISLB010000053.1 GCA_031260685.1 Oscillospiraceae bacterium | reverse complement strand
TCACTTCCGCTAATTGCAATAAATTTGTCGTCTTTCCCGACGCTTTTTACAGCTCCTACAAATTCAAATCCGCGCAATTCTTCCGGCTGGACGCGTGGTCCGTGATTGTTGTGTGAGTTTTTACAAATCAGGTACTTGACAAACGGCGCGTTATGTGTTATAATGATATAACGCGCTAAATTCTATATGGCGCGAAATTATCCTTACTTTGTCGGTTACACATATTTCCGGATAACCGAACAAGGTCATATGTCCACAAGGAGGTACACACCAATTGGCAAAAGTAACATCCAAGTATGAGCTGATGTACATTATCGACCTCACCCGCGGTGAGGAAGAAGTCGCAGCCATAGCAGCAAAGTTCAAGGCTCTTGTCGAAGCCAACGCTACCCTCGATGAAGAGGAAAACATCGGCAGAAAGAAACTCGCATACCTAATTGATGATAAGCCCGACGGTTACTATATCCGTTTGGTTTTCACAGGTCCTCCCGAATTCCCGAAAGAGCTTACGCGCGTCCTCGGTATAACCGACGGCGTTATGCGTACCTTGCTCACTTTGGTTGAATAGGAGGAGCGTGTATGCTAAACCATATCCTTATTATGGGACGCTTAACCCGTGACCCGGAGCTGCGGCACACTCAAAACCAAGTTCCCGTGGCGAGCTTTACACTTGCAGTTGACCGCGACTTTATGGATAAAGACACGGGACAGCGTCAGACCGATTTTATCGATTGCGTAGCCTGGCGGAATACCGCCGAGTTCGTATGCCGGAATTTCGTCAAAGGTCAAATGGCAATAGTTTCGGGACGTTTGCAAATCCGCGACTATACCGATAAAGAAGGTAACAAGCGCAAAGCTGCGGAAGTAGTCGCGGACCAGCTCTATTTCGGTGAGCCAAAACGCAATCCCGACCAGCGTCCCGGCGGCTATCAGCAGGGCGCGTATAGCCAACCCCAAAACGGCGGTTATCAGTCCGGAGCGTATAACCAAGGCAGTTACGGACAAGCCGGAGGAGGCTACAACAGCCAACCGGCGCAGAACTATAACAGCGCTCCCGCGCAAAGTTACAATTCGCCCGCACCAAGCTACGCAGCTCCGGCGCAGGGCTATAACTCTCCGGCTCCAGAACCCGCGGAACAATACGCGGCTTCGCAGTATAGCGCACCCGCGCAGTACAACGCTCCCGCGGCTCCTCCGGCGCAGATTGCACCGCCCGTTATAGACTTCAAAGAGCTTGACGACGACGGAGATCTGCCTTTCTGATTGACAATTGATAATTATCCGCGTAAGACGCGGAGACGCGGGCTTAGCCGCCTGCACATTTACAAACAAATAAGGAGAACTCAATAGATGAACGACCGCAATAGTGACCGCAACAACCGTGAGGACCGCGGAGACCGTCAAGGTCTGCGTCCCCGCCGCCGCCGCAAGGTTTGCCAGTTCTGCGTTGATAAGGCAACCCATATAGATTATAAAGACGCGCAGAAGCTGCGCCGCTTTCTGTCGGAACGCGCAAAGATTCTCCCGCGCAGAACTACCGGAACCTGCGCGCTGCATCAGCGTCAGCTCACCGAAGCTATCAAGCGCGCGCGTATTATCGCGCTCTTACCGTATGTCGGTGAATAGTTTTTGTTAGTACTCAGTTTGCAGTGAGTCGTATGCAGTGGTCAGTGAGCAGTGAGCAGTTTTCTAAGTTTATCTATCAAAACGCTATTTTTCAATCCAGATAGCTGACCACTAACCACTAACCACTGACCACTGACCACTGAAATACTGAAATACTGAAACACTGCAAACTGACCACAAACTACAAAAGGGGATTTCAATGCGCGTTAAGATTATTACCGACAGTATTTGCGACCTGCCGCGAGATTTGCTCACGGAGTATAATATACGTGTTATTCCTCTCTCAATAGTGGTTAACGGCAAAGCCAGCCCGGACGATGGGAGTAGTATCACCCCGAGTGAAATTTTCAATCTGCCGGATAACGTTTCGGCAATAACCTCCGCAATCAACGTAGTGGAATACGCGTCGGTGTATTCCGAAGAACTCATACACTATGACGCGCTGGTGAATATCACGATAAGCGGCGAGATTTCCACCTGCTACCAGAACGCCGTAATAGCCGCCGAAGGCTTCCCGGGCAAAATTTTCGTCGTTGATTCCCGCGCTCTCTCCACCGGTACGGGGCTGCTCGCTTTATACGCTGCGGGACTGGCAGCGGACGGTCAAGACGCATATGATATTGCAAACGCTGCTACGGTCAAACGCTCCAAGCTTGAAACCAGCTTCGTTATTGACACTCTGAAATATCTGCACAAAGGCGGCCGCTGCTCATCGCTTGCAGCTTTGGGAGCGAATCTTCTCTCGCTGAAGCCCTGTATCGAAATGCAGAACGGTAAGCTTGACGTCGGCAAAAAATACCGCGGTAAAATCGACAAAGCTATTGAGCAGTACATATCTGACCGGCTTGCGGAACGCTCCGACCTGGAGCTCGGCAGAATATACATTACGCATACTTTCGGCTCTGACCGAAAAGTTGTGGAAGCCGCGAAAGCTAAGATACTGGAACTCGCGCCCTTTGCGGAGGTTCTCGACAGTGTTGCTGGCTGTACCGTCAGTAACCATTGCGGTCCCGGAACTCTCGGTATTATCTTCTTCCGGAAATAACATAGCCGAACGGCTATAACAGAAACAGGAGGGAAAAACTATGTCATATTCTGTAATAACCATCAGCCGTGAGTTCGGCACCGGGGCGCGGGTAGTCGGGAAAGAGCTTGCCGACAAACTCGGTTACGCCTATTACGACAGGGCACTCATACAGCTAGCCGCCGAAAAGAGCGGACTGAGCGCCGAATTTATCGAACGCTCCGAGGATAAAGCCAAAGGCGGCTTTTTCGCGAATGTCGCCAGTGTCGCGAGTTCCAGCGCGTATGTTACAAGCGGGATAAACCTCCAGTACACTCCGCCGAGTAACGACAGGCTCTTTCTCGCGCAATCGGAAGTAATCCGCGACCTTGCGAAGCAGGGTTCCTGCGTAATAATCGGACGCTGCGCGGATTATATTTGTCAGTCGTATATCAAGTCGCTGCTGCGCGTCCATCTCTACGGCTCTATTGAGGATAGAGTAAAGCGCTGCGTCGAACTATACGGCTATGACCCGGCGACTGCGGTACACGAAGTTCACAAGGTTGACAAAGGACGCGCGAACTACCACAAGTTCTATACCGGTCTGCCGTGGAAAGATATGTCCCAGTATGACGTTTGTATTGATACGTCGAAAACAGGGCTTGACAAAGCCGTAAACGCTTTGTACAGTCTGATTGTTGAGTAAAGCCGATGAATGAGTTGCCGATTGAAGCAACGCCGGAAGGTCAGGAGCTGTACGAAGCTCTGGCGCAAATCCGTGGGAGAGACGAGCTGAAACTATTCCTCGAGGATATTTGCGCACCTTCCGAGCTTGCCGCCATTGAGCGGCGCTTTCTCGTTGCCAAACGTCTGCACTCCGGGCAAACTTATCAGCAAATACTCGACGAAACGAAGCTTTCGAGCGCAATCGTGAGCCGTGTAAAGCGCGTTCTGCAATATGGCAACGGCGCGCTGAAAAAAGCACTTGACAAGTAAGCGCAAACGTGGTATAATACTCCCGTTTGAGATTAAAAATAATGCTGGTGTAGCTCAGCTGGTAGAGCAGCGCATTCGTAATGCGCAGGTCGCGGGTTCGAATCCCTTCACCAGCTCCATCCTTCGCGTAACAGTCAGGATAAAGTCAACGCGCCGCGTATACGGTGCGTTGGCTTTATTCCTTCTCCACTCTGAGTGGAGCGGCAATCCCGAATATATAGGTTGACAAGTTATTTTGAAAATGCTATATTATAGATAAGGAGGCAAGGCTATGGCTACAACAATCGGGCAAACTATCAAACGCTTGCGTTCAAGCCTTATGCTTACACAGCAGGATTTAGCGAACATTCTGAATCTTTCTCCAAAGACCGTCAGCAAATGGGAAACAAACGTCGGAATCCCCGCTCTCCCCTATATCGTTTCACTCGCCCGGGCGTTAGGAGTTACGACCGATGAACTATTGAATGAGTCCGACACTGTCAAAACCGAACCGGCAGCAAAATCGTCGGTTCACCCCTTTACCCACATTCTCGAAGCGCGAGGTATACGACTGGAACTAAATTTAACTTATGCGGGAGGACTTGATATGGAAAACAAAATTGATTACCGCCGGATAGCCGAAGAAGTTCAAAAGACTTTACCCGGTGAAGTGATTTCGGTGCATCTTAACACGGTAACGCGCAGCAACGGCAGTGACAAATACACAATAACCGGAGAGAGCTGGAAAATCGAGTGTCCGTCGATAGACGATATTGCGGCAATGGTGGACGGCTTGTTTACTCCGGGGAACTACTTTGCGATATTGTCGCCCAACAGCTCCGTTATACCGCCGGGCGAATACCCGGGGAACTGCGCGTATGTTCAGGCAGCGGTAGTAGACGAGAACGGTCAATTTGGTAAAACCGGCGAGTATTGCGTCGAAACCCAGTTCTGGATTGGTTGGGATAAAGACAAAGGCGTAACCAACCCGGACTTTAAGCAAAAGCAGTACAGGCTAAATACGAGGGACGCCGGCGTTGTCGTGGAAATCTTCAAATCGTTCGCCTCAGGCATTGTGCCTGACATTTCGGACTGGGTAGATGTAACGCGGTAAGCCCCGCTAAGTCGTAAGTAATCGCGTGCAACAACCGCCGGAACATCAGTTCCGGCGGCTTTGTTTGTTATTCAAATTTACTTCGCGTCCTCGCTTGCGAGTTGGTCAAGCGATTTGCCTTTTGTCTCTCTCCGAATGAAGAATAAACCCGCTAACGCGCCGACTACGCAGGGGATTGTATACAGCAGATAGATGTTGCTTGTATTCGCACCGCTTGCGACAAAACGTCCGTGAAGAATACCTACGAGAACCGGGGAGAGCATACCCGCGATACGTCCGAAAGCCTGACACCACGCAACGCCCGTATTGCGGAACTCTGTCGGGTACGCTTCCGCCATAAGCGGCTGTACGCAGGTATTAGCGTAGTTCAGCGAGAAACCGAGGAAAATATTCGCGGCTAACACAGCTCCGAACGAACCGCCAACTATGAACATTACGAACACCGCCGCCGTAGCTACGAAAAACGCCGCCACAAGGTTCTTTTTGCGTCCCACAATTTCAGCTACGAAGCCCACCGAGATGTTTGCAAGTACCGAAGCTGCGTCCTTAGCAGTCGCAAGCCAGTTTGCGGAGGATAACTCAAAGCCTTTGTCCTGCATAAGCGTAGGCGCCCAAGCGTTCAAGCCGTAGATAAGGAAACAGCCGCAGAAATAGGTCAGCCACACTCCGGCGGTAACGCGTATGTACTTCTTACTGAACAACGCTCCGGGACCTGTACGTTTAGGAGCCACCGGAACTTCCAAATAGTTCGGGTCATAAACGCTGACGGTTCCTCTTGCGGATTTTTCAATACGTTTCAGTTCTTCGACAGCTTCCGCTTTGCGTCCTTTACTCGCAAGCCAGTACGGCGATTCGCGCATACGGAAAAAGAGGAAAACGCCGTAGATAAAGGGTATAAACGCGATTAAGTAGCAGATACGCCAGTTGTCGGGATTTGCGTTGACTACCGCGCTACCGATTAGCCCCGCAAGCGTCCAGCCAACTACCATCCACGCCATTCCAAAGGTGATAAACCACGCGCGTTTATTAGTCGGCGTAGATTCGCTGAACATCGTGGTAACAACGGGGATACACGCTCCCAGTCCCACCCCCGCAGCAACGCGGAAAAACGCGAACATAGCAAAACTGTTCGACCAATAAAGCGGGAGATTGAGCAGCGAATAGAGCATAATGGCAAAAGTAAGCGTCTTTTTGCGTCCGAGCTTATCCGAGAGCAAGCCGGAAAGCACTCCGCCGCCTATCATTCCCAGCATACTCCACGCCGACAGACTGCCTTTCAGCGCGTCGGTCAAGTCAAAGGCTTTTGTAATCTGCGTCATAGTGTAGGCGACAATCTGATAGTCGTATCCGTCGAAAACCATCGCCGCGCCGAGGATAAAGAAAATTTTCCAAGTGAACTTGCTCACTCCGAACGAGTCCATAGTTTGCGAGATTGTGAATTTCTTCATCTGCGGTAAAACCTCCCCAGTTTTTTCAAACGTATTACCATATAATAGTATCATTTTCCGCACAAAATGTCAAGAGCTGCTTTTCAGCCGAGAACCGTGTAGTAATCGTCCTCGCGCCACGGTGTGCCAACCTGCGACTTGCGCTCCGCCTGAGCGTCCAGCAGTTCGCCGATTAGCCGATTCGAGAGGAGAAAACCTTTCGGCGTAAGCAGATACGCGTCTCCGCGCTTTTTGGCGAAGCCGAGCTTTTCGTAGGTTGCAAGAGTTTTCTCTAAGGTGTCGAAGCCCCCGCGGTAGATTTGTTCGTAACCCTGGCGCGTTATTCCCCGTGTCGTCCGCAAACCGAGCATAATGTACTCGGCTGCTTTGCTGTAAGCGTTGAGAGTTTCGCTGTCCTCGTCGCTGACTACGTTCGTTCCGCTCTCTACCGCTTCGATATAGGCTTCGGGAGAACGCAGATAGCTGTAACGCGAATTACCGAGAAACGAAGCCGCGGACGCACCGAAGCTTGCGTACTCTTCAAGCAGCCAGTATTTGAGATTGTGCTTAGACTCGAAGCCTTTTTTCGCGAAGTTTGAGATTTCGTACTGCGTGTAGCCGGCTCCGGCGAGAGTGTCCACGGCATAGAGATACATATCTGCCTGCATATCGTCATCCGGAATGTCGGGAGCGCGGCGAACGCGCCACAGCGGAGTATTGCGCTCGATTTTCAGTCCATAAGCGGAAATATGCTTCGGGGAAGCGCGGAGAACGCCGCTTAGTGTCAGCGCCCAATCCTCGCGTGACTGTCCCGGTAAGCCGTAGATAACATCGATGCTGATGTTGTCGAAACCCACGAGATGTGCGTCCAGTACGGCGTCCAGCGCAAGCTCCGCGTTGTGCAAACGTCCCAGGTTCGAGAGCTGCGCGTTATTTAGCGTTTGGACCCCGATTGATATACGGTTGAAGCCGTCCCTGCGGAGCAGCTTCAGGTCGTCTCTGCGTATGCTCTCGGGGTTAGCTTCCAGCGTAATCTCCGGGGTTTTGGAGATTTTGTAGTCCTTATCAATGGCGGAGAGCAGCTTCGAGAGCCGTTTCGCTCCATAGTGAGTAGGAGTACCGCCCCCGAAGTAAACGGTGTCAACTTCGTAACCTTCGAGCCGCGGCGCGAACTCCCGCAGATGTTTCAGAAGCGCACGCTGATAAGCGTCTATCAAATCGTCCTTGTCCGGAAAGGAACAAAAATCGCAGTAGACGCATTTGGCTGCGCAAAAAGGGAGATGAACGTATAGTCCGATAGTTCTCATTGGCGGTAAAAAAAACCTCCCGGCAAAGCTGCTAAACGATTACCCGCGCCGACGATTGAACCTAAGTATTATAACACAGTTCCGGAGAGAAGTCAACCACATAAATTATTAAGCGTTTCGCCGCGCGCTATTTTTTCAGCCGCACGAAGAACGTGCTGCCCGCGTCTAATTTGCTCACGGCGCTGACGGAGCCGCCGTGAGCGTCCACAATACTTTTCACTATGGCAAGTCCGACTCCCGCGCCGCCCGTAGAGCGCGTCCGCGACTTGTCGGCACGGTAGAACCGCTCAAATATGTGCGGCAAATCCTCCTCGGAAATGCCGGAGCCGTTGTCGGTAACATCAACTTGAGCGAATTTGCCGCAATTTTTCACTGTTACGGAAATCTCGCCATTGCCGTATTTCTCAGCGTTAGTACGAAGATTGTTCAGCACCTGCAAAATGCGTTCGCGGTCAGCTTGAACCGAAACGTGTTCTCCGCTCACCGTTTCAAAAACTTCTTTCGAAATATCCAACAGGTCAATCGAAACGAGATTAAGTTTGAGAATTTCGCTCTCAGTTTTAGCGAGATTTTCCAAGTCGGCAACGAGATTTCCGAGCCGCCGGATTTCGTCGTAACAAGCGTTGAGACGCTCGGAGCTTGCTTCCAGCGCGCCCTCCGCCATCGCTTCTAAGTTAGTGCTGACGGCGGTTAACGGAGTTCGCAATTCGTGAGCTACATCGGCGGTAAGTTGTTTGCGCAATTCCTCTTGCCGTGCTAATTTTTCCATATTTCTGCGGTTTAAGTGTAACGTAAATAATACGCCGACCGCGAGTGCGAGAAATAGTGAAATAATACACGCCAGGTGCATCATATTATTGTAAAAAATTATGCCCGCAAGCGCAAATAAAATAATCAGTCCCAGCAAAAGATGCTTCATTTTTCGGCACCCCATTTATATCCAAATCCTCGGACGGTTTTCAAAAAATCCGCTCCGATTTTTCGCCGCAGATTTTTTATATGCGTGTCAATAACCCGTTCGTAACTGTCAAAACTATCGTCAAAAACAATGTCAATAAGTTCATCGCGGGAAAAAATTTTATTCGGGCGGCGTGAAAGCGCGTTCATAATTTTCCGCTCGGTTGCCGTAAGCTGTTTATCCGCGAATAAATCGGGCGGGTCATTTTCGGGAACTCTGCGAAGTATTGTTTCAATCCGCGCCGCGAGTAATTTCAGGCTGAACGGCTTTGTGACGTAGTCGTCCGCGCCGATTGAAAGCCCTTGCAGCTGGCTGTTTTCGGCAACTTTCGCGGTCAGCATAATTATCGGAACCTGCGAAATTTCGCGTATTTTACGGCAGATTTCCTCGCCCGAAATGTCGGGAAGCATTAAATCGAGCAAAATTATGTCGATGCCGCCCTCCGAAAAACGCGCTAACGCGTCCCGACCGTTTACGGCGGTCAGGACACGATAGTCGCGGCTTTCGAGGTACGCCGATACAGCGCCGAGTATCATCGACTCGTCGTCAACTGCGAGGACGGTTTTTTGTGTCATAAATTTCTCACTTTAAGTCAAAAAATTTCAGCAATTTGTCAACTTCTCCGTTATCTGTCGGAACTTTCGCAAAAGTCCAGCCCTCAATCGCGTTCGGGTCAACTCCCGCGTTTATGAAAGGTTCGGGATTTAGCACGAAAACGATGTCCTTGTCATTTGAGGATAAATCTTTCGCCCATTCGAACATATTTCCATCGCCTAAATCGATGTTATAATGGTCAAGCGCGCTGTGATAACCAACAATTTCGCGGTCATTTTTTACAATATGTTCAACCATATTGCGCGGAGAATCGTGACTTTTGTTGGCATCGCTTATGCCCCTTTCTTTTACGAATTGCTCCTGAATTTCTCCGTTAAATCCCGCGTCATAAAACGGCTGCGCTTCAAATGTTATCGACACAAAATTGTCGTTGAGTATCAGCACCGTTTTGCCGTCCGGCGCAGTGAGGTGCCACGTTCCCGAATCATCAACACTATCCATAGAACTGACAATTTCACCGAAAGCGCGAACCGCGTCAGTCCCGACTACGTCGAGCTGCGAACAAGCTGTGAGAATTGCCGGCATAATAATAAGCGCGATAACCGCAAGTTTTTTCATATAAAAATCCTCCTTAATTTTTACGCTTTGAAGCGTTTCAGTCTTAGCGCGTTTGTCAGTACCGAAACGCTTGACAGGCTCATTGCCGCCGCCGCGAATATCGGGTTTAGCAGCGGTCCTCCGAACAAATACAACACGCCCGCAGCAATCGGAATTCCGACAACATTATATCCGAATGCCCAAAATAAATTCTGCTTAATATTGCGGATTGTCTGTTTTGATAGTTTCAGCGCGGTGGGAACGTCACGCAAATCCGAGCGCATCAGCACAATGTCCGCGCTTTCCATAGCCACGTCCGTACCGCTGCCGATTGCGATTCCGATGTCCGCTTGTGCCAATGCGGGAGCGTCGTTAATTCCGTCTCCGACCATCGCCACGCATTTTCCCTCTGCTTGTAATTTTTTAATTTCGTTTGCTTTATCCTGCGGGAATACTTCGGATAAAACGCGCGAAATTCCGACTTCCGCGGCTACACGTTCGGCGGTTTCCCGAGCATCACCGGTTAGCATTACGACCTCGATTCCCATTGACCGCAAACGTTCAATAGCGGCTTTGCTGGACGTTTTAGGCGTGTCGGAAACGACAATTTTACCGATATATTCACCGTTTTCATAGACTTTAATTCCGCGCCGAATCTCAATATTTTTGCCATTGATAATTCCGGAAACTCCGTTTCCTGGAATTTCTTCGAATTTTTCCGCAGCTAAAAATTCGCCGTCAAAATGTTCGCAAATCGCTTTTGCAATCGGGTGATTTGAGAATTTTTCGAGCGACGCCGCAAGTTGCAGAACTTCGCCCTCAACCGCTGTAACAACTGGTTTTCCCTCGGTAATTGTGCCGGTTTTGTCAAAAACAATTGTGTCAATTTTGTGCGCCGTTTCAAGCGCTTCGCCGCCTTTGATTAGTATGCCGTTTTCCGCGCCTTTGCCTGTCCCTACCATTATCGCGGTCGGAGTGGCAAGTCCCAACGCGCACGGACAAGCGATTACAAGCACCGAGACGAATATTGTGAGCGCGTGTTCAAGTCCGAGATTGCTGAAAATAAACCACGAAATTCCCACAATTAACGCAATCCCGATTACAATCGGCACGAATATTCCGCTTACGGTGTCGGCAAGCGCGGCAATCGGGGCTTTACTGCCCTGCGCGTCCTCTACGAGTTTGATTATTTGTGAAAACGCCGTTTCGCTGCCGATTTTTTCCGCTTTGAATTTCAAAATTCCGTTCGCGTTAATAGTCGCGGCGAAAACCTTGTCACCGGCGGCTTTGTCAACGGGGATACTTTCACCTGTTAGCATACTCTCGTCCACCGCGCTGTGACCGTCCGCCACGGAACCGTCAACGGGGATTTTCGCGCCCGGTTTTACGAGCAGAATGTCGCCGATTTCCACGTCGTCAATCGGTATTTCGCGCTCTTTTCCCTCGCTGTCAATAATTATCGCCGTTTTCGGAGCAAGCCCCATTAGTTTTTTAATAGCATCGCTCGTACGCCCTTTGGCGCGGGCTTCAAGCGATTTGCCGAGCAGAATCAGCGTAATAATCACGCCCGCAGTTTCAAAATACAGGCTTTCAACCGCGCCGAAATTTCCGTTCGTAATTTGAAAAACATTATACGCGCTGTACAAAACCGCAGCCGTTGTCCCCACCGCAATTAAACTGTCCATATTCGGAGCGCGCATAATTAACGCTCTAAAACCGACAAAATAAAAACGATAACCAACTGCAATGCAGGGAATTACAAGAATTATCTCGGCAATTGCATATATCAACGGATAAATCATAGGGTCAAGACCGCCGGGGAACGGCAAGCGCACGATTTTTATCATCGGCACCATTGCGATATACAGCAGCGGCAAGGCAAATATTGCTGAAATTATAAATTTCGTCCACAATACGCGGATTTCTTTTTGCTTACGCTCTCTATCCTCGTCAGCGTCGGATTTTTCGAGGACTTTGTACCCCGCTTTGATTACGGCTTCTTTTACAGCAGCAAGCCGAACCAACGCCGGGTCATAGCTGAACGTCGCTTTTTCCGTCGCGAAATTTACGCTTACGCCGTCCGTGCCGCTTATTTTCGAGATTGCTTTCTGCACTCTCGCCGCGCAAGCCGCGCAGGTCATTCCGCCGATTGGCAGCGTTTGAGTTTGCATATTTTTTCACCTCTCCTCAACACGCGGGAGCGTGTTGTTATTTTAATCAATATTCAACTTTCCAGTTTCCGAAAATCGCGCTTGCTTCCTGCAATAAAGAAAGCGGAACCGTTATAGTGTCGTCCGTTTCGGTAGCCCATTCGTCCCACAACGGAACGGGATTACAGCCGCCGCTCTCGACTTCGACATCGCTCATCTTGAAGCGGTTTCCGCAATTTTGGCAGACAAGCACATCGCCGTCCTGCTTGTAAAAACCTTTTCCCGAATCGTAACACACTTGACAGGTATTGAACGCCGTGCGGATTGTTCCGTCAGGCGCGGTAACGGCGATTATTTCGAGCTTTATGCCGTCAACCTCGACCGGGATAAATTGCGCCTTTTCGCTGATGGTATTCTTAGCGATTACTACGTCCGCGTCAACAACCGGCAGCATTTTAGCGGAATTATTTGCACACGCGGGAAATACCATCGCTAACAGAATTACAAATATCACAAAAACCAACTTTTTCATCAAAATTTCTCCTCTGTATGATTTGTTTGTCCTACAACCGTTATCGAACTTCGTATCATTCCCATCCAACAGCTATACGGGATTTTTCCCGCTTTTGTCGGTGTAAATTCTATAATATTTTCGCCAGTCTGAAATTTATACTCTACTCCAAACTCGGGAATTTGCATACGATTATTGCAGCCGTTAATCGTACCTTTCGGAGCGTCAATTATCCACCTGACCGGAACTCCCGCCTGTACGGTAATTTTAGGATAATTTCCGGATTCAAGCGTCGAATTTACGAGTTGTACGCCGTTGACAATTTCGCCGGTAATCAGCTCAGAATTTTGAGAATTCTGCGGAAACGCAAATCCGCTTAAACTTGCGCCTTGCGTAAACATTGTAAGCCCCAAAACCGTAACTAATACCGCTCCCGCAGTCATAACTTTTCGCGTAAACTTCTTTGACAGCAACGACGAAAGTGCGCCAAGTCCGAACATCAGCGGTACTGTTCCCAAGCTGAACAGCAGCATTGATACCGCGCCTTTGAGCGGAGAGCCCGTTGATAAAGCGTATAATTGCATCGCTTGCAAAGGTCCGCAGGGCATTAGTCCGTTCAGCAATCCGACAATAAGCGGAGATTTCCCCTTAGCTTTCTCAACGTTAATTCGTTTTGCAAAACTCGCCGGCAAACGCGGCTGAAATTTACGCAAAATCGGAAATATCCCGAGCATATTAACGCCCATAATCACCATAAATACGCCCGCGAGAATCTGTACAACGCCCTTGAACGCGCCGGAGAATGTGATAACGCTGCCGATTGCGCCAACTATCCCGCCGATTAAGGTGTACGAAAGAATACGCCCGAAATTGTATAGAAAACTTACGCGAACGGTACTGCCGCCGCTTTGCGGAATACATTGCGAAAGGTTAATCCCGCCGCACATCGCAATGCAATGAACGCTTGTAAGCAGCCCTATCAGAAACAGCATACCGTAACCCATACCCGCCTCTGCAAGCGGTAGAGAGTTTGTTAAATTTAATTGAGAAATAAGCAGAAATAACGCCGCGATAATTGTTACTAAACCGATAGCGCGGTTACTGTTTGCCGCCGGAGTTTCGGAAAGTAAAACTTCATAGCCGGAGTTCTCAATA
>JAISLB010000048.1 GCA_031260685.1 Oscillospiraceae bacterium | reverse complement strand
GGCGGGAGCGCGTCTTCGGCGTCCTCATTAGCCGGCAGTACCGCCCATTTGGCTTTTACGAAGTTTATCGCGCCGAATACTCCGAGAGCTACGCACACCAACATTCCCGTAAGCGCTATCGCGCCGAGCGTCTCCGCGGTTACGTAGTCCGCGAGCAGCGCTATAATCTGGTCGTAGATGTTGAACGCAATATGAGCCGCGATACACGCGATAATATTGCGCGTTTTGATATAGATATAGCCGAACATCAAGCCGGCGAGAAACGCGTACGCGCTTTGTATGAGATTTCCGTGAAGCGCGCCGAAGATTAGCGCGGAGACTACTACCGCAGCCCATTTCGGCATCCAGTACACCGCGCGGTTGATTAGTATTCCGCGGAAGATGAATTCTTCGACAATAGGTCCCAATACCGCGACAGTTATTAGCCTAAGCGGAATCGAGCCGGAAGTCAGCAGCGTGTTCACAGAGCTGTAACTTTCATTCATCTCCGGGTTTTGCAGCAGCAGCCCGAGCAGAACATTCAGCAGCGCGTGACCGCCGAGCAGCGCGAATACTCCGAAAACCGCGGTCTTAGTCATCTCGGGACGTTCAAAGCGCGGGATATACGTCCGGGTCTTACGCCAAATAAGTCCGAAAACCACAAGCGCGAATAAATCCGCGACTGCCAGCGCGGGCATCATCAGCTCCGCGGTAGCTTCCGTAATCAGCGGCGTAAGCTCCGCGTAGTCGGGATATTTGAAGCTCCCGTCGGCTATCGCGGATGCGCCGCCCATTGCGTCTATCATTAGCGGCACCATAGTCGCAACGGACATTATGCCGATTATTATGCCCTGAAGCGCGTAGAACAGTATCACAGGGTACAGAAGCCTCCAAACCCTGCGCAGCGCTCCGTAAGGCTGAAAGCTGTACGGCTCGTAGTATTCGCGTTGGTCGTAACTCATTGTAAATCTCCGTTGGTCAGATAACAGTTATCAGAGTGTAAATATCAAATATTAAATATCAGAGACGTTTAGTTTGGACGTAGCTTGCGGGGAGCGCGGATATTTGTTATTTGGTTTCGATTCTCGGGAACAGTACGCCTCTTGCGCCCTTGTCAAGTTGCTCGTAGATTTTCGCTGTTGTGTCCGGCATAAAGGGCGTCAGCAGCTCCGCGCAAGCTCGTATCGTTGCCAAAAGTGTAGAGATTACGCCGGCTAATTCCGCGCGTTTGCTATCGTCTTTCGCGAGAACCCACGGCGATGTTTCGTCGATATATTTATTAGCGCGTGAGAGAACGTCGAAAACGTCTGACAGCGCGGCTTGAAACGCGAATTTCTCCATATTTGCGCGGTAGCTTTCGCGCTTATCGCCGAATAAGTCTTTCGCTGTCCCGTCTTTTTCGCTAAGAACGTACTTATCAGCCATCGCAAGGCTTCGCGAGACTAAGTTGCCGAGGTTGTTCGCAAGGTCGGAGTTAATGCGCGTTACAAGCAGCTCGTTAGTGAAGTTGCCGTCAATCCCGAACGGAAACTCCGCGAGAAGAAAATAGCGCAGCGCGTCCACGCCGTAGGTTTCGGCAAGGACGTAAGGGTCAACGACGTTACCGGTGGATTTGCCCATTTTCGCACCGTCTAGAACGAGCCAGCCGTGTCCGTAAACTCTCTCCGGGAGCGGCAAATCAAGCGCCATAAGCATCGCGGGCCACAGAATCGAGTGGAAGCGTACAATCTCTTTGCCGACGAAATGAACGTCGCAGGGCCAGTATTTGTCTAAATCGTTGTGAGCGTCGTTCTGATAGCCGAGAGCGGTCATATAATTGAACAGCGCGTCCACCCAAACGTACACTACGTGACCGGGGTCGAAGTCTACGGGAATCCCCCACTTGAAGCTTGTGCGCGAAACGCAGATATCCTCTAAGCCGGGCTGTATGAAGCTCGAAATCATCTCGCGTTTGCGCGATTCGGGCTGTAAGAACTCCGGGTGTTCTTTATAGAGCGCGAGTATACGCTCGGCGTATTCGGATTGCTTAAAGAAGTAGGCTTCCTCTTTTTCGTCCCGCACTTCGCGTCCGCAATCGGGGCATTTGCCGTCTACGAGCTGCGCCTCCGTCCAGAAGCTCTCGCAGGGTACGCAGTATTTGCCCTCGTAGTTGCCCTTGTAGATGGCTCCGCGGTCGTACAGCGCCTTAAAAATCTTCTGTATCGCGCTAACGTGGTAATCGTCGGTAGTACGGATAAAGCGGTCGTAGGAGACGTTCATCAGCGCCCAAAGGTCCGTAATCCCGCCCTTGCCGATGACTATTTCGTCGAGAAATTCTATCGGGGTTTTGCCGGCTTCCTTAGCGGCTTTCTCGATTTTCATTCCGTGTTCGTCCGTGCCGGTCAGAAACATTACGTCAAAACCCTGCTGACGTTTATAGCGCGCCATTACGTCCGCGGCGACGCTGCAATACGTGTGACCGATATGGAGCTTAGCCGAGGGATAGTATATCGGGGTAGTAATGAAAAAGGTCTTTTTACCGCTCATAACGCCGCCACCCTGCTTTCGACCAAGCCCGCGAGTTCGCCGACCGTGTGGATATCGACGAGCGCCGAGTCGGGGATAGGCGGCACGTGCCACTCTTCCTCAATCGTCGAGAGAAGTTCCGCGATGTCGAGACTGTCTGCTCCCAAGTCCTCTACTACGTCCGTGCTTTCTTTGATAACGTCGAGGTCAATGCCGAATTGCGAGGAGAGTATACTTTTAAGCTTATCAATAGTCATAGTTTGAACCTCCCCTGTTTTCGGAGCGTTTAGTCCCGTAGCCTACTACGACGCGCCGGTTTGGTTCGCGTCCGAGCGAGAATGTATGCACGCCCTTGTAATTTTGGAGCGCGGTGTGGATAACGTGACGCTCGTAGGCGTTCATAGGGTCGAGAGTAACGTCACGGCGGGAGCGTACAACCTTTTGCGCGGCTCGTTCCGCAACCCCCGTGAGCATCTCGTTGCGGCGTTCGCGGTAGCCCTCGGTGTCGAGATAAATCCGCACGTGGGGTTCGAGCGATTTATTGACGACCGCGCTCGTAACGCGCTGGAGAGCGTCTAGAGTTTCGCCGCGTCTGCCGATTAGCAAGCCGGAGGCGTCCCCGCCGCCTTGCGGGATAATCTTAACGTTGAGCTTTGCGTTGCCGCGCTTGATATTAAGCTCCGCGCTGATAGTCATATGTTTCAGGAGGTCGATTAAGAACGTGCGAACCGCGGATTCGGCGGCTTCAAGCTCGTTGTGCGCTCCGCCGTCGTCGTCAGCGCTTTCGGCTTCTTCGCCGGAGGTGGAGTAATCGAGCCAATCGGGAGCTGCGGCAACAACCTGCGGGGTAGGTTCCGGAGCGGCTTCGGGAATATCCTCCGTAAGCTCGGGACTATCCGAACTGTCGTCGTGTAAGGTGTATATCAGCCGCACCTTAGCAAGCACGGAGCCTAAGCCCAATACACCTTTTTTCGGCTTTTCGAGGACTTGCACCTCATAGTCGTAAGTGCGTCCCGCGGCGATAGCGTTCAGCTCCGCAAGAGCGTTATTCGCGGCTTCCGCCTCTGTCTTGCCGCTGTGTTCGATAAAGTTTGTCATTATCAGTTCTCCTTATCTTCGGGCGGGGCGGTAAGAGCTTCGCCGCCCGCGTTATTGCCGTTATCTGTCAGCTGCACATTGCGGGAATAGCGGTTCGGGTCGTAGTTACGTCCGCGTGCGAACTTGCGTTTGTCAACTTGCGAAGCGGGCTTTGCGTCTATTTTTTGAAGCTTAACGGATTTTTCAGGTTCGTGAGTTTTTTCCCATTCTAGGCGTTTGGCTTCGCGGTCCTGCTTTTCTTTCAGTTCGAGCTTCTTTTTGCTGGTGTTTTTATCGGATTCAAGACCGCTCTCGGCGCGTAAACGTTCGGTTTCGAGACGTTTGGCTTCGCGTTCGGCTTCTACTATCGCGCGTTTAGCGTCGCGCTCGGCGTTTTCGGCGTCGATAATTTTTTTGTAGTGCTTGTTAAGTACGTATTCGCGGCTGCCTTGCAGCAGCGTTCCGATTATCCAGTATAAGCCCATAAGTCCCGGCATTGTGAAGCCCCACACAAGCGAGAACAGCGGCATCATATAGAACATCATCTTGTTGTTGCCCATTTGTTCGGCTGCCGCGCCCTGACTTGCCATTGAGATTCTCGTCGAAATCATCGACAATACAACGTTTATCAGCGGCAGCAGGAACAGCCCGATATTAGCCCAAGAGAACGAGTCCCAAGCCCAAACTTTATAGCTCGGAATCGCCGCGAGGTTCAAACCGAAGAAGTTGAAGTTGAGGTCCTCGGGGCTAAGCCGCGAAAGCTTGTCAAAGAGCGATACAGCGGAATCCGCCATAGACGTTTGCACGGAGCTGAATAGCGCGGACATAGGAGCGAGAGAGTCCGGAATCGTCAGCGCGGCGTTGCGGATCGCGTCCCCGTGACCGTTGAGCCAAGCTACAAGCCCCGCGAGATGGTCGCCAGCGAGAGCCGCGTAGGAGACTTCGCCGAAAGTGAGATTTACCGCGCCGTCCTGTATTACCCCGATTGCGGGAAAAACGCTGTCGCGCAGAAACGCGAATTGCCCCGCCGTAAAGCCGAGAAGCTCCGTAAAGGGCATCCGGACGATTGAATATATCGGTATGAGCAAAAATAACGGCAGTAATCCCCATAAACAGCCGCCGAGGGGTTTTACGTCCTCCTCTTTGTAGAGCTTTTGGAGTTCCTCGTTATAACGCGCGGTGTCGCCTTCATACTTCTTTTTGAGTTCGTTCATTTTCGGGGTAAGCTGAGAAGTTTTGAGCGTGCCCTTTTTGCCTTTCATTGCAAAAGGCGTCAATATAGCGTAAACGATAATTGCGAACAGGATTATCGCCACGCCGTAATTGTGGACTACCCCGTTGAGTGCGCGAAGCAAAAGCGCAAATGGCACAAGTATGAAATCAAACAATTAGCAATCTCCTCATTTATCTAGTGAACAGTGAATAGTGAATAGTGAATAATTGACGCGGGGTTTAGACGAGGTTTGCGCGGAACGCAGAAGCTTTACGTCCTCCGCTACTATTCATTATTCACTGTTCACTGTCAAGGTACCGGGTCGTAAATCTTATAGTTTTTACGGTGGAAAGGGTGGCAGCGAAGCAGCCGCAGCAAAGCAAGAGCGGAACCCTTGACCGCTCCGTAACGTTCGAGCGCGGTAAGAGCATACTGCGAACAGCTGGGCGTAAACCGGCAGCGCGGAGCAAACTGCGGCGATATACGTTTCCGGTAGAACGTTACCAATTTTATCAGCTGAGTTTTCATAGTTTCGGTTTAGCCGTTTTAGGCGGCAATTTGGCGAGCTTGTCCGCGAGATACGTCAGGTCGCGCGAAAGCTCACGGTATTCCGCGGCGGCGGCGGGTAAACGCGCTACCGCTATGTAATCGTAAGACGCTTTGAAGCTTTCGGGGCTGGTACGGAAAAATTCTTTGCATCTGCGGCGGATTTTGTTGCGGGCGACAGCGTTGCCGATTTTCGCGCTCACACTAATCCCGAAGCGGGTATCTCCCTTAAAGTTGCGCAAGGCATAGAGAACGAGCCGCGAGGTTGCCGCGGAACGTCCCTTTGAGTATACCCGCCGGAATTCGTAGTTTTGCATATCAGTCTCCCGCGCTCAAAGGATTAAGCGGACAGCACGGCGCGGTTCTTCGCGCGTCTGCGCGCTAGCACTTTGCGTCCGTTGCGGGTTGACATACGCTGCCTGAAACCGTGAACCTTAGCACGCTGACGTTTCTTCGGCTGGAATGTTCTGAGCATTAGTATCCCTCCTTATCACTTTTGCATACAGGCTAGTATACACTATTTCGCACCCATTTGTCAAGAACAAATGTTCAAATAACACGCGGCAAATAACAAATCACAGATATCGAATAACAAATAACGAATAACTAATATCAAATGCGCGGGATTTACGCTAAATCGCGCTTCATTGCGAGTACCGCTTCCCGCGCCGCCTTTCCGTAGTTTTCGGGAGTTCCGGCTTTTTTCCACGCTCCGATTATCCCCCGCGAGGAGTTTACTATGTAGCCGCCGCCGTTTGCGTCCTTTGCTAAGGCTATGTCGCTTGCCGTTCCTCCCTGAGCTCCGTAACCGGGGATTAGGAAGAACGTCTCCGGAAATTTTGCGCGAAGCTCCCGAAGCTGAGACGCTTGAGTCGCTCCCGCTACAAAACCCAGCGTATCGGCGGGATAGGAGGTGGCGAGACGTTCCGCGAGCTTCATATAAACAGGCGTTCCGCCGTCTGTTATGAGGTCTTGAAGCTCCGACGAGGAAGCGTTAGAAGTTTTGACCAGCGCGAATACCGACTTATCGCTTTCTTTCGCAAGCTTAACGAAAGGCGTTATTCCGTCGGTTCCGAGATAGGGATTGACGGTAATGCTGTCCGCGAAATACTCGCTCCCGAGGAAAGCCTCGGCGTAGGCTTCGGCGGTTGTGCCTATATCGCCGCGTTTCGCGTCGAGGATAACGTACAGACCTTTTGACTGAGCATAGCGGCAAACCGCATATTGTACAGCCTGCCCCACAGGTCCGAGCTGCTCAAAGTAAGCTGATTGCGGCTTTACCGCGGGTACAAGCTTCGCTACGCTGTCGATGATTTCTTCGCAGAAACGCAGAACCGCCGCCGCGCGGTCCGGTTCAGCGAGAAGCGAGGGCGGAAGCACGCTCTCCATCGGGTCCAGTCCTACGGCAATCGGAGCTTTTTTCTCGCTGATAAGCTGACGCAAACGTGTTAGTGACATTGTTATTCTCCTTACGATACTCGTTTCTTACAATTATAACACAAAAAAACGCAAAGGGCAATACGTTTCCGCATAGCCCATTGCGCTGATAATGTATAAAAAGAAGTGGAATTGGAACTTTCAGGCGGTTCATAGCCAAACGGCATAGAAACCGATTTATTCGAAGAGCGCGGTTGAGAGGTAACGTTCGCCCGTGTCCGGGAGAATAACCGCAAAGACTTTACCTTTGTACTCCGGTCTTTCGGCAAGCTGCGTGGCAGCCGCGAGAGCCGCTCCGCTCGAGATACCAATCAGTAAGCCCTCGGTGTGCGCAATTTCGCGCGCCGCTTTGAAAGCGTCGTCGAGCTTGACCGCGATTATCTCGTCGTAGATTTTTACGTTGAGAGTGTCGGGGACGAAACCCGCGCCGATACCCTGGATTTTGTGCGGTCCCGGACGTCCCTCGGATAATACCGGCGAGTCAAAAGGCTCAACGGCGATAACTTTGAGGTTGGGGTTTTTGGATTTGAGGAATTCTCCAGCGCCGGAGATTGTTCCGCCGGTTCCTACTCCCGAGACTAAGACGTCAACTTTTCCGTCGGTATCGTTCCAGATTTCGGGTCCCGTAGTTTCGCGGTGAACCTTGGGGTTGGCGGGATTGACGAATTGCCCCGGGATAAAGCTATTGGGAGTAGCCGCGGCAAGCTCGTCGGCTTTGGCGATTGCGCCTTTCATTCCTTTTGCGCCTTCTGTGAGTACAAGCTCCGCTCCGTAAGCCGCGAGGAGCTTTCTGCGCTCAATCGACATCGTTTCAGGCATTGTGAGAATGATTTTGTAGCCGCGGGCGGCAGCTACGGAAGCAAGACCGATACCCGTATTGCCGGAAGTCGGCTCAATGATTGTCGCGCCGGGTTTCAGCGCTCCGGATTTTTCAGCGTCGTCAATCATTGCGAGTGCTATACGGTCCTTGACGGAACCCGCGGGATTGAAATATTCGAGTTTGCCGAGGATTTGAGCGTCCAGCCCGAGTTTTTTAGCGTAGCCGCCAAGGTTGAGCAGCGGGGTGTTACCGATTAGGTCGGTAAGGTTAGACTTTACATTAGCCATTGTTGAAATTCCTCCATTTATAGATAGTAAACGTTTATACATATTAACGATATTAACATAGTATGTAACTATATTAACTCCTATTACTATATAGTATACCACAAGCGTCAACTCTTGTCAAGGGGTTTTTTTCAAATAACAAATAATAAGAGGTGCGGACATTTCCGCACCTCCCGCCCTATTTGCTCATTAGCTCGATAAATCTGTCGAACAGCCACGCCGTATCTTCCGGACCCGCGGAGGCTTCGGGGTGAAACTGCGCGCTGAAACCCTTGAAATCTGTGTAGTCTACTCCCTCGACTGTGCCGTCGTTGATATTTTCGTAGCGCAGCGAGGAATTAGCGGGAAGCTTCGCAACCGCGTAGCCGTGGTTCTGACTTGTGATATGCGCTCTCCCGCTGATAACGTCGCGGACGGGGTGATTAGCTCCGCGATGTCCGTATTTGAGTTTTTCGACTGTACCGCCCTGCGAGAGCGCAAGCAGCTGATGTCCGAGGCAGATGCCCATTATAGGCACTCCGGACTTTGCGAGTTTGCCGATTTCGGCTATCAGCGCGGTATTTTCGCGAGGGTCGCCGGGACCGTTCGAGAGAAGTACGCCGTCCGGCTCCTCCGCGAGGATTTGTTCCGCGGAAGCCTCCGAAGCTACGCGGATAACGCTGCAGCCGCGGTTGACGAGGTGCATAATCTGGCTGTTTTTGAGCCCGAAGTCCCAAAGAACCACGCGGGCGAGAGCTTCTTCTACTCCGTACTCGCGGCGTTTGACCTCGCGAACCTGTTTGAGCGCGTCCCGAACTTCATAGCCGCGGAGCGCGTCAAGGTTTACGCTGCGGGGGTCGTTAGTTATCGCGCCGTTGAGAACCCCGTGTTCGCGTATAAGCCGCGTAAGCGCGCGGGTGTCAATCCCGCACAGTCCCGGGATATTGTACGCCCTAAGATATTCGGCAAGCGAACCCTCCGAGCGGAAGTTCGACGGCTGTCCGCAGGGGTCCTTAACGATGTAAGCCCTGACGTGAACCCTTCGGCTCTCTTGGTCGTCGGACATTACTCCGTAGTTGCCGATAAGCGGGAAAGTTTGCAGGACGATTTGCCCCGCGTAGCTCGGGTCCGTAAGAGTTTCCACGTAACCCGTCATCGCGGTAGTGAATACGACTTCGCCGATTGCAGAGCCGTCAATAGGCGAAGCGAATGACCGCCCGGTGAAAATTTGACCGTTTGCAAGAACCAAGTACGCAGTTTCCATAAAAAAACCTCTTTTGCAGATAACAGTTATCAGATATCAGATATCAGATATTAGATATCAGAGACGGGAATAGGTTACGAGAGAAAGCCGTTGTTATCTGCTATCTGCTATCTGCTATCTGCTATCTGATATCTGTTATTTGCTATCTGCTATCTGTTATTTGGGCGTGTCGTAGGTGTTCAGGACGCTTAGAGCGACTTCGCGTTTGCTTACGCGCCTGTCCATAGCTTGTTTTTCGATAAATTTGTGAGCTTGCGGCTCGCTCATTCGCAGGCTTGCGATAAGTACGAGCTTCGCCCTGTCAATAAGCTTAGTGTCCTCAAGCTTTTCGCGGAGGTCGGTGATAAGGTTTCCGGAAAGCGCGGACAACATTTTGACCGTAACCTTAAAATTATCGCGTGAAAGCGGCTTCGGCATAACCATAACGCCTTTGTCGCGGAGCTTACCGCAGTAAGTTTCGTACAGTTCGCGCTTGACGATGAGAAGCGTCATAGCCCTTTGAGCAAGTACCGCGGCGTAATCGTCTCCGAACTCCTCGCGAAGCGGCGCGTCAACGATATAGAGGTCAGGTAAGCCCGAAAAAACAGGCTTCACTCCGCAATCAGCGAGAAGCTCATCAAAATAGGAGTAGCCCTTGTCCGAGCCGGAAAATATAGCAGCAGTCATACGTTAATCCAGTTTAAGGTCAGAATGTGTACCTGTCCGGGAAGCGGTAAGGATAAGCTCGTTGCCGTCGATAGCGTAAATGAGCAGCCAATCGGGGAGAATATGACATTCACGGAAACCGGTCCAGTTGCCTGTAAGCGCGTGGTCATTGTATTTTGCAGGCAATACTTCTCTTGCAAGTAATAAATTAACAACTTCTCGTATTAGAGATTTGTCTGCACCGCGTTTGCGCATACGTTTCATATCACGGCGATATTTAGCGGTGGTTTCAAAAGTTAACATCGTCGTCGAAGTCGTCATCGAAGTCATCGTCGTTCTCCAAATCTGCCCAAAATTCCTCAAAAGAAGAGTATCGCTTAGCCTGAATTTTTCCGGAGATAATGTCGAGGGCTTCCTGCATAGCTTCAAGCGTTTCCGCGTTATAGCCGCGGTCAGGGCGCGTAGGGTCGTTAGGGTCGCAGCACCAGCAGGTCTGCACCTCTTTTGTCTTTACGGGGCGTTCAAGCGTTTCAGTCATTTCAATCACCTCTCTCCGATAGTATACCACAATTCCCGCGTAAACGCAACAGCATTTTTTGCGCAAGGCAAAACGCGGGGAAAGCTTTCGCAAGCTCTCCCCGCTATACTTTTCGGCGTATGCGCTTAGTTATTGACGTACAGCTGTTTGTAGGGGTTCGAACTATCGGGGTAGAGCAGTATGTATTCGTCTGCGAGAAGCTTTGCCGCGTCGGCGTTTTTGAACGTTTCGCAGTATTCGCGGATAAGCGGCTCGAGCTCTTTTTTGTCCTCGGCTGTTGCGGTTCTGTGAGCTACCTGAACGGGAAGCTCGGGAGGAAGCTCCGTACCGCGTATGAAGATTTTTCCGCCGTGGATTCCCGTCGCGCAGAAGCGTCCGACAGGTACGCCCTCAATCCCGAGCCCGAGGACTACGAGTATTCCGCCCGCCATATATTCTCCGAGGAAGTTGCCCGTTTTGCCGCCGATTACAAGCTTCGGGAACATCTCTTGGTATTGCTTCATATGGATTCCCGCGCGGTAGCCTACTCCGTCGCGGACGAAGATTTTTCCGCCGCGCATACCATAGCCCGTAGCGTCCCCGCTGCTGCCGTGGATTATCAGCGTTCCGCCGGACATCGTATCGCCGGTGGCGTCCTGAGCGTTGCCGTTGACGGTTATGCGCTCTCCGTTCATATAACAGGCGAGAGCGTTTCCCGGAGTTCCGTTGATTGTGAGGTCAAGACCTGATAAGCCCGCTCCGATATAGCGCTGACCCTCGCAGTTGTCGAGCGTCAGCGGTACGCCGTGATTCCCGCGGATTGTATCGTTCAGCTTTTGGAAGTGCAAACCTCTGCAATTTATATTCATCTCTCTACACCTCCGAGTTTAGCGAATCTGGCTTCTTTGGAAAATCCCGCGAGTCCGGGCGATGTTTTGGTAATGTCAACGCTGAGTTTGTTAATAGCCGTTTTGCTCCGTATGAGGTCCGTATAAATCCCTGCGCGGCGAATGTCGCCTATACGTATGTAACCCACGAGCTTACCGTTTTCGATTGCCGTCAGACGGTAGTACGTTTCGCCGTCAGTCTCGATTGTAAGGTCTCCGCTGTACGAACCGGCGGAGAGAATATGCGTTCCCCAAAAGCCGATGGCGTTCATAGGAATCGCGTTGTCATAGGGCTTGTTCGTAATTCCCGCAATGTGCAGTCCCGCGGTACGTCCCTGAGCGTAGGCGTTAGGCAAGAGCGCAAGCACGCGGTTTACGTTGGCGCTAATGTCGAAGCTCTCCGCGCAGTCTCCCGCGGCGTAGACGTTGACAAGCGTGGTACGGGCGAATTCGTCGGTTACGATACCGCGGCTGACTTCGGCTCCCGCATCCTTAGCAAGCGCAACGTTTGAGCGTACTCCGACCGCGAGAACCAACACGTCGAATTCAACGACCGCGCCGGATTTCATATAGGCTGTATTACCGTCAAATTTATCAGCGGTATCGCCGAGAAGCAGCTTTACGCCGTTTTCCGCGATAACTTTTTGCATTAGGTTCGCAGCGTCCTTATCGAGGATAGACGGCAGAATCTGCGGCGCAAGGTCGCAGACGGTGATGTCGCCGGTTATCTCCGAGAGTCCCTCGGCGCATTTGAGACCGATTAGTCCCGCGCCGATGATGAATACGCGGCTCGTCGGAGTTACATTCTCCTGCAAAAACTTAGCGTCGTCCAGCGACATAAACGTCGTCTGCTTCTTAACGCTTTCAAGCCCGCTCATCGGCGGAACGAAGGGGACGCTCCCCGTCGCGATTAGCAGCTTATCATAAGGAACGGAGCCGTTGACGTTCCCGCGGAGCCAGTGAACCGTCTGCGATTTGCTGTCGACAGAGGTAACGTCGGTGCCGAACATAATGTTAACGCCGTTATCCTCATAAAAGCTGTCCGGACGGTATTTCATACGTTCGAGGTCGGTTTTACCCGCCAGCAGATACGAAATCAGCGGGCGCGAATACGTGTGATAAGCTTCGTTCGTAATAACGAGGATTTCGGAGTTTTTGTCCGCGAGACGGATTCCCTCAATACAGCCGACAGCCGCCGCGGAGTTGCCGATTATTACAATTTTCATATATCTGTCCTTTCGGAATTGTGTGCGTGTGTAGGGATTGCCCGGACTAAGGAGGTTTGCGCAACCCGCGTCCAAACCCCCGTATCTGATATCTAATATCTGCTATCTGCTATCTGAATCAGTCACGTTCCTCCAGCACTATCGCTTTATTCGGGCAGTGAGCTACGCAGGCGGGGTCTTTTACGTTGTTGCTAAGGCACAGTTCGCACTTTTGGACTACGTGACCGTGACCTTCATTCGGGTCAGCCGGCATAATCGCTCCGTAGGGACAGTTCAGGACGCAGGTGTAGCAGCCGACGCACTTGCCGGTATTGAAGCGGATTACTCCGTCCTCCTGTGTGAGCGCGCCGGTAATACACGCCCGTACGCATTGAGGTTCGTAGCAATGGCGGCAGGACACCGCGAAGTGGATTCCGTTATCTCCGTCCTCAACCTGTATGCGCGGTACTATGTCCTTACCTTTAAGGTTGCGAACCATATCGCGGGCGGTAACGCCGCCGAGATTAGCGTTAGCGCAGTGATACTCGCAAAGGTGACAGCCGAGACACCAGTCCTCATTGACAAATATTCGTTTCATACCTCAAAACCTCCGTCCCGCGCAACTGACCACTGACCACTGACCACTGACCACTGTTATCTGTTCACTGTTAACTGTCATAGCGATTCACCCGCGTACTTGATACCTAGGATTTCAAGCTCTTTCTCACTTAGTCCCACGCCGCGGAGCATTAGACGGTTTCCGCGAAGTGCTTCGATACTGTTGATTCCCATACCGCCCATAACTTCCATAATCTCGTGTTTCCAGGCGTGTACGAGGTTTGTAAGTCTTTGCGCCCCGTAATCGGGGTTGAGACGTTTGACGAGTTCCGGTTTCTGAGTTGCAATTCCCCAGTTGCAAAGATTCTTGTGGCAGCTGCGGCAAAGGTGGCAGCCAAGGCTCAATAGCGCGGCGGTACCTATGTATACAGCGTCGGCACCGAGCGCGATAGCCTTTACAACATCCGTAGAGCTATGGATTGAGCCGCCGATAACGACCGAAACCTCGTCGCGGATTCCCTCTTCGCGAAGCCGCTGGTCAACTGCACCGAGCGCGACTTCAATCGGGATACCGACATTGTCACGGATTCGGGACGGCGCGGCTCCCGTGCCGCCCTTGAAGCCGTCGATTGCGATAATGTCAGCCCCGGAGCGCGCAATTCCGCTCGCTATCGCCGCAACGTTGTGAACCGCGGAGATTTTGACTATTATCGGCTTAGTATAGGCGGTGGCTTCCTTTAAGCTGTATACGAGCTGCCGCAAATCCTCAATGGAGTATATATCGTGGTGAGGAGCCGGGGAAATAGCGTCCGAACCTACGGGAATCATTCGCGTTCTCGCAACGTCCTCTCCGACCTTGATACCGGGTAAGTGACCGCCGATGCCGGGTTTTGCTCCCTGCCCCATTTTGATTTCGACCGCGGCTCCCGCGGAGAGATAGCCCGGGGAAACTCCGAAACGTCCCGAAGCTACCTGAACTATCGTGTTGGGACCATATTTGTAAAAATCCTCGTGCAATCCGCCCTCGCCCGTGTTGTAGCAGATTCCAAGCTCCGCATCGGCTCTCGCGAGACTAGCGTGAGCGTTGTAACTTATCGAGCCGTAGCTCAAAGCCGAGAACATTATCGGCACGTCAAGCTCAATCTGCGGGGTTTTGGACGGTACAAGCTTACCGTTTGCGCCGCGTACGAGCGGCATATTTTTCTTGCCGAGAAAAGTTTTAGTCTCCATAGGTTCGCGTAAGGGGTCAATACTGGGGTTAGTAACCTGCGAGGCGTTAAGCAGAATCTTGTCCCAGTAAGTCGGGTAATCGTTCGGGGTTCCCATAGAGCCGAGCATTACGCCGCCTGTATTCGCCTGTAAGTAGACTTCGCGGATTTTGCGCCCGGGCCAGTTCGAGTTTTCGCGGAATTGATGCTCACTCTCGCGGATTTTCAGTGCGCGGACGGGACAGAGCGAAACGCAGCGGTGGCAATTTACGCAGCTCGCGTCGTCGGCGCAAACTTTTCCCAGTTCCTCATCGTAATAATGCGTTTCGTTGGCGCATTGACGTACGCAAACCTTGCAGCTTATACATTTATCGTAGTCGCGGATTACTTCGTATTCCGGATGGAGATAAATCTGACCGTTTTCCATTATTGTTCACCTCCGTTGTTTAATCGTACGACTACCGGCTCTCCGGCTTCGGGCGCTCTCGTGTATTCTAAATCGGGTTCAATGAGCCGTATCGCGCTCTCTTCGCTTGCCGCGTAGAATATTTCGCCCTTTTCCGCAACTACCATAGAGCGCAGCTTCAAGCGGTCGCCTAAGACCAACATACCGCCTGTAAAACCTAAGATTATCGAGAACGGACCGTTAATCAGCAGGCTCGGGAAGCGGTTGCGCAGATAGCCGTAGTATTCGCGCTCCTCTTTCGGAAGCGTCTCAATAGTAGACCAGAACGGCGCGGCAACAACGTGCGAGGCTTCCTCGATAGTGAGCTTCAGCTTCCTCGTGAGATAGTCGAAGATGTACGTTATAACCTCCGTATCGGTTCGCAAAGTACACTCATAGCCGAACATCTCGACGTTTCTGCGGTTAGCGTCATAGCTCGAGATTTCGCCGTTATGTACCACGGCGTAATCGAGCAGCGAGAACGGGTGAGCTCCCCCCCACCAGCCCGGCGTATTCGTCGGATAACGTCCGTGAGCTGTCCAGGCGTAGCCTTCGTACTCTTCGAGCATATAGAAGCGACCTACGTCCTCCGGGAAAGCGTTAGCCTTGAAAACGCCCATATTTTTTCCCGAGGAGAATACGGCGGCTTTCCCCTTGAACCGCCGGTTGATAGCGAATACACACTCCGCGGTGTAGGCAGCTTCGTCAAGCTCGGAGTTCGAGAGCTTTTGGATACGCGGAAAGATGAAGTAGCGCCAGATACCGGGAGCGTCGCGAATCTCGGGGATTTTGCGGGTTTTGATTTCGCCGCTGTTGGTCAGGTCAAAATGTTCGTCGAGAAACCTCTCGACGTCGCTCCTGACAGAGGGGTCGAGGTAAAAGATATGCAGTGCATACCACTCGCTGTACTCCGGATAGATACCGTAAGCCGCGAAGCCGCCTCCGAGCCCGTTCGAGCGGTCGTGCATAAGCCTGATTGAGTTGATAATGCGCGTCCCGTCCTCGGCGGAGCCGTCTTTCCGAAAGATACCGGAAATAGCGCAGCCCGACGGAATACGGATTTCGCCCTCTAGTTGTCGCATAGCGTTCTCCTAGTCAAGATAACAAATATCAAATAACAGATGTCAAATACCGGGGCAAAAAACGTAGAGCACGGAACGAATACTTGACATATGCAAATTGTCACTAGATAGTATAACTCAAAACTGCAAGTTTGTCAATGGTAAATTGCAGGTTTTTGCGGAAAAAGCGAAAAAAGAGGGCGATGACCGTTCACCGCCCCCCGCTGTTTGTCAATCCGTCAGACAACCTTGTATGAAAGCCATAACTTTTTCTTTTTTAGATTTTGACAGTAATTGCCATTTGTCGAGAAGCTGCCGCTGCTCCTCCGTGAGCGGAGCGGGTTCCCCCTCCTCCGAAAAGAACTGCGCCAGCGTAATCCCCAACGCCCCGCAAAGCGTCTCAAGGGTTGGCAGCGAGGGGGAATTGTTGCGCTTATGCAGGTTTATGAGAGTTGTCTGCGGAATGTTTGCTTCTTTAGCAAGCCGGTAGTCAGTCCACCCGCGCTCATCGCGAAGTTTGTTTATACGTTCTAATACGGACAACTGTTCACCCCCCAATCGGGACTATTGTACTACACATTTGTGAAGCAAAATAGATAAAATAGGGGATTGACAATACATAACAAATGTTATATACTTAGTATAACTAAATTTATTAGGAGGGGCAAATAATGAAACAGCTCAAAAAACTAGGTTACATCAGTATTGGCGCAATTCTCGCGGTTGGCATTATGCTGCTGACGGTACCCGGTCTTGCGGCAGGCACGTTTTCTTTCGGTACGGAAACGCTAAAGATAAACGGCAAAACGACATCGTTACCAGTAATTAACTATGAGGGGTATAATTACATACGGCTTCGCGACATAGCACCTGAAATAAACTATGTTGCGTGGTGGAGTGCCGAAGCCGGAGTGAATTTTGATACACAAGCGTATAAAAACATGTCAGAATCTACGAATTATAGCAGAGCCAATCCTGCCCCAATTGGGGTTTCACAAACGTTGACTGTTGATGCCTATCAAAGAAAATATTCAGCTACTTTAACGGTTAAAGAAGCTATTCGCGGAGAAGCCGCTTGGACAAAAATTAAGAATGAACTGTTTGATATTGCACCTCCTGCGGGTAAAGAATATATATTAGCAAAGGTATCAATCACTATATGGGATTGTGAAAATGATACAGCAGTATCGTGTGCTCCTTATGATTTTTCTGTTTTTAGCAATAGAAATGTTGAAATTGTAAATAGTTATATGATTGGAGAAAAAATTTTTGTTGGAGATGTTTATGCCGGCGGCACTCTTGAAGGTTATATAGTATTCACAATAGATAGTAATGATACAGGACTAAAAATTGCCTATGGTCGCTCTTATGACGGAACTGGTGGAGTTTGGTTTAAGTTGACAGAGTAAAGAGAGAAATCAATACTTAACATTGTGAGGAGAAAAATTATGGCTACCTACACACAGATACAAACGTATGTACAAGAAACTTGTGAATATAAGCCACAAACGTGTTGGATTGCACATGTGAAAGAACTTTATGGGCTACCCTTGAAGCCTGCATATAATCGTGCGGCTAGTGGGCAAAGAAAAAAGCCTTGTCCGCCGGACAAGCAAGATGACATTGCAAAAGCGTTTAAGCACTTTGGTATGATATAGGTTCATCGCAAATACACCAACAGCCGCCCGGAACCTATTGGTTCTCCGGGCGGCTGTCAAGCAACAATAAACGCGATTACAGACAGGTCAAATGTATCTATATTGCTGTCGAACAGAACTCTCAATCTGTAATCCACCCCTTTTCTCTGAAGTATTCCTCTTTGAGCAGGTCGTAGTAAGGGTCGTAGTTCGGGTCTTTGTATTCGTCGGGCAGCGGCGAAGCCATCTTCGCAAATTCTTTGAGCCGCTCGAACGCTTCCCGCTTGCGCTTTTGTTCCGCGGATTCAGTTATCGGCTTTTCGCTGATTATTCTGCCGAGGGGTTTTCCGCGTCTTGTGACTATTACTTCTGTGCTGGCTGCCAGTTCAAAGAACTTTGCCGGATTAGACTTTAGTGTGCCGATTGAAACTGTCATAACGTACCTCCTGCGGATACCGGGTTTCGCAAATCTGTTAATTATACTAAGAGTATACCACAAAGAGACTGCGCCGTCAAGCGGCTGCGCTGCGTCCCCCGGTGTTTTGCGTTTTTTCCTCCGCGCAAAATACCTCTTGACAAACGCGGATTGACGGTGTATAATGACGCTTGTATGTTTAGTAGTGGATTATGTTTTCTCTGCGGCTGATTTTGTGCAATATAACTATGTTAACATATATTCTTTGTATACGATTGGAGTGAGCTCTCCTGAAGTCTTTCAGGCGTTTCCTGCCTATTGCGGCTATTTTTGCCGCGCTTGCGGTTCAGATTCTTTGGGCTAACAGCGATTTGCAGCCCGCGGTGAAAGTTCCGTACTTTACTTATTTCCTGTTCTTGCTGCTGGGCTTTTTTATCGCGCTCAATATCGCCGCGTTTTTCGTTGCCGCGCTTGCGAAAAAGCTCGAATACCAGAGCTGGTTTTACTCGGGAGCGGTCCTGTTTCTTACGGGGCTGAATATTTTCGTGAGCAAGCTCTCGCTGCCGCCGGTGCTGTATTTCCCCTCGCTTGACAGAGTTTTCGGAGCCTTATGGAGCGACAAGCTGCTGCTTGCGAAATGTCTCGCACATTCGGGGCGCTTACTGTTTTTCGGTTACTTCGGAGGCTCGATAGTGGGCTTACTGACGGGAATAGGCATCGGCTTCTCGAAGCGATTGTCGTATTGGCTAAGTCCCGTGATACGTTTGATTGGACCGATTCCGTCCACGGTGTGGATTCCGCTTATGCTGATACTTTTTCCGACCGCTGTGTCCGCGAGTGCGTTCATAATCGCGCTGGCTGTATGGTTCCCGGTGACGCTTATGACATCGAGCGGGATTGCGAACGTTCCGCAGTCGTACTTTGACGCGGGTTCGACGCTCGGCGCGGGACGT
>JAISLB010000180.1 GCA_031260685.1 Oscillospiraceae bacterium | reverse complement strand
TTTCCCCTCTCGCAGATTTAGCACAGCGTCCGGCTTTGGACTTGCCGTCGCAAGCAACGAACCTCGGCGAACGCGAACCGCTGTTAGAATTATCGCCAAAAATCGAGCGTCTTAGTCTGTCTGAAACGCAAATTTCGAGCGAACCGGTTAGCGGAGCTATTCCGAAACTCCCAAAGCAGACTTCGCCGCTTGCTCCGCAGACTCCAAAGCTCCAAATGGAAGCGAACCGCGTAAATCCCATAAATACTGTAAATCTGGTAAATCCCGGTATCGTTACACCGAAACAAAAACTATATAGCAAAAAAGAGGACAATTTTAATCAAAAATTCGACACAAACAGCAATCTGCACACGCCACAAACCGCGCCAAAAATCGCGGAGCGACCGCAAAATCGCGCAAATACACGCTTCAATAACACGGACGTAATCGGTGGCGGTATTCATATTGCGGAGCAGGGCTTTCAATCGCTTGTGTCGGGCGGCGCGGATGACAGCGTACAGGGGACAAGCTCGCAAGCGGCGGTTACAGCGTCAGAAGTGCCGGGCAAATTATACCTCGGCGGTAAAAAAGCAGTCAAATCCGCGCTGAAATTCAAAGAGGGAAATTCCGCGTTACAGGAGGGCGCGGAGAAAATTCAAACGCCGCAAAACGCAAAATCGCAAGTCGCAAAACCCGCAGAAAAGCAGACGGGACTTCAATTCGCCGATACAAAACCTAACGCGAAAGCGCAACCGAATAACAAACGCGCGACTCAAAAATCAGCCGCGCAAAAGCAGATGCAGAAAAAGCACAATAAAAAGCAATACGCGGAGAAATTCCGCAAAACGCAGAAGCAGGCTAGCGCGGTAAAACGCAGAGCAAAACAATCCGAAAAAGCCGCAAAAGCAATCTCCGGCTTTGTTCGCCGCCACCCTGCCGCGACAATCGTTATTCTCGGCGCGGTGTTTGTGATAATTCTCGGTTTTTCGATGTGTACGGCGGTCGGCGGTGTTCTCGGAAGCGGCGGCGCGGTCACGGTTTTAAGCTCGTATCTTGCTGAAAGTGTAGAAATAGAAGCGGCGGAACTTGCCTACACCGAATGGGAAACCGACCTACAAATGGAGCTTGCAAGCGCGGAATTTACCTATCCCGGCTATGACGAATATAGGTACAGCATAGCCGAAATAGGGCATAGCCCGTATTCGCTTATGGCGTATCTCACGGTGAAATTTCAGAATTTCACTTTTGACAAAATTCAAACGAAAGTTGAGGAACTATTCAATAAGCAATATACTAAATCTTTCGTATATAGCGTTGAGGAACGCTACGCAGACCCCACGGACGCGGACGATGACGGCGACTGCGAACCTTACGACTGGCGCGTTCTGACAGTTACCCTCACATCGAAAACAATTCTCAGCGTTGCAAATTTGAGCTTGGAGGAAAAGCAATTCTATGATATTCTAATGCAGACCTACGGCAACCGGCAGATTGTCGGGAACCCGCTCGGTTTTGAGTGGTTGCGCTATTTGTCTAGCGGCTACGGCTACCGCGTACACCCGATTAGCGGAATAAAGAACATTCATCGCGGTGTTGACATTGCTGTTCCGCTAGGTACGGAGGTGCTTTCGACGCACGACGGCATTGTGACATTCGCGGGGAACAGCGGCGACTACGGCAACGTGATTGTGCTTGAAAGTTCGGACGGAATTGTTACGAAATACGCGCATTTGAACGACATTTTAGCGATTGACGGAAGCGCGGTTCCGAACGGCACAATCATTGGCACGGTGGGGAACACGGGTAATTCGACGGGAGCGCATTTACACTTTGAATTGCTACGAAATAACGTGTATTTGAACCCGCTGTTTTTCGCGACAACTGGCGGTACAGGGGAGCTTTCAAGCGTCGAAATCATCTACGGAGAAGCGCCGCCGCCGATGTCAACGGAGGATTTTACGGCGTTGTTAGCGGTAGCGGAAGCGCAACTTTCCAAGCCGTATATCTGGGGAGGAACAGGACCCGACAGCTTCGACTGTTCCGGTCTGATGTATTACATTTTGCGAACGTCCGGGGTAAAGAATGTGCAAGTCACCGGCGCGACTTCGCTGTACAACAATTATATGGTAGCAATTCCGGCTAACGAGGTGCAACCGGGCGATTTTGCCCTATTTCACGGGACATACGACACGACGGCTTTGGTATCGCATATAGGGCTTGTTGTGTCCGAAAATTTAATTTTACACGCTGGTGACCCGGTAAAATACACGCGCATAGACACGGCATATTATCAAGAGTATTTTTACACTTTCGCCCGGCTACGGGCAGATTAGGAGGGAACAATGGAAAAGCAGGAAATAATTCCGCAATATGTGCAAAAGCTCTATTTAGAGGTGCGGCGGCTGACGCTCAAAATTGCGCGTGACAAGGAGCAATACGAGCAAAAAGCGGAACAAGACAAAACGCGGTATACGCAGAAATCAGAACAGGACAAGGCGCGGTTTACGGAATTAAACAGCGTTTTAGTTGCGGAGGAAAACGCGCTAATTGCTGAAAAAGCCCGGCGCGGTGAGATTTCCGAAATCAGGATTTTAATGGAGGAAATTGAAAAGTCAAAAACAGCAGAACCCGAAGTTAAGGCAAAGAAAGTTAAAGAAATAGACGAAGAAATTACAGAAAATGAGGAGGCGCAAATTGAAACAGACTAAACAGATTGCAATGTTCATTTTGACATTCGCGGTCATAATGTGCGTTACGGCATTTGCCGCAGACGAGCCGCCCGCGCTCACGGTCAACTCCGTGTGGCTGAACGGCGACACGCTGAATATCGTTGTCGAAAACGCGATTGACGGCTCGGAGCAGACTTTACAGCTTGACATTCGCGAATATGTACGCTCGAACGACGAGTACATCGAAATTCAAGCGGTTGACGCAAGCGGGAATAAATCGAACAGTATCGAAATAAAAAACCCGTACTATGAACCGTCAACGGCGGCGGTGACAGTTCCCACTGAAACATCGGAAAATCTGCAAAATACCGAAGTTTCTCAATCAGCGATAGCAACAGACGGCGAAAAACCGCTCACGCCGGAGGGAACGGGAACCGTCGCGGACAACGTGACAGACGCGGACGGAAAAGAATTTTTCACGGTGACAACTGTTGACGGAAACGTGTTCTATATGATAATCGACAGACAGCGAATTTCCGACAATGTGTATCTCTT
>JAISLB010000155.1 GCA_031260685.1 Oscillospiraceae bacterium | reverse complement strand
CTGTCTACGTATCTATGAATTGTACGTCAACCGTGGATTGCTTCGCCGCATAACATTTCTACGTATCGCAAGTGCGGCGGCGGCTTCGCAAAGACGCGCACGGCGCGTAGACGGGGGTTTGGCGTACATAAAAAAAGTAAATGCTGTCGCCCTGATGGACAATCAATAATTGTAACTATTTAGCCCCCACAGCGGCGGGGTGGTTTCCCCGCGCCGTGCGCGGATAAATTTTGATAAAAGTTACAAAACTGATTTCCCCTCAATCCTCAAACTGCGAATTATACAGCTCCGCGTAGAAACCGCCGCGTGATAGCAGCTCTACGTGAGTACCCTGCTCCGTAATACCGCCGTCTCGCATAACCAGTATCAGGTCGGCGTTACGTACTGTCGAGAGCCTGTGGGCTATTACGAACGAGGTTCGCCCGACAGTGAGCGCGTCC
Organism: Oscillospiraceae bacterium; assembly: GCA_031260685.1. GTDB lineage: Bacteria > Bacillota > Clostridia > Oscillospirales > Oscillospiraceae > JAISJH01. The sequence continues at coordinate 4,946 of JAISLB010000155.1, read as the reverse complement.
ATAGCGTTCTGTACAAGCAGCTCTGTGCGCGTATCTACGCTGCTGGTAGCTTCGTCCAAAATCAACAGCGGCGAGTTCTGTATCATCGCGCGCGCAATTGTAAGCAGTTGCCGCTGACCCGCAGAGATATTCGCGTTATCGCCTAGTACCGTGTCGTAGCCGTTCGGAAGCGTGCGGATATACGGCTCTAAGCCTACAGCTTTACACGCCGCGTCAATCTCGCTGTCCGCAACTCCGCTTTTGCTGTATATGATATTCTCGCGGATTGTACCCTCAAACAGCCAAGTGTCTTGCAGCACCATACAGAACATATCGTGGACGTTCTCGCGACTAATGTTACTAATCGGAACGCCGTCAATTGTTATCTCACCGGAACCTATCTCGTAGAAGCGCATAAGCAAATTGACCATTGTCGTTTTACCCGCGCCTGTGGGTCCGACTATCGCGACTTTCTGACCCGCCCGAACGTCTGCGGAGAAACCGTTGATAACGGTTTTGTCCTCTGAATAACCGAAGCGCACGTTGTTGAAACTCACGTTACCCTTGACGCTTTGCGGTTCTACAAAAGTGAGATTTTCGCGTTCGGGCGGCATATCGGTTTCGTCGATAAACTCAAACACGCGCTCCGCCGCGGCCGCCGTAGACTGCATACTGGTGAACGATTGCGCCATTTGCGACAGCGGCTGTGTGAAGAGCCGTATGTAAATCATAAAAGCGACAATTACTCCGAACGTGATTGTGCCGTTCATAGCAAGGTACGCCCCGACCACGCAAACCGCTACATAACCGAGGTTTCCGACAAAGCCCATAAGCGGCATCATCAGCCCCGAAAGAAATTGCGATTTCCAGTTTGAAACATACAGGCGGTCGTTGATTTCGTCAAACTTCTGCTTTGCTCCGCGCTCCCCGTTGTAGGCTTTTACGATATTGTGTCCGGCATAGATTTCTTCAATATGACCATTTATATCGCCCAAATTGTCCTGATTTTGCTTAAAATATTTCTGCGTCCGCGAAACAATCAAAATCATAACGCCGAAACCGAGAATAGTAGACGCTACGGCGGTTATAGCCATTTGCGGGTTCGTCTTGAACATCATAATTATCGAGCCGACAAACATAGCCGCCGCGTGGACGAGCTGCCCGATACTCTGGTTCAGCGAGTTCCCGAGCGTGTCCGTATCGTTAGTCACGCGGCTCAAAATATCGCCGTAGCTGTTAGAATCGTAGTATTTCAGCGGCAAGCGGTTGATTTTCTCCGAAATTGACGAGCGCAGGTTTGCCGATAGCTTTTGCGAAACCACTGTCATAGTAATCCCTTGCGCAAAAGACAGCAGCGCGCCTAAACCATAGAGGATAATCAGCGATATAGCGATAGCTACTACGGCATTGAGGTCAATGCCGCTGATAATTCCGTCCGTCACGAGGTTTGTCAGTTCGCGGAGCTTGTCGGGACCAATCAGCGTCAGAATAGAGCTAACCGCAGAGCAGATTACGGCAAAGATAAGCACCGGGAGATATTTTTTAGAATAGCGCAGTAGCTTTATCCACGCCTCTTTGAAATTTTCGGGTTTGTCGTCGTCGCGGTCGTCTTCTCCCGTTTTAGCCGAGCCGAATTCGTATTCGTCATTCATTACGCAAGCTCCTCCTCTGAAAGTTGTGAGTAGGCTATTTGTCTGTACACTTCGCAGCTTTGCATAAGCTCGCTATGCGTACCGCTCCCCGCCAAATGTCCCTCGTCAAGCACAAGGATTTTGTCCGCGTCGCGGATTGTCCCGATACGTTGCGCAACAATTAGGCTCGTAACCCCGGCGGTTTCACGTTTCAAGGCACTTCGCAGAGCGCGGTCTGTCTTATAATCCAGCGCGGAGAAAGTATCGTCAAAGAGCAGGATTTCGGGGTTTCGGTAGATTGCACGGGCTATCGAGAGCCGCTGCTTCTGACCGCCGGAGACATTTGTACCGCCCTGCGAGATTGAAGCGTCGTAAGCGTCCGCCATAGCTTCTACGAAGTCCGTACCCTGCGCTATTGATACCGCTTGCTTGATTTCGCTCTCCGCGTTGCTGCGCGTTCGCCCGGTTGAGCCGAATTTTACGTTTTCCGCTACCGTTCCCTTGAACAGCAGGGCGCGTTGCGGCACGTAACCCAGTTTGTTGCGTAGAGCCTCCTGCGTGTACTCACGAACGTCTATGCCGTCTATGCGTACGCTCCCCTCTGTGGTATCGTAGAAGCGCGGGACTAGGTTCAGAAGCGACGATTTCCCGCTTCCCGTCGAGCCGATAATCGCTACAGTCTCACCGCGCTTTGCCGAGAAGCTGACATCACGCAGTACGTAATCCTCCGCACCGGGATATTTGAAGCTGACATTTGCGAAAACTATCTCGCCCGCAATCCCCGCAGGAGATTCGGTAATTGAACCGTCGCGGATTCGCGGTTCGGTTGTCAAAACTTCGGCAATCCTGCGCACCGACACCATAACCCTCGGCAGCATTACAAATATCATAACGAGCATCATAAATGACATCAGGACCTGCATTGAATACTGTGAAAACGTTATCATATCGGCAAAAAGCGTGATTTTATCCGTACGCGGTGCCGCGTCTATAAGATACGCGCCAATCCAGTAAATCCCGAGCGACATACCGTTTATTACAATTGTGATAAAGGGCATAAATACCGCCATTGCGCTGAATACTTTCAAATTATTGTCTGTAAGTTCGTGGTTAGCCGTCCCGAACTTTTCTTCTTCGTATTTATCAGCGTTGTAGGCTCTGACAACGCGTATTCCCGTGAGGTTTTCGCGCGTCACGCGGTTGAGGTTGTCCGTGAGCGTCTGAATTTTGCGGAATTTCGGCAGGGCATATATCATCATAAATACTATCAGCAGCACCATTGCTCCGATTGACGCGCCTACCAGCGCCGTCCACTCCCACTGTTTTGCGGAGATTTTGAGCATTGCCCATACCGCCATAATCGGGGCGCGGATTACGATTTGCAAGCCCATAGCGACAAGCATTTGCACTTGCGTAATGTCGTTCGTAGTGCGGGTGATAAGGCTTGCGGTAGAAAACCCGCTGATTTCTTCCATTGTGAAATTTTCAACGTGAGCGAATAAACCTCCGCGTAAATCGCGGGAAAACCCTGCCGCCACGCGTGCGCTTATGTATCCTACGGCGATTGAGGTCGCTACGCTCGCAAGACAGCAGACAAGCATTTTCGCTCCCGCAACCCACACGTCACGCATTTCGCTACCCGGGGTCTGCACACGCGTAGTAATCTCCGCCATATAGTCCGGTAGTTTCAAATCGAGCCAGACCTGCGCGAATACCAGCGCGAAGCATACTGCGACCGCCGCCCACGCCCCGGCTTTCAGATAGCTGAATACTGCTTTCATATCGTAAACCTTTCCCGCAGACTTCGTCCTGCGCTAGCCTCTGACAATGCTATACATTATAGCCCTGCAATCTATATTTGTCAATGCTTATGTTGTAAACTTACTGTGAACTGTAAAATTAAACAACTCTCAAAAGGTTAACCTTTTGAGAGTTGTGTTTGCGGACGTATTAAACCTGTCCTAAAACCTTTTGCACAATCTGTGTAGGTCAGAGCCTAAAAACTATGCTCGGCGCGGGAGATAACATCGTTTTGCATAGCTTCGGTCATCTCTACGAAATACGCGGAGTAGCCGGCTATGCGGACAACTAGGTTGTGGTGTTCGTCCGGGTGAGCCTGCGCCTCGCGGAGAGTTGTGGAGTCGACTACGTTGTACTGGCACTCCATACCTCCGTCATCGAAGAACGATTTTGTCATATCGCGGAGTTTCGTTATTCCGTCCTCGCTTGAGAGCGCGGTCGGGTGTATGCGCAGGTTGACCGCCATACCGTCCATAAAGCGCGTGTGGTCGAAGACTGTAGTCGAGAGGAACACGGAAGTCGGACCGTTAGTATCGCGACCCTGCACGGGGCTCATAGCGTCCGCAATCGGCGTACCCGTCTTGCGTCCGTCCGGCGTAGCCCAGGTTAGCTCGCCCTGCGGCACGTGGTCGGCGGCACCGTACATACCGCCTTTGTAGACGGAGCAACGCTGATTTGAAAACTCGGTACACAGCTGATAGTACAGGTCAACAATCCATTTTAGCTCCATATCTGCGTATTCGTCGGCATTGCCGTAATGCGGAACTTCGTTGATGACGCGCTCGCGGAGAAGCTCGTAGCCCTCCCAGTTTGCGAGGATTGCGTTTAGGAAATCGCTGCCGCTGACAAGCTTTTTATCGAATACCATATATTTGATAGCAGTCAGACTGTCGCCGACAGTTGCAAGCCCGGTAGCCGTACCGCCGTAGGAGTTGTACTTTGCGCCTCCCGCCGACACGTCCATACCCTTTTCCATACAGCCCGTAGTCGAAATCGACAGGTTCGGGAAGGGGAACAGCCGCGCCTGCTCGTATTCCGCATAGTTATTGAGCGTAGCCGACCACGTTAGCATCCAGCGAGCCAGCTTCTCGACTGCGGCGCGTACTTCTTCGATTGACTTCATCTCGTAGAGATAGCCGGAACGCACGTGTTCCGGGGCTTGAGCACCGTTCATCGGGTTGATACCGTTGTTAATCGCCATTGTAATCACAATCGACCAATATATGCCGTTATGCGACATTGCCGTACCGTTCGGAGCGGGATAGTCGTTGCCGGAACCGACAATCTCCTGACAACCGATAAGGCTATAGTCCCGCGCGTCCTCAAGTGAGAAACCGAGTTCCTTGATAATGCCGGGGATAATTACTTCGTCGTTTTGGAAAAGCGGCAACCCGCCGATTATTTTTGACGTTTCGAGCGCGGCGTTCCAAATTTCCGGCGGCGTATTCTTGTGGACGCGCAGCGATACCGTTGGCTCGTGGAGTGTTAGCCGCGCTATAGTTTCAATCACAATATACGACACCGGAGTCGTAGCGT